>NZ_KV793632.1:0-122315 GCF_001808485.1 Nosocomiicoccus sp. HMSC09A07
GACATATTGTCATTCAGTTTTCAATGTTCATTTGGCGCACTTTTGAAAAGCGCAATATCTACTATAGCACGTTCAAAAAATTAAAGCAAGTTATTTTTTGATATTATAAAATTTATTTTTCGTGTGTCTGTCGTTTCTTGATTTTGACGACTTTTATATAATACCAAGTAAACAAAAGATGGTCAAGCGTAAAAATATATCTTTTTTTAAAAAACTTTAGAGCGCTGGTGTAGCGCTCTAAAGTTATAGACTTTTATTTGTCTTTGTTAACGATACCGCGTGCGATTTTATCTTCTTTAGATGCTTCAATATATTTTGGCAATCTAAGTAATTGGTACGCATTTAATATGAGTACAGTAAATATCGAACGGTATATCCAAGTCGTATCTTCTACTGATATAAATGGTAGTAGTGTTAACGACGTCATAAATATCATAAAGAATAACGACGGTATAAAGATATTCTTTTCGACTTGTTTATTTTTAACATATGCGACTACGAATCCAACAATTACGACAATAATTGGTATCCATATAAACTCAAGCGTTGAGCCGTGGTCTTTTCCAACCTTGAAAAATCTTAAGTAGAAAAGATCGAATATCGCATACATAATAAGAAGTATTTGTACGTATGGCCAAATGCCTCTAAATATCCCGAGCCCAAGTGGGTTAATGAATAAGTAAATATAGAAAACGACTTGTGCGACAGTCGCGATAATAAGTCCGTATCCTATAATCCATATTAAACCGATGAAAAACTCAGAGAAGTCCCCTTTAAACAAATGACTCGTGACATTTTCATATTCTGTAAACAGACTGATAAATGTAGACGCAATCACACCGATAATTAACGTCGTAAAGTAAAACTTAACAACATATTTTGAACTCATTCTTCTTCCTCGATAATGCGTTTTGCGATTTTCTCATAATGATCGCTAATTTCACCTTCAAGGTAAACGGACGGTGCAAAGTCTTCTTTGTCAAAGTTTGGTTGGCCAAGTGGAATCTGCCCGAGTAACGGCACGTTTAACTCTTCCGCGAGTTTTTGTCCGCCACCTTTACCGAATATATATTCCTTATTGCCTGTTTCTTTACTTTCAAAATAAGACATATTCTCTACAACACCTAAAATTTCGTGTTCCGTATGAATCGCCATCGCTCCTGCACGCGCAGCAACGAATGCCGCTGTTGGATGTGGTGTCGTTACGATAATTTCTTTACTTTCCGGTAACATTTGATGCACGTCGAGCGCCACATCTCCTGTTCCAGGTGGTAAATCGAGTAGAAGATAGTCTAGGTCGCCCCATTCTACTTCTTTAAAGAAGCTCGTTAACATTTTACCGAGCATCGGCCCTCTCCAAATGACAGGCGTATTCTCTTCAACAAAGAATCCCATAGAAATAACTTGAACCCCGAAGCGTTCAACCGGAATAATTTTTTTATCTTTAATTTCGGGTTGCTCTGAAATCCCCATCATATCTGGCACACTAAACCCGTATATATCTGCGTCGATGATTCCAACTTTTTTACCAAGCTTTTGTAATTTAACCGCAAGGTTTACCGTAACCGTTGATTTACCAACGCCACCTTTACCAGATGCTACAGAGATGAACTTCGTTTTCTCCATATCAAACTGACTTTCGTATTGGTTACCCATCGTCGCTTTATGTTTATTAATTTCTTCTTCTGGTAATTCGTCAAAACGAAGACCGACACTGTTAGCGCCCGCTTCTTTTAATAAATTAACGATTTTAATTTGTAAGTCTAACTGTTCTTGTCCCCCTAAACGTCCAATTAAAATCTTTAAGCTGACGTGTCCTTTATCTTCTATTATTTTGACTGATTCGATACCATTCGTTTCAGAAATCGGTACGTTTAAAATCGGATCGTTTACACTCTCCACTATTTGACGTACTTCTGACTCTGTTATCATTTAAAATCCCCTCTCGATAATCGCTATTTGAACTTATATTATCATAATAAGCGATTGCTTCATGCAATAAAATGCGTATGAAGTCTGATTTTATGTTAAATCATGTAGAACACGATACCGATATAATGAGCGACACTCGCGATAATTATAAAGAAGTGCCATATCATATGGAAGTATCGCTTATCTTTTTGCGCATAGAACCATGCGCCAATTGTATATAATACGCCACCTATAAAAAGCATGACTAAAAACATAATATTTGTACCAAATAATACGGCAGGTAAAAACGGTACGATCATCCATCCCATCACAAGATAAAATGCTAAGCTAATTTTTGGACTGACTTTTGGGCTTAACGTCTTATATAGTACACCTAAAATGGCTGCACTCCACTGGAGTATGAGAATCGTATATCCAGAAAATCCACCGATAACGCTAAGCGCGACTGGTGTATACGTACCGGCAATCGCAATGTATATACAACTATGGTCAATTAAACGCATGACATACTTGTGATGTGTGCCTGGTGCCATAATATGGTAAATCGTCGACGATAAAAACATCGTAATGATTGAAATGACATACACGCTACCGCCAAACGCATGCATCGTCCCACCTTCTACATACATATATATCGCAGTAAAAGGGAGTAAAAATATAAATAGAAATGTCGCGACACCGTGACTGACGCTATTTCCTACTTCTTCACCAAACGATAAAGGAATAATGTGTTTTAAAGTTTTTTCAACTGAGATATTATTTTCTTTCATCTATATCAGTTCGTATCTCTCAAGATCACGACGCGCTGTTTCCACACTATCTTGACCCTCTTTGTTTTTAAGTGGTGAAAATTCTCCTGCACGGTCCACTTGAAGCGTTTTATGTTTATTTGCAACGATAAATGCGTCGAAATAGAACTTTTCAAATTTTAACGCTTCTTCTTTTACTAGCTTTAAATCATCATCTAAAAATTCCAAGTTTTTAAGCGCGAGGTGATATGGCATATCCGCTTCTGCCGCTTTTTCAATAAACGGAATACTAAATACGTGAATCCCGATGTTTCCATTTGTAAATGACGCGTCTTCTCCGTCAGGAATTTCAGTGTATTCAACGACTGTTTTCTTACCGTCAAGTAACGCGAGTCGACCGACACTTTCATTTAGTTTAGGCGTGATCGATTTTGACGTCACTTCATTTTCTTCATCTAAATGAAGACCGACAAGTACTTCGTCGAGTACTTTTACGACGACATTGTCAACGTTATTCATAAACACCGCTTCAACGCCACGCGATTTCATATCTTCTAGCATACCGCTCGCTTTAAGCGCACTAAATATTCCACCGTTTCCGTTCGGTGTAATCATTATTTCTTCTTCTTTAGTTAATAGTAACTCTCCAGATTTTGATAGAGACGGAAAATGCTCTTGCTTAAAGAAGTGAACATTTTCTTTTGGTAATCCGAAGTAGTTTTTTTCTTCGAAAAATTGAACTGTTTCATCGTGATTAATGTCGCTCGTCATAATGTACCAATGAACGTTTAACACGTCTTCTTTTTTATATTTTAAGATTTGACGCGCTTGAAGTTCAAAAAGCGATACGTCGTCAAACGTAAAGGTACCTTTCGGACCGTCGTACCCGAGGCGTGTCCCTTGTCCACCAGCCATTAAAAGTACCGCGACTTTTCCGTTTTCAATCGATGTATGTGCTAAACGTTCTAATGCTTCTACGTCTAACTCTTCTTTTGTCACGTACGGGACTTCTTCAACGTTTGACGTATCAAACGTCGTCTGATTTACATATACGTCTTCATAGACAGATTTAACTCTTTCTAAATCTAGCTCGTTTAACTGTGCATCTACTTTTTCTTTTGATGTTTCTCTAAGCTTGTCATATTGCGGAATCCATCGTTTCAATATATACACCTCTATTCTGTAATCACTTTTTTAATGAGTGTTGGATGAACTTCTTCTTCACCAAACGTATAACAATCTTTAACGCGTGAAATGACGTCATCCACATTTTCTTTGTTAGAGTGAATCACTGCTAGTGTGTCTCCAACTTCTACTTTATCTCCAACTTTTTTCTCTAGAACGATACCGACCGCTAAGTCAATCTCACTTTCTTTCGTTTCACGTCCAGCACCTAAAATCGATGCTGCTACTCCCATATTTTCAGACTCAATTTGCGTGACGTATCCTGCTTTGTCTGATTTTACTTCAATCGTATATTCAGCAGTAGGTAATAGACTGTAGTCATCAATCACGTCACCGTTACCACCTTGACTAACGATAAGTTGTCTAAATTTTTCAAGTGCCGAACCATCTTCGATTGCTTTCTCTAATAGTCCACGTGCTTCTTCTAAACTGTTTGCACCGCCACCAAGAACAACCATTTGACTACCGAGGACAAGCGATAATTCCGTAAGATCTTCTGGACCTTTCCCTTTTAACGTTTCAATTGCTTCAATCACTTCTAGCGCGTTACCAATCGCATAACCGAGTGGCTCTTCCATGCTTGAAATAACTGCCATCGTATTTCGTCCGACATTATTACCAATTTGTACCATCGTATGTGCGAGTGCCTCTGCGTCTTTTTCGTTTTTCATAAATGCGCCGTCACCAACTTTTACATCGAGAACGATACCATCTGCACCTGCTGCGATTTTTTTAGACATAATCGAACTTGCGATTAGTGGGATCGAGTTTACTGTTCCTGTAACGTCACGTAAAGCGTAAATCAGCTTATCTGCCGGAGTTAAGTTACCTGATTGTCCGACTAGTGCAAGTTTTTGTTTGTTTACGAGATCGATAAATTCTTCTTGAGATAATTCAACATGGAATCCTTCCATCGCTTCAAGCTTATCAACCGTTCCACCTGTATGCCCTAGCCCTCTTCCACTCATTTTAGGCACTGGAACGCCAACTGCTGCAACGAGTGGTGCTAATACTAACGTCGTAGTATCACCAACTCCACCTGTCGAGTGTTTATCTACTTTAAACCCTTCGATTCCAGATAAGTCGATTTGGTCTCCAGACTCAACCATTTCCATCGTTAACGTTGCAACTTCATCTTCTGTCATACCGTTTAAAAAGATTGCCATCAGTAGACTCGATGCTTGATAATCTGGGATATCTCCATTTGTATATCCTTGAACAAACGATTTAATCTCTTCTTTTGATAATTCGATATTGTCCCGTTTTTTTGTAATGATGTCTATCATTCTTGTCATATTCATACACTTCCTTAACTTTTTTCGAACATATTTTTCTATTCTTACATTATAACGTATCCTATTTAAATGATAAAATAAACGAATGTTGCACGAGATTCATATTCATTGCATAATTAAGTTACATAACGAAGGGTGGTTTATACATGAGTCCGACGAGAGAAGATTACTTAAAAATCATATATGAACTCGGTGGCGAGTTTTCTAGAGTATCTAATAAATCGATATCTCAAAAACTCAATATTTCACCACCAACTGTTACTGAGATGATGAACAGCCTAGTTAAAATCGGCTGGATCGATTTAAAGCCGTATCACGGAAGTATGCTTACCGCTGAAGGCGCAGAAGAAGCAAAACGACTCGTCCATAAACATCGTCTATGGGAAGTGTTTCTCGTTGAAAAACTTGGTTTTTCTATCGATGAGGTTCACGACGAAGCTGAACTATTAGAGCACTCGACTTCAGATAAACTCGCTGAAAGAATATACGAATATCTAGGACGTCCAAAATATTGTCCACATGGCGGAGCAATTTTACCTGAAGATATGGAAATCGCAGATCGCCACGCGAAGATCTTACCGGACATAAACATCGACGACTCTGTCGTCATCCAGCGTTTCGTAAACGAAGACCGACTCGTACATTACTTTAAAAACCAAAACTTAAATATAAACGACGTCGTCACGGTAAAAAACTTCGATGATATGCTTGACTCATACGAACTATACAATGAAACAAACGGAGAAATCGTATATATATCCTCAACAATCGCACAATTTATATTCGTTCGACCATTATAAAAGCCGCGTCCGTTTATACGGACACGGCTTGTTTTATTTAAATGAGTTTATAATGTTTTAACGCATGATATAATCCGTCGTCATCGACGTGACTCGTGACATATTCGGCGACTGATTTCGTTTCATCGACACCGTTACCCATCGCAACAGAGTGCTTAACGAGCTTTAACATGTCATAATCGTTCGGTCCGTCTCCAAATGCATAGACGTCATCTTCATTAAATCCGAGCTTTTCGATCACTTTTTTAACTGTTTCTGCTTTAGATCCGCCTTTTGGCATTACGTCTAACGACACTCGATGCCATCTTAAAAAGTCTAACTCACTATATCTTTCTTTATAATAGTCTTCTTCATCTTCTGTACAAAAGAGTAATCCTTGGTACACTTCGTTTTCAAGATGAAAGTTTTCGTTATGTCCAGGTGATTCATCGAACTTTAAAGAGCCTAGCCCTTCGTCGATTCGGCTATGACTTTTTATATTTGACACCATATGTGTATCGTTTAAATAGACGACTGGATGGTTATGTTTTTTAGCGTCCTTAGATATTTCTTCTAACAAGTCACTCGGAATCGGATTTTTGTAAATCACTTCTCCATCAACGACTGCGTATTGTCCGTTTAATGCGATATATGAGTCGATTCCTAACTCTTCTCTTAAGTTTTTAAATAAAAACGGTGCGCGACCTGTCGCAATGACTAACGTATGTCCATCTTTTTTAAGAGACTCAATCGCACGTTTTGTAGATTCTGGTATTTTGACCGATGTATTATAAAGTGTTCCGTCAATGTCAAAAAACAATAATTTTTTCACCATTTAGTCCTCCATAATCGATTGTTTTGCAAGATCATCTGCGCGCTCGTTATAAAAATCTCCAGTGTGTGCTTTTACTTTTATAAAGTCGACTTTGATTTGTTGCATCAGTTGCTCCATTTGCTTCTGATATTCTTTTGTTGTCGGTTTATTGGCGCGCCACTCTTTCGTTGCCCATTTTTCTAAACCTGCATAGTCATAATGGACGTGAATTTTATCGTACTGATGTGAAATCGCGTAGTTAACTGCATATAGCACACCACCAATTTCAGCGCTGACGTTCCATAAATTGTCGTCTTTATTAATGGCGATTTCTTTTGACGCTTCGTGTATTACTTTACCATCTTCAATTAGAATTGCACCAAATCCTGCGCGTTCTGATCGCTTATCGTAACTCCCGTCAACGTACGCGATAAGCCCATCTAACTTTATATCTTCTTTTTTGTTTAAATTCATAAACTTAAGTGCTTCATCTTCAGTTTTAAATGATTTATATTCTGCACCGCTAAAACCCATCACTTCGCGCTTTGCAGTGTCCCAATCTCTATAAATACCAGGGCTTCTCCCTTTACGTACTGCATAATATTTACTCATATGTCTCCTCCACGGTTCATTGTACCAAAAAAGGCAGACCGGAGTCTGCCTTCGTGATATTACATTTCATCAGATTTATCTTCTTTTTCCCCTGGGGGAATGCCGATTTCTTCATCCGCTTCAATATGCGTGACAAATGGCGCTTCTTTTAAACTTTCGTATTGTGACTCATCGAGATCGATCGTTTTCATGTTCATGTTGTCCATCTCATTAATCACATCTGATTCTTCTACACCATATTCTTTTAAGTCTTCTAATGTAACGTCACGATTAAACGAGACGATGTAACGTGTTTTTGTCATATCTTTATCTACATCTTTCTCTTCAATATTTTCTTTTGGTTCTTCGACGTTTTCGGACGGCTCTTTTGTATCTGTATTCGTTGAACATGCAACTAAAAGTAGCGACATTGACATCAACATAATATAGCGTTTCATCATCATCAGCTCCGATCCATTATTTTGCGCGTTTTTTATCAGTAAATATGCTGATGAAAAACACAAAAAAGATACTTAAAATGAGTTTAATAATATGTTTCATACGTATATTATAACTCATTGCTTGCTGGTTTCGCTTGTTCTGAACCGTAAATATCTTCTAAGAACTCTTCTTTTTCGCTGTCAGTAATATATTTAACCCCAATACCTGTCGCAGCTAAAATGAGTGCAATAATTGGTACAGAGAAGTTTAAAATCGCGTATGGGCCGTAATCCCAAGCGTACACTCCTAACGTTCCATATATAAATACCCCACACGTATTCCACGGGATGAATACTGACGTTAACGTACCACCATCTTCTAAGCTTCGTGATAAGTTTTTCGGATGTAGTTTATTGTCTATATATGATTTTAAGTACATTCTTGACGGTACAACGATTGAAATATATTGTTCAGAACACGTTGCGTTTGTGAAAAACGCTGAAGCAAGCGTAGCTGAAATTAAACCAAATGTACCTTTTGCGATTTTTAAAATTTGGTTCATAATCGATTGAAGCATGCCTGAGTACTCCATAATCCCTGCGAAAGTCATCGCAACGATTGTCATCGAAACAGTATACATCATGTCGAGTAATCCACCGCGGTTAAACAGTGTATCTACACTTTCGTTACCACTTTCTAAAGCGTATCCGTTTGTTAAGACGTCAATTGACGTGCTGAGTGATCCACCTTGAACAAATACTTGAGCAAGTACCCCGAGCATCGCACCGATGAATAGTGCAGGTGCAGCACTCATTTTTAATACGATTAAAACGATAACAATTACTGGCACTAAAAATAGCCACGGTGAAATGACAAAGTTATCTTGCATCGCATTGAGCATGCTATTCACCTCTTCATCATTTAACGTTTCGTTACCAATTACTTTAAGTCCAATAATTAAAAATACGATTAATGAAATAATAAGCCCTGGAATCGTCGTGTAAAACATATGTTTAATGTGATCGAATAACGGTACGTGTGTTAAACCAGCAGCTAAGTTTGTCGTGTCTGATAGCGGTGACATTTTATCTCCAAAATAAGCTCCAGATATAACAGCTCCGGCAATCATCGCAGGTTCAATCCCCATCGACATACCGATACCCATACCAGCAACACCAATCGTTGCCATCGTTGACCATGAGCTTCCAATCGCAAGTGCAACTAATGCACAGATAAGCATGATCGTGACTAAGAAATATTTAGGATTTAATAAAATTAAACCGTAGTAAATCATCGTCGCAACAATACCTCCACCGATCCAAGAACCGATGACGAGACCAACTAAAATAATAATAACGACA
This sequence comes from Nosocomiicoccus sp. HMSC09A07, assembly GCF_001808485.1. NCBI lineage: Bacteria > Bacillati > Bacillota > Bacilli > Caryophanales > Staphylococcaceae > Nosocomiicoccus > Nosocomiicoccus sp. HMSC09A07. The sequence continues at coordinate 9,148 of NZ_KV793632.1, forward strand.
GCCGGTAGTGCGAGTTTGATTCCTTTATACATAAATTCTTCAAGTGAATCCCACTTATAACCACAAATAAGAGCGACAATCGCAGCAGTTGCCGTACCGAGAATTAACGGCACGTGCGGATCAATTTCAAATTTAACCACCGCAACATACATCGAAAAGATCATAACAATGAACGGTATAATTGCTAAAAAGACGTTAATCTGTCTTGGTGATTCTAGTTTACTTTCCTTCATTGAAAATCCCCCTAATAATAATCTCTTTTTAATTATAGCGATTAAAACAAAAAATGGTAGCGATTTCTTAAATATTTTCAAAAAATCGCTGACATTTTCATCAACAATTTGACTGATTTTAATCGTCATATATTACAATACACCAAGAAAATGATACGATATAATTGATAATTTTATAGGAGAGAACGTAATGAATATACTAGTATTAGTTGGAGCGAATGTCGGTTCAAAAACGGCAACTGCTTTACAATACGTCACAGATTATTTTGAAACACATTATAATACTCATAATATCGAGATGATCGATTTAAAAGATAAAACACTCAACTTAGCAGATGGTCGTCATTATGAAGACTGGTCGGGTGACACAAAAGAAGTTATTTCTAAAATGTTAGCCGCTGACGTCATCGTTATCGGATTCCCAGTGTTCCAAGCATCAATCCCTGCAGTTCTAAAAAACTTATTCGACCTATTACCAATCAATGGCTTAAAAGGAAAAACAGTATCCATCGTCTCAACAGCAGGATCCAATAGACATTTCTTAGTTGCAGAAATGATGCTGAAGCCAATATTAAACTACATGAAAGCACACGTACTATCATCATATGTATTCATCACACCAGAAGCATACGAAGGAAAGCGACTCACAGACGTTAACATCTTGCACCGACTCGATAATTTAGCAGATGAAACAATCGACATCGCCGAGGCACATCAATCATTTAGTAAACGTAAGAACAAATAAAATAACGCCGAGTACAACTGTACTCGGCGTTTATTCATAATGAGACCAGCATGAGTAAATATAGACGATTTTCTCATCTTCATTTACTGTATAAACCACTCTGTGTTGATGGTTAATTCTTCTAGAATATCTTCCCTCACTTTTTGGTACGAGCTTTTTAAATGATTGTGTCGATTTAAAGGGATCATTTTTTAATGTCTCTATAATCTTCATAAAGTTATACTTTAAGTTTGATTGCTTAATCTTTTTCAAATCGGTCTTTGCACTATTTTTAATAATAACTTTATACTGTGTTACGCTCATAGCTCATCCCAATTGATATCGTCAATATCTGTCCAACCACTATTATCTTCCATTCGTTCTCTAACTACATTTAATACACCGTTATTTTCTAAATATAGCGTTTCATTAATACTATCCCAATCTTCTTTACTAATAAGGACTGCTTCAGAGTTTGATTTGCTACCACTAATAACTATTGGACTATGACTTTCATTAACTTCTTTTAAAATATTATAAAAATTTTCCCTAGCCTTTGTGGGTGTAATAATTTCCATATCCTTCACTCCAAACGTACGTTTATATGTACGTTTATTATAAGCTATTATTCATCAAGAATACAAATGTTTAATCTCTATACGCTAATAATCTTAAACCATTTAATATAACTAGAATTGTTGATCCTTCGTGGCCAATGACTCCTAGTGGTAAGTTTATTGCTTGGAAAAGGTTCGCAATGATGAGTAACGCGATGACCGCAATTGCAAATAAAACGTTCGCAATGACGATTCGTTTCATCTTTTTAGATAATCCTATAGAGTACGGTATCATCGTTAAGTCGTCTTTAATAAGTACGACGTCTGCTGTTTCCATTGCGATATCTGTTCCTGAACCCATCGCAAATCCAACTGAAGATTTCGCTAACGCCGGTGCATCGTTTACACCATCTCCAACCATTCCGATGTTACCATATTTTTCTTTTAATTCATCTAATATAGAAGATTTTTCATCTGGCATTTTATTTGCATGAACTTCTTTAATACCAACTTGTTTTGCGATATGCTTTCCGGTATTTTCATTATCACCCGTAACCATAATCGTTTGAATACCCATGTTATTAAGTTTTTCAATCGCAATTTTCGCATTTTCTTTCACGACGTCTTCTAGCGCATAAAACGCTTGTAACTCGTTATCACGACTCACGAAAATTACCGTGTTTCCTGTCGATTCTTTTTCAATTACGACACGCTTCACTTCTTCAGATAGCTGAATATTAGATTCATCTAACACATAACTATGCTTTCCGACTTTCCATTCGCTACCTTTGTTTTGAATTAAGAATCCTTTACCTGTAATATCCTCAACGTGATCGAGTTCAATGAGTGGCGTGTCTTCTAAGTAATCTAAAATCGCTACTGCAATTGGATGCATAGATCCTGATTCCGCACTTTTAATAACCTCATCGACATGTGCGTGGTCGACACCATCTACGTAATAAACATCTGTAACAGCAGGCTCACCGACTGTTAACGTACCTGTTTTGTCAAATATAATCGCATTTAACGCATTCGTGTTGTCAATCGTTTGACCGCCTTTAAACACCATTCCGTTACGTGCAGCGTTTGAAATTGCTGAAAGTGTTGCAGGTGTTGCACTTGCGACTAATGCACATGGTGACGCAACTGTTAAAAGTACCATCCCACGGTAAAACGACTCTGTCCAACCCCAGTCGAGTACAAAGTACGCTAAAGCGATAAATAACGGAACCCCGACTAATACAACTTTTACATAAGTATCTTCAATTGACTCAATAAAACTCGCTGTTTTACTTGGTGAAGACTGCGCTTCATCGACAAGTCGAATAATTTTAGCAAATAACGTGTTACTGTCTTCAACTGTGACTTCCATATCGATTCTGTTACCTTCGTTAATCGTCCCCCCGACGACCTCGTCTCCTGTTACTTTTTCAACAGGAACGGATTCACCTGTAACAGATGCTTCGTTAACAACCGTGTCAGTTGAAAGTAGTTTTCCGTCAATTGGAATTGTTTCACCGCGTGGCACTTGAACTTGATCTCCAACTTTTAGCTCAGCAGTTGGAACGACTTCAATTTCGCCGTTTTCATTGTAACGACGTGCTTCGTCTGGCGTTAAGTTCATTAACTCAGAAATCGCGTTTCGGCTTTTTTCGTTTGCCATCGATTCCATTGCTTCAGCAAGACTGAAAATGAAAATTAACAGTGCACCTTCCATCCAATAACCGATGATCGATGCACCAACGGCAGCTAAAATCATCAGTACGTCTACGTTTAAATGTTTGTCGTGAATCAGTTCTTCGATTCCGTTTTTTGCGCTATAATATCCCCCGATTAAAAAAGCAGCAATAAATACTGGAATCGCAACATTTTCAAGGCCTTGGTACTGAAGTACAATCCCTATAATAATAAGGAATGCACAAATAACCGTATTTCGAAAGCCTTTATTTTGTAGCCATTTTTTCAAAGTTGTTCACCTACTAATTTAGAAAATTATCATTTAATTTAATGCTCTATCTACACTTAATTATAATAATTTTAAATAAGAAATACAATAGATTAGACTAGATATTATTACTTTATTTTCAAATACCCTTTTATTATGAGTATCAATATGTTAGTCTATATACTTGTGTATAAAAAAGGAGTGTTAAAATGACCGAGAAAAGTAAGCAAAAAATATCACCAGTGTTTAAATACGCGTCAATTTTAGTACTAATTCTTGTTTTATTTGGTATGTTTATGCCAGCAAGATTCGGTGAAATGACTGGAGCATTAAGTAACTATATTACAGTTACTTTTGGTTGGTATTACATGATACTTGTTACGGTAATTATTTTATTTTCAGTATTTTTAATATTTAGTCCGATTGGAAAATTAAAACTTGGTAAACCGAATGACGAACCTGAATTCAGGACAATTTCTTGGTTAGCGATGTTATTCAGTGCCGGTATGGGGATCGGCCTTGTGTTCTACGGGGCATCAGAACCTATTTCCCATTATCTAGCACCACCATCAACTGACAGAGAAACTAAAGAAGCATTCATGGAGTCAATGCGTTCAACGATATTCCACTACGGATTCCATCCGTGGGCGGTATATGGAATCGTTGCGTTATCTCTCGCATACTTCCAGTTTAGAAAGAACGAAGATGGTTTACTGTCTAAAACGTTAAGACCTATTTTTGGAGATCGAGTAGATGGTCCATTAGGTACAGTCGTCGACGTACTTGCGGTATTCGCAACTGTTATTGGGGTTGCGGTATCTTTAGGTGTAGGTACGTTACAAATTAACGCAGGTCTGAATTATTTATTTAATGTGCCTCAAAATATTTTAGTACAGTTTATAATTATTTTTGTTGTTACAATTCTATTCTTAGCGAGTGCTTGGAGTGGATTATCTAAAGGGATTCAATATTTAAGTAACATTAATATGTCACTTGCAGTACTATTATTAGTTGCTCTATTTTTCATAGGGCCAACGATCCTTATTTTAAATATGATGACAACAACTGCAGGATCTTACCTCGGAACATTTTTACAAAACAGTTTCGACGTAGCCCCTCTCTATGAGCAAAAATCTGAATGGCTGAAAAGCTGGACCATTTACTACTGGGGTTGGTGGATCAGTTGGAGTCCTTTCGTTGGTATATTTATTGCACGTGTATCAAAAGGACGTTCAATTAGACAGTTTGTTATTGCAGTATTACTCGTTCCAACAATCGTAAGCTTAATTTGGTTTAGTGTATTTGGAACGACAGGAATTACTGTCGCTCAAAATTCAGACAGCATATTAGCGTTACCACCAGAAACACAGTTATTTGCGATATTTAATGAATTACCACTAAGTGTCGTACTTTCAACAATCGCAATACTATTAGTATCGATATTCTTTATTACATCAGCGGACTCAGCGACATTCGTTTTAGGTATGCAAACGTCATACGGAACGTTACAACCACCTAAAGGAATTAAAGTCATTTGGGGAGTATTACTGTCACTCATCGCATTTGTACTATTGCTCACGGGCGGTGACGAAGGTCTAGGCGCGTTACAATCAGCAGCGATTATATCTGCTTTCCCATTTAGTATCGTAATTATCCTAATGACAATCAGTTTCTATAAAGACGCAGATTTAGAAAGACGAAACTTAGGACTTACTATAACGCCAGACCAAGATAAGTTAGAAGAGTATCATGAACATGTAGAAGAACATCCAAATACAGATATGGAAAGAGAAAATCCAGACAACGTATTCTAAAATAATCCTTACCGATTTTTATATCGGTAAGGTTTTTTATTTTTATTTAATAATCAAAATTTTATTCAACCTTTCAAAATACATATTGTTTATTCACCATATAAGGGATATGATTATGAAAAATACATATTACGGAGTGATTCTTTCGTATGAAAATGTCTAAAAAGGATTTCTTTTTTAATATATTAAATGGGATGGCGATTGGTATCGTCGTTGCATTAATTTCTAGTGCATTACTCGGAGAAGTACTAAAGTTTTTTGGACGTTATTCTGATATCTTTATAACGATCGGTAATGCAGTCAGTTCGTTTCAGTTAATTACGTCAGTGATTATTGGTGTATTAGCGGGGATGAACTTAAAGTTTGACGGAATTCGTAGCGTTATTTTAGGTGGAGCAGCGTTAATTGGTTCTGGAGCGTTAGTGTTTGAAGAAACGGGTGTCCGTTTACAAGGAATGGGAGATCTAATTAACGTTTTAATTACGCTCATTATTGCAGCGGCTATTATCGTATTCATTGGCGATAAACTCGGATCTCTGAACATCGTATTTTTACCGTTTCTCGGTGGTGTCGTTCCCGGTTTAATCGGATTAATGATCTTACCGTACTCAAAACTTGTGACGACAAGTTTAGGTGAATTAATTGCGCACTTTACAGATTTAAATCCGCTTCTCATGACGATTTTAATTTGTGTATTTTACTCTGCATTTCTCGCAACACCAATTTCACTCGTTGCGATTGCGACTGTTGTAAGTCTTTCTGGACTTGCGAGTGGTGCAGCAAACTTAGGAATTTTAACAGCATGTATGACGTTTTTATTCGGTTCAATTGGAATTAACAACAAAGGTACGATTATCGCTCTCATCATCGGTACAGGTAAAATGATGATGCCTGTGTACTTCAAAAACCCAATTATCGCAGTGCCGTTAGTCATTAACGGAATTATCGTCGGTGCGACAGGATACTTTATGAACGTTCAAGGTACACCGATGTCAGCAGGTTTTGGTCACACAGGATTAGTTGGTCCAATTAACTCGTTAGCGTTAATGGACGGTAGTACGAGTATGAATATCGCTAAACTTACAGTGGCGTATCTCATCGTTCCTGTCATCGCTGCATTTATCGTCGACAAACTATGCTTAAAGTTTCTACCAAAATATACGAGAGAAATGTTCTTATTTAAACCATAAAAAGGGACTGGGACATAAGTCTATCCTAAATTAAAAAGCGCACACTACTCCTTGGGGGAGTAGTGTGCGCTTTTTTATGTTGAATTCAACACATTATTAGTACAAAAAAATAAGACCCTCAGATACAATGTAAGTAACTACACAAACACGAAAAGAGGAATCTTATGTATAAGAATTATAACATGAATCAAATCACACTGCCAATGGATTTAGAAGTACTTATCCCCGAAAATGACATCTCAATAACGATACATAACTTGGTAGAAAGTATCCCAAATACTGTGTTTGAAAACTTTCGTACGAATCAAGGGGCTTCTTCTTATCATCCCAAAATGATGTTAAAAATCTTACTCTGTGCATATAGTCAGTCTATATTTTCTGGACGAAAAATCGAAGCCCTGCTCCACGATAGTATTCGAATGAAATGGTTAGCACAAGATCACACACCTTCTTACCGAACAATCAATCGTTTTCGTGTACATCCTCAAATGGCTGCATTACTTCAATCTGCTTTTATTCAGTTTAGAGTTCAACTTGAGTCAAATGGTCTCATTGATTCAGACGCAATATTTATAGATGGAACAAAGATTGAAGCCAATGCAAACAAGTATACATTTGTGTTTAGAAAAAATATTGATCGTTATGAATCGCAACTCCTCGAAAAATCAAAAAAGAAATATCATGAACTCGTAGATACAAATATTATTCCTGAAATTGAACGAGAGTCAGACACTCCGCTTACTGCAGAAGAAATCGCAGTTATCCATGCCGAACTGACAGAAGTTGAAACATCCCATACGCAAGACATAAAACGAACAACGGATGTTGTAGCACGAAGAGAAATTCGAAAAAAACGTTCAGAAATTCGACGTTCTAAAAAAGCATTTAAAGATTATCTCGAACGACGATTAGTTTATCAGAAACAGCGCACATTGATCGGTGAACGGAATAGTTATTCGAAGACAGATACAGATGCGACGTTTATGCGTATGAAAGAGGATCACATGCAGAATGGACAACTCAAGGCAGGGTACAATTTACAGATCGCAACAAATCAGCAGTATGTCCTAGGTTACGATATTTTTTGGAACCCAACAGATACGCGAACACTTGATCCGTTTCTTTATACAATGGCACATACATTTGAACATTTACCCCAATACATTGTCGCAGATGCGGGATATGGGAGTGAATCAAACTATGAATGCATCGCTGATAAATATGAGAGACAGGCTTTGATTCCGTACAATACATATCACAGAGAACAAAAACGGAAGTTTAAATCAGATGAGATGCATCCAAATCATTGGCCATACGATGAACTTGATGATTATTATATATGTCCAAATAATCGTCGCTTATATTTAAATCATCATACAACTCAAACAGATAAATATGGTCACCAGAGAGTCTATAAAATTTATGAATCTGAATCATGTGAAGACTGTCCATTAATGACACTGTGTAAAAGTTCTACATCTTCTCGTCCAAAGCAGATTCGAAAAAATATGAACCTAGAGTATTTCAAAGCTCAGGCAAACAAGTTGCTTTCAAGTCCGGAAGGTCGTCGTCGATATGCGCAACGCAAAATCGATGTCGAGACAACTTTTGGAAACTTGAAGGCTAATTTAGGTTTCACACGGATGTCTGTCCGTGGCAAAGACGCTGTGAGAAATGAGTTAGGTATCGCCTTAATGGCGGTAAACTTAAGAAAGCTTACCTGTCAGTCGGCAAATTTTAAAATCAAAACTAAAAAAACAGCCTAGAAATCTTAAACAGAAGATTTCTAGGCTGTTTTACCTAAGGAGTGGAATCATTTGTCCCAGCCCCTTTTTTAATTAAACGGATATGGTAACGGCCCACGCTGAGTACTCATCCATTTTAAATCTGTAAAATCTTCTAACACATATGGATTCCCGTAACGTCCCATACCACTATTTTTAACGCCACCAAACGGTATATTCGGAAAATCAAGAACCGTTTGTTCATTGACGTGTACCATACCACTTTCTATTTGTTCCGCATACATTTGACCTTTTTCAACATCTTCAGTAAATATCGCAGCCGATAATCCGTAATCTGTATCGTTTGCAAAACGAATCGCCTCATCGTTAGAACGTGCTTTTATAATTAACGCTATCGGACTAAATAATTCAGTTTGTGCGATCTCACTGTCATTTTTAATATCTTTAAAGATAAATGGTGTGACAAAATTACCACTCACTTCACCTTCTAACACCATTTCTCCAGACTCTTTTGCCATTTCGATAAATTTCTTAGTTTTTTCAAGCTGTGTTTTATTAATAATCGGACCGATGATTCCAACTTTATTGTGTTCGACACTCATTTTTAAATTTTCAGTTGCCGCTTTAAATTTATCGATAAACTCTTCATATACTGATTCATGAACGATGATTCGATTTACACTCATACATATTTGACCGGAATGTAAAAATTTCCCAGGAATTAACGCACGTACTGCATGATCTAAATTCGCATCATCCATAACGATAAAAGGACTATTCCCGCCAAGTTCTAGCGCTGTCGATATAAATCTATCGTTTGTTACTTTACGAATGTGTTTACCAACTGCAGTCGATCCTGTAAAACTAATCGCATTAATTTTCTCATGCGTAAAAAATACCTCACCAACAAGTTTCGGTTCAGTTAACACCATCTGAAAAACGTTACTCGGTACTCCCGCTTCTCTTAATAATACTGCCGGTATCGACCCACTCACGATTCCTGTTTGAACGTCTGGTTTATGGACGACCGCATTGCCTAACGCTAGTGCTGGCGCAATTGTACGCATCGATAAATGTAACGGGAAGTTAAATGGCGCAACGGACGACACTACTCCTTTTGGTGAGCGGTAAATTAAATTTTTCTTACCTGGTATAAGAGATGAACGATTTCCAACGTGTCCAATCTTTTCTACTAATTTTAAAGACTCTCTTAAAATATTAATCGTCGCAACGTATTCAGCATTCGCTTTAACAAACGTACTTCCACTCTCTTTAATTAAGACGTCTACGATATTTTTTCTATGCTGTATAAATAGTTTGATAAGGTTTTTAAGTACTTTCTTACGTTGTTTCGGATTGTGTTTCCATTCACTGTTATCCGCAACTTCAAATGCCTTGTTCGTTTGCTCTAAACTCGCGAGCGGAATTTCTGCAACCAACGAGTCGTCAAACGGGTTTAACGACTGAAATACTTCTCCACTGTCGCCTTCAACAAATTTTCCATCTATATAACTTTTATTTAAAGTTAAAAATATATTCATATCATCACTCCATTTTTATACTATACCCAAAAAATATTTTATTAATTCAAAACATATCTATTTACTAGGAATTAAAAATGTCCTATAATCGATTTATCAAAATTTTAAGAAGGATGTTATTCATGGACGCTACATTTATTATTATAAATCTAGTTGTATTTTTTGCGCTCCTTGTTGGAGTTTTTTTCATGCAAAAAAAGCATATTAAATTTTCATACCGCGTATTAATCGCACTCGGTATTGGTTTAGTATTCGGAGGAATTCTTCAGCTTCTATATGGTGCTGATTCATACGTTACGACTCAAACGACAGGTTGGATGGGCCTCATCGGAAATGGCTTCATTCGATTACTACGTATGATCGTTATTCCACTGATCTTCGTATCAATCTTAAGTGCATTTGCGAAATTAGAAGTTAGAGAGAAATTTTTAAAGTCTGCAGTTAAGGCGATTTCGATTTTACTCATTACCGTTGCAATTTCTGCGGTAATTGGTATTACGACAGCTATCGCATTTAACTTAGACGCTTCAAGTATTAATTTAGGGGAAGCTGAAAACGCACGTAGTTTAGATATTGAATCTACAGCTTCAGAAATTGAAGGGTTAACGTTACCAGAACAAATTACGCAACTGATCCCAGCAAATCCATTTTTAGACTTTACAGGTCAGCGTGGTGCTTCGACAATTGCGGTCGTAATTTTCACAGCATTACTCGGATATAGTTTATTAAAGTTTAAAAAACACGATGAAGTACGTGCAAACAAATTATCAGAGGGGATTTTAATCCTCAACGATTTCGTCATGGAACTCGTTAAAATCATTTTACGCTTAACGCCATACGGAATTTTAGCAATTATGGCAAATACTGTTGCAACAAGTGACTTTAGAGCTTTAGTGGATTTAAGCTTATTCGTCGTCGCGTCTTACGTTGCACTCATTGCGATGTTTATCGTTCATTTAATTATTATTGCATTAACGGGGTTAAACCCATTCACTTACGTTAAAAAGACGGCTGAAGTGTTACTATTCGCATTTACGTCACGTTCAAGTGCAGGTGCGTTACCGTTAAATATTCAAACTCAAACGACACGTCTCGGTGTTCCGTCAAGTGTTGCAAACTTCTCTGCAAGTTTCGGATTATCGATTGGACAAAATGGATGTGCAGGAATTTACCCATCAATGCTTGCGATAATGGTTGCACCAGTTGCTGGAGTGAATGTTGACTTACAGTTTATACTCACGTTAATCGTCGTTATCGTAGTTACAAGCCTTGGTATCGCTGGTGTAGGAGGCGGTGCGACGTTTGCTGCCATTATCGTTTTAAGTACGATGAACTTACCAGTCGCACTCGCTGCAGTATTAATTTCTGTTGAGCCGTTAATCGATATGGGACGTACAGCATTAAACGTTAGTGACTCTATGGTCGCAGGTACTGTAACAGCAAAAACTGACGGTACATTAGATAAAGACACTTACGATAATATGTCTTACGATGAACTTACAACTTCAAATATCTAACTTTTTTACGGTTCGATGTTTTAAAACATATAGACCGGGTATATATCTAGTACTTCAAAAATGAAAGGTATGATATGAATGAGTAAATTTGAAGGTAAAGTAGATCAATTAAAAGGTAAAGCAAAAGAAACAGCTGGTAAAGCGTTAAACGATAAGAGTAAAGAATTCGAAGGTAAAGCAGATCAAGCTGCTGGTAAAGCGAAAGATGCAGTAGACAATGCATCTAAAAAAACAAAAGACCAAATCGGTAAATTAGGCGAATAATCGCACGACAAAAGGAGTTCCATTCGGAACTCCCTTTTTTATTTTTCGATAATTTCAATACTATTTTTCACCTCTGCCCAGTGGTTAACGGGACCATGTCCGTGACCAACTTCGATACCTTCTTCAATCGCGCTTTGGATAAAACTCTTCGCCGTAATAATTGACGTTTTTAGATCATTTCCTTTAGCAAGTTCAGATGCGATACACGCTGCGAACGTATCCCCTGTACCGTGTGTACGATTTGTATCGATACGTGTGCCGCGCATCCAAAACTCTTTATCTTTTAAACTGACGAAGTCTTCAGCATATGAATCATCACGGTGTCCGCCTTTAATAATGACGTTTTCTGCCCCTAGTGCTTTTAAGTAATTCGCCGCTTCAACCATATCTTCTCCAGATTGAATCGTTAAGCCTGTTAACACTTCCGCTTCTGGAATGTTCGGTGTAATGACCGTTGCAAGTGGTACTAATTCTGACTTTATTGAGTCGATTGCGCCGTCTTCGAGTAATTTATGACCACCTTTTGCTATCATCACGGGATCTAATATGTACGGTCCAAAATCGACTCTTTTTAAGTTTTCTACAACACATTTTACATGTGCCTCACTTGCGAGCATACCTGTTTTACACGCACCGATTTTAAAATCATCTGCGAGAGAATCAAATTGTGCATCAATAAACTCTGTCGGTACATAATACGCGTCTTGTACGCCTTTTGTGTTTTGTGCAGTGAGTGCGACGACAATGCTCATTCCAAATACGTTACGCGCTTGAAATGTTTTTAAATCTGCTTGAATACCTGCGCCACCTCCAGAGTCTGAACCTGCGATTGTAACTGCTTGTGGTGTTGAGTTAATCATCTAATTGTCCTCCAAAATATAATCTATTTTTTGTTTTAAACAACTTACTTTTTCTGCAACGTTTTCTGCTAACATAATTTCAGATACAATAGCTGCACCTTTTACTCCTGTGTCTTTTAATACGTCTATGTTTTCTTCTTTAAGACCACCGATCCCAACAGATGGCACGTTCGTATGTTGAATGACCTCGACTAACGCTTCTTTCGACTGAACAATCGTTTCTTTTGTGTTTGTATCAAAGAATGCCCCTACGCCGAAATAATCTGCGCCACCTCTCTCTGCTTCTATCGCTCGAGTAGTTGTTTTTACAGTGACACCGAGTATTTTATCGTCACCTATAATTTGTCGAGTAATATGTACAGGTAGCTCGTCATCCCCGATATGAACCCCCGCAGCGTCAACTGCTAAAGCAATATCTACACGGTCATTAATAATAAGTGGCACGTTATATTTGTCCGTCACTTCTTTTACTTTAACGGCGAGATTATAAAACGCGTTTGTCGTTAACTCTTTTTCTCGTAGTTGTACGATTGTGACCCTATTTTTGCACGCTTCTTCAATGATCGATAAAAACTCATCATCGCTATAATCATAGCGCCCTGTCACTAAATATAAACTTAAATCGAATGTCATATGTATTCTCCTTTAACTTCTTTCGTCCAATCTGTATCTTTTAATAGAGATAACTCGTTTAATAAATGAAATCTAAATTCGTTAAGACCACGACTTTTCTCTGCTGCGACTTCACCGCAAATGTTAAAATAACTGACTCCGTTAATACATGCGTCTACAGGATGAAGACCACTACCTAAATTCGCAGCTATAAGCGCACCGACCGTGTCTCCAGTTCCAGTAAATTGACCGTTATATTCAACGCCATTCGATAGTTTCACTACATGATTTTTACTGACGATAATATCGACTGGACCTGTCGCTAAGAAGACCGTGTTTTCGTACGTACGTGTTTTATCCTTTAACGCATCAATTAACTCTTCTAAACGATCAGATTTCATATCCTCTTCGCCAGCGTCTACTCCTCGGCCGTGACTTTTCAGGTTACAAAAAGCACGCATTTCAGACATATTACCTTTTACTACTGTCAGATCAAGGTCAACAAGTGCGTCACCAATACTATTTCTAAACTGACTGACGCCATATCCGACTAAATCAACAACGACTGGCTTTTTATGAGAATTCGCACGCTTCGCTGCATGTACTAAATGTGTCGCTTCATTGTGTGGTAAACGCGCTAAGTTAATAAATAATGCGTCTACGGCTTGAATTACTTCATCTTGTTCTTCGATATGAGCGGCCATAATCGGTTTTGCACCGACATAGAGTAAACTGTTTGCAATCATTTCGATAGAAATCTGATTCGTAATACAGTTCACGAGCGGGCTCGATTGAAGCGGAAACCCCGGTTTAAAATCAAACAAAAAAAGCACTCCTTAATTATTTGCATAATTTCGGAGTGCTCAAAGAAGCCCTAAACATTTGTTACCTACGCCAGCATTATCTGTACAGGTTCAATGGGTATAATCTCAGCCACAAAAGTAGCACCCCGAAATGTCTATATTATTTTCTTAAGTATAACACATCAGTCGTCATTCATTGGATAATTTTGTCAATCGAATGCGGTATTTTCTTTAATATTAAGTTCACACCAGAGTTATTGATGTGTGTTGTAGATACTAAGTTCCCATATAATTTCATAGTATCTAACACACCAGCTTTAGAGATTACCGAAAACTCGGGGTATGTAATCTTTATACCGCCAAGCTCGTCGACTTGTAGAATTCCCTTTTCAATAAGCGTCTTCACTAAAGGTGAAGCGTTGTTTTCATCGGCTAAATTTTCGCCACTTAAGTTTGGACCGACCGCACTCACCATAACGTCTGCTGAATAACTACCATCTTCAGAGTTGATAACAAACTCGTCATCATAACTAATATCTTTTACTCCCGATACGTAAGTTAATTGTCCTGCTTCAATTAGTTCTACGATTTTTTCAGCGGTCATTTTTGGGAATGGTCCTGTTAATTGACCGTGTATGCCTTTTAGATGCTTCATATAATATTTTTTATCTTCTAACGATAAGTCATTCCACACTTCTCGAAGTACTTCTGACATTGCTTCAGCGATTTGTTGAACTACACCGAGCGTATCTAAATGTTCGAGTTGATATGTGAGAGAATCGAGGACTGGCATGTCATTGAGCTCTGTTAAAAGATGAAAATCTATACCTTGCTTCTTCGTTTCTTCTTTAAATATATCGACGATTGTTTGAATCGTGATGTCTCTATTTTGTTTTAGCGCTTCTACGTCGATATCGACTTCCGCTTCATTTCCTCTAATGAAGGGCACTGTGCCACTTCGTGACGTCACTAATATATCGTTTTTATAGTTATTGTGATGTAAATACATAATAATATCGAGTGACGTTAAGTTTGTCCCAATCACCCCGACAGATTTCGCGTTTAATAACACGTCACTATTGCGTTCTATCGGAAACGGTGTACTAATATATTTTTCAATTTCTTTTAAATCATAAATATCCGTTTGAGGTAACTGACCGATACATAAGTGTACGATATCGACTTCGTATGTTTCATCTGCATGGATGATAAAACTCTTTTCTTTCACATCGATATCATCGACGACTGACGGTACAAACGTCACTCGGTTATCTTTTATGTAATCTAAAAATACGTCTTTAGAATACTCACCAAATTCTGGTCGAGTAATAAATTCATGCTGTAATAAGTCCGGATCATGTTTCTTTAAATATTTGACGTATTCTTTTTTATCGTCCCACGGTGCGAGTGTCATCTTTTTTAGTCGCTGATTGAGTAGCAGTGCGTCATCATCTGGACCGAATGGATATCCAGTCCCTGCGGTATTTAAATCATCGAACATATAAATTTCCATATCTGGATTATCGATATGGTCAATATAGTAGCGAAGTGTTCCGATGCCGGCCATGCCTGCACCGACAATTGCGATTTTCATATAGAACCTCTTTTCTAACTGTTTCATTACTCATACCCGTTTCGCATAATAAAAACTCCTGTCTAGAATGATGTGCTACCCAAAAGTTGGACAATAAACTCCAACTTTAGGGGTGTTTTTGTATGAAGTATAAAAAGCATAGCTTTGAATTTAAGGTAAAAGTAGTTAATGAACTACAAAAACCCACCTGAAATTCGTTGGTATAAGTCGCATGGCGAGCAGTATCATGCAAAATTTATGCTTCATAACAATAATGGTGAGGAATCCACATTAATTCTAGGCTCATCTAACTTTACAAGACGTAACTTGAAAGACTTAAACTTAGAAACAGACCTTATTGTGAAGTCAAATTCGGACAGCGAAGAAATGATTGCTATGAACGAATACTACAATAGACTTTGGAACAACGAAGATGGTATTTACACGCTCGATTATGAAGAAGAAAGAGAAGATAGTGTTATGAAAACAATTCTCTACAGAATTCAAGAAGGGCTAGGTCTTTCCACATTTTAGGGATAGTTATCTTACATAGTTCTTTTTATTAATATGCTCATGCTAAATAGATATAGAATCACTAGACGATCTAAGTTCATTAAAAATAACACTTGTAAATACAGATACACGTAGTAATCACGAGAGTATACTAAAAACAAACACGTATATCGCAAAATAGGAATAAACTTCCTATGTTTATCCCTATTTTTATTTGGCAATATTAATAGTTTTCGATATAATTACACTGAATCAATTAGATTAAGGAGAAAATGCTAATGAGATTTCTATTGATGTTATGTTTACTAACATTAACTCTTTCTGCTTGTAGCCAATCACAAGAAAATCCTGAAGAGATTGTCGTTGAGCGAAAGAATAGTTCAGAACAAGACAAACAAGTAATAGACAAAAAGAAAGATAAAGATAATGAGAGCAATAAAAAAGCAGATATGAAAAAAGATACTAAGGATAAGTCAAAAGAGAAACAGTCTTATGAAAATCTAACTGTTAATGACATCGTTGCAATGGCGCTTAAAGAAGATTCAATCAGCGACATTAGTATAACTGCTGATGATTTGTTATCTGGCTCTTTTGAACATAGCGCACCTAGTTTTACTTCAGTTGAACAAATAGACCGTTTACTATTAAGTCCCATGGATTATCATATTTCCCCTGGCTTGACTAAAAATCAAAAAATTTATTCAGTATCTCCACCAAAAACAAACGCACAATCTATAATAATTATAGATGAAGAAACAAATGAAATTGTCATAACAGGAACTCAACAAACTTTGTCTTATGCAGAATTCAGAGAAATAGGATATGTGTTTAATATTAAAGATCTTTTTGAAAAATACTACGATGATGATTTAGAAAAGATATCACAAAAAATTGTTTTAACTAATGAAATGACTTACGAAGATTACTCAAAAGAAGATATCATCGCTCTAGCGTGGCTGACATATTTTTACAATGATGAAACAATAGATTCGATTCCAGTAGATCCGACAACGCCTTACCTCACATATAGTGATATGAGTAATGAGCCACTAAATCCCTATAATATAGATAGTACTGTGCCTCTACCGGAAGGAACGACACATATTCATGCTGAAGTGCTCGCTGATGGACAAGTGACTTTTATCGATAACAAAGATGGTACATTTACGTATTATTTCGTGCCTTCACATTTTCAAGATCGAAGATGGCTAGATGATGATAATTACTCACTCAACGAATCTAAGAGAATTATTAATGAGGCAAAAGTTTTACCTATCCTTGAAGTTCCTTACGATATCTTGAAATCCTACAGCATTATCGTACAACCATCAGAGTATTGATTTTTACATTTTCTATAATTATGTAAATAAAAAAATACGGTAAATGATTCAAGAATCATTTACCGTATTTTTGTTTTATTCGTCCTCTGTTATGAGTAAAATATCTCTCCTTATAAGAATCCGATTTGGATAATGAATAATACCGCAAACACATATATTAAAGGATGAACTTCTTTACCTCTACCTGCAACGAGTTTGAGTAACGGATATGTGATAAATCCGAGCGCGATTCCCGTTGCGATACTTGCCGTAAATGGCATCGTTAAAACGATAATAAACGTTGGGAATGCGTCATCAAAACGCGACCAATTGACTTTCGCTAATCCCGTCATCATAAAGCTACCAACGATTATAAGTGCTGGTGCTGTAATTGCAGATAACGCTGAAATAGATTCAATAATCGGTGAAAAGAATAACGTTAACATAAATAGTACCGCTACGACTAACGTCGTAAGCCCAGTACGTCCACCGACTTGAACACCTGATGATGATTCAATATACGCACTTGACGGTGTCGAACCAAACGTCGCACCAACTGTCGTTGCGACCGCATCTGCCATTAACGCCTTTTTAGCACCTGGTAGTTCGCCGTTTTTCATCAGCCCTGCTTGTTCAGCAACACCGATCATCGTACCTGTCGTGTCGAATAGTGTTACAAGTAAAAATGCGAATACGACTGAGTATAGCGATTGACTAAATACTCCGCCTAAGTCGATATCAAAAAATACTGGTGACGGAGGCGTAGATACGACACCATTATCGATGTGAAGAAGTCCAGTCACGTAACCGATAATTGCCGTCACGAGCATCCCGATAAATAATGCCCCTTTAACGTTACGCGCAACAAGAATTAACGTCAGCAATAAACCAACGACTGTTAGTATCGTTACCGGTGACTTAATATCACCAAACGCAACGAGCGTTCCTTCATCTGCCACGACAATACCTGACATTTTTAAACCGAGTGACGCGATAAATAAACCAATACCACTTGCGACTCCAACTTTTAACGGTGCCGGAATCGAGCGGATCAGTGTTTCACGAAGTGACGTAAATGTTAGCAGTAAAAATATTACCCCTGCAAAAAACACTGTTCCGAATACTGCTTGATACGTCACACCTTCGGTGAATACGACCGACACAAAATATGCGTTCATACCCATACCAGGCGCAATTGCGATTGGATAATTCGCCCATAACGCCATAATGAGCGTACCGATAACTGCAGAAATCACCGTCGCAATAAATACTTGGTTAAACGGTACCCCAGCCGCAGATAAAATCGCTGGGTTTACGATGACGATATACGCCATCGTAAGAAACGTTGTCAGACCCGCAATTAACTCCGTACGGACGTCTGTCCCACGTTCATGTAACTTAAAGAATTCATTCATAATTATATTCTCCCTAATGATTAAACTAACATACTAATTTTACGCTTCATTCGCTTAGTCGTCTAGAGGTTCTCACTACTTCACGATCACAACTGGTATTTTTGATTTCTTCGTGACTTGATGACTCACGCTTCCGAGCATCATCTCTTGGAATGCGTTTAACCCTCTTGAACCGATAACGACAACGTCATAAGTACCTTCGTTTGCGATTGCTACTACTTTTCGGATCGGATTCCCCGATTCTAAACGGAGTTGATAATTTACATTGTTTGAATCATATAATTCAGTAATTGGCTGAAGCACTTTAATATGTTTCTCTTTTATATCTTTCTCGCCAGGTTCGTCTTGTAAAAAGTCGTATTTCACCGCTTCAGTTTCTAATACACTTAACACTGTTATGACGCTTTCTTCACTTCTAAAATTTAACGCTTCTTTTGCAGCGCGGAAACTATAATCCGAGCCGTCTGAAGCGAGTAGTATTGATTTATACATCATCGTGCACTCCTTTTTGTATGAGATGAGACTCTTCTATCGTAGTTCGTGTTATAAACTTATCATAACTGTTTTTAGATAAATGTGTCACGTACACTTGATTGTGTGTTTTTAGTTGATGAACAATCTGTTCAATCGCCTCTAATCCAGCGTCATCGTATATTCTTGAGTCGTCGAAATTTAAGTATATTGTCTGGCCTTTATCGTTTAAATCGATATGGTCTATCATCGATTCAATCGACGCGTAAAATATATTACCCGCCACTTTATACGTAACGACGTCACTTACTTCTTTTGTCACTGATACGTTCGATATTTTTCTTAAGAAAAATAACGCACTTAAAAGCACTCCGAGAATCACCCCGACCGCTAAGTTGTTCGTTAAAACGACTGCTACAACTGTAATGAGCATGACGAAAATATCGCTCTTTTCAGCGTACTTCACGTATTTAAACGTGCCCCAGTCAAATGTCTTTAACGCGACCATTACCATAATCGCTGCGAGTACAGACATCGGAATCTGAACCATAATATCGCCTAAAACGAGTATCATAAACATTAAAAAGGCACCTGCAGTAAACGTCGAAAGACGTGTTGTACCACCGTACTCAACACTTACGACTGATTGTCCGATCATCGCACAACCACCCATTCCACCGAAGAAACCTGTAATAATATTTGAAATCCCTTGTCCGCGAGATTCCTTATTTTTGTTACTCATCGTACCTGTCGCATCATCGACGATTTTAGCTGTCAATAAACTCTCAACGAGTCCGACAATCGCCATAGAAATCGAGTAAGGTAAAACGATCAGTAGTGTTTCTAACGTATACGGTACATTCGGAATAATTAATTCTGGTAATGTACGTTTAATTTCCCCTAGGTCACCGACTGTTTTAATATCTGCACCAAAGATAATATATACACTCGTTAAAATGACAATCGCAAATAGTGGTGCTGGAATCGTCTTAACAAAACGCGGTGTAATATACACGATCAGTAACGTGACAGTGACATATATGTATGTCGCAAATGATATATTAAAAATATGCTCAAGTTGTGCCATAAAGATTAAAATCCCTAGAGCATTCACAAAACCAATCATGACGGAATTCGGTATAAACTTCAGTAAAGAACCGACTTTTAGCAACCCAAAAATGACTTGGATAATCCCCATCACAATCGTTGCGAAGATTAAATAATCAACACCATACTCCTTAACAAGTGGGCTCACTAAAAGCGCAATCGCACCGGCAGCTGCAGAAATCATCGCTGGTCGACCACCTAAAAACGAAATAGAAATCGCCATAACAACCGACGCATATAGCCCAACCATCGGTTCGACACCTGCAATAAAAGAAAAAGCAATCACTTCTGGAATTAACGCAAGTGAGACGACAATCCCTGCCAATATATTTTGAAGCGGCTGATTTAGCCACTCGGCTTTTATTTTTTCTACCATAGTAACCTCCAGTTTACAAACATCTATTATAATGGAAATAACAGTATAGTTGCATGTAAAATCTACTATATTATAATTTAAGAAGAAAAAACACAACGTATAATGTGAGGTGGTAATTTTTGAAAAAAGTATTATACACATTCGCTTCACTTTCACTCATACTCGCTGCGTGTAGTAAAAAAGACGTGGTAGACACTGAGAAGCCTGAAAACGAAGTCGAACGTTCGCATCAAGAAGCGAAATCTGATACAGAAAAAGACAAAGAAGAAACTGAAACAAAAGAAGACACACCCCTAATCGCATTTGAAGACTTAACGACAGAACATCTATTAGCAATGACGATTTACGAACAACAAGTAATCGACGAATTTAACGAATACGTATTACCAACAGCAGACGAGATATTCGCTGGGGAGTATTCGCGTCCTCTTTACCCTGGTGGTGAAAGCGCTGACGTAACAAATAAAATACCAGAAGTCAGTATAATAAGTGTAGACGTCACTGACGTACTCGTAGATACACCACAAGATCCACTCACATTCTACGTCGTCAACCCACCAAGCATGGGTGGAATGTCCGTATTTGCAGTCGGAGAAACATACACGTTACTTTATTCATCACTCGGCGAACTTACATATCAAGAAGCTTTAAACTATGGCCATCAATATAACATTAAGGAATTATACGAAAAACATAAAAACAACGAAAACATATTAAACCTCATGGAACGAATGAACAGCTATGAAAATATGGAAGCGTATTACGAAAAAATAGATTCTATGTATGGAGAATAAAAAATACATTTTAAAATTACTACATTCTAACTGAAGGAGTTTCAATCATGCGTTCAAACGTTAACTTTAACACGAAGATTATTCATAACTGTCAGACAGAAAAAGAAGCGGGCGCAATCGTTCAACCGATTGTTCCAGCTGTTGCATACTCATTTGACTGTACGACTGATGCTCAGCATGCGACAAAATGTGCATCTGAAATTCATTACGGTCGTTACGGTAATGATACGACTAAGCAATTAGAACAAAAAATCGCGAGTCTAGAAGAAGCAGACGATGCACTTGCAGTAAGTAGCGGTATGGCAGCAATTAGTATCGCACTACTCTCACAACTAAAATCCGGTGATCACGTACTCGTTACAAAAGACTTATACGGCGGTACGTACAGTTTCTTAACAAAAATCGCAAGCCGATATAACATCGAATACGACTATATCGACTGCACTAATACAAATACGATAGAACAACATATTAAAGACAATACAAAAGTGATTTTTATCGAAACACCATCCAACCCGACGTTAACAATATTAGACATAGAAGCAATATCACACGTCGCAAAGAAACATCACTTACAAGTCATTATCGATAACACGTTTATGTCACCATACTTACAGCGCCCACTCACACTCGGCGCAGATATCGTCGTACATAGTGCAACAAAATACTTAAACGGTCACGGCGACGTCGTTGCAGGTCTCATTTGTGGATCAAACAAAGACATCGCATTTATGCGTCAAAACATCATGGGAGAACTCGGACAAAACTTAAACGCGTGGGATGCGTTCTTAATCCTCCGTGGGATTAAAACATTATCCGTACGAATGGATAGACACTGTGAAAATGCAAAAGCAGTATTTCACTACCTAAACACACATCCATTCGTCAAAAACGTCTATTTCCCGGGTGATGAAAACCATCCACAAAAAGAAATTATAGAGAAACAAATGGCAGACAGTGGCGCAGTCGTATCATTTGAAATCGATGGAGATTCAACGATGGCAGAAGCACTATTAAACCATTTAAAACTCATCATCATATCATTCAGTTTAGGTGACCCAGAAACACTCATCCAACACCCAGCATCCATGACACACTCAGCAATACCAGTGGACGAGTTACATAAATTCAATCTAACAGAAAGCCTCATACGTCTGTCCGTTGGACTTGAAGCGGCAGAAGACATTATCAACGACTTAGATCAAGCGTTTGATAAGGTAAAAGAAGAGTTTCAGAAGTAAATAACATTAAAAAACTCCGTTAAAATTGGATTTAAATTCCATTTAACGGAGTTTTATATTATAAGTATTATAGTAATACTGTTTTAATTCTATGCTTGATGTAATTTGGTACATTATCTTCATTAATTAACCCCGTAAGCACTTAATTTTTTCTCTGTCAGTACAAATATCAGTATAAATCCAACAACAATATTTGCACTTTGGAAAATTATAGACCATGTAAATATGGAGTCACTTAATAGACATATTAACGATAGAATATCGATTATGATAAAAGGTACAAATATAGTTGAAACTATAAAGAATATTTTATACATCAATTCAAAAGCTGTCTTTTGTGCGAGATTCCAGTTATGATCATTAGTCAAAGCCTTCTTAGTTCTATAACCTACAAAGTTATTTGCTTTTTTAATAGGTTCATCTTTTAAAAATTTACCGATTAGACATAAAATAATAGTTGCATTAATTAACATAATATCTTTCCCTTTCTTCAATAACTTGCGACATCAGGATTACGATTGCAAATTATCAAGTTGATAGTTGTTTACCTGATAAGCAATTATCGAGAGTACAAAAATATATAACACTTTATGCAACAAATATATCATTTAACAAAATTATTTATACACACCAATACACCAAACACGTTGAAAATTTAAATATCTTTTTCTAATCTCGACAACGCATATTTTTCTATATACTCATCTACTTGTTCCCTAGAAACAAAACCATCTGATTCATCTTCTACAATCGCAAATTCACGATATTTTTCTTTAACTAGTTCGGGATACTCGATTTCTGTTACTTTTGATTTTGTAGCTAATTTTTTTAATTTTTCGATCTCATTTGACATTGATATATCACCTTTTTATATAATAATTATTTTTAATCTACTTTAAAACCTAATGTATTAATTGTAATTTGTCAAAAATTTAATTTATTTAATTAAATAATTACTCCTGTACGACCCTATTGTACCTAGTTCTTTTTTGACGTGTACTTTTTCTCACTTGTTTTTTAACTTCTTCATTAACTTGCGATGTAAGGTTTCCTATCGGAAAGCACCACGTAATCATTTTCTATTGATAAGCAATTATCGAGAGTGAAAAAATTCATAACAATAATTTGAGGTTAAGAGTTACACTTGCAATACCAATATCCAATCCAATACTGTACATAACATCACCTCAGATAGTTTAATATTACTCATAATTATACCAATTAAATACAAAGAAACCAGTATTCAAAATAGAATACTGGTTCCTATTTCCACCTATTCCCCAAACAAATCTCCAAAGTTTTCACCACCGAGACTTTCTACAACTTTAGATAGCTCGTTTAACTTTTCTCTGAATGCTTCTGATGATTTCAGCTGTTCAGGCAGTTCGTTTACACGTACAAATTTTAGCTCGTCCGCAGCTTTTTTATACACTTCGATTTCTAGTTTACTTGACGGATATTCAGCCTCTACTTCTAGCTTATAGTGCACATTTTCATCCGTTAGTGAAATGACGATTTCTAGCTCGTCTTCTCCTCCTGAAACTCCATCGTTAAAGAGTTTCGACTCTAACTCGCTTTCTATGATTAGAAAGTTGTTATTGTCCGCTTCCTTTACAGAAATATCAAAAAGAATGTCTTCTAACTCTCGTAATAACTCTCTGACTTTGCGTCTATTCGTTAATTGTTCACTCATAATGATGCCTCCTTTTTATATTCCCCTCTCTTATTATTATATCAAATTTTACACATTGATTATATTTTTTAATGTATAGTTTATTCACTCTGATATAATATATTTAAAACCATTTAGAGGTGCATTATGAAGAAAATAATCTATGTAATGATGTTATTTTCACTTGTTTTAGTCGCATGTAGCAAAACTCCTGTTCCCACTCAAGACAACATGGTTGAACGAAAGGATAATTCGAATGTTGAAGAATTCGATGAATCGACTAAAGATGACTCAAACAAAGATGATTCTGTAGAGGATTCTAAACAAGAAGAAAAGAAAGACGAACCGTTAATTAAAAGAGAAGAACTTACTAGAAACCAGATTCTCGCAATGACTTGGTTTGACCAAATCCCTATTGAAGATGACAATTATATATTGCCCGATGCAAATGATGTAATTCAAAATAAATATATATATAAGCTGTATATGCCAGATAGAAGTATTGAATATAAAGAATTAACAGGGGTTAAAAAGATTGGACTCATTCCATATGTTAATTGTGGATTTGATTTAGCCTATCCTTATGAGGTCGATATATATTTAGTTCTTCCTAAGTCAAATTCGCATGGTGATGCTTACTTTTCCATTGGAGAAGAATATGTAGTATTAGTAACAGCTCAGGAAGCTCCTAGATATGAATATACGAAACCTAATGAACATGGTCTTACTCTAGCTTCAGAATATCGTATCGATGATTTATATGAAAAGTATAAAGATGATGAACGAATCTTACAGCTTGCAAATATGTTTGAAGAGTATCATGATCATGATGAGTATTTCAAAAATAACCCTGAAGCTAACCCACATAATAAGAATTAAAACAAGCCCTACACCTAAAATATAGGTGTAGGACTTAATTTTATGCAATCTGCCATGGATATGGATCTTCTAATGTGTTCCAGTCTTGTTCCATTTCTTTTGTGTTGATTAAGCATTCATCTAATTGTTTTGTGATTGCTTCTTTGTCTAAGTCGATTCCAATGAATACGAGTTCGTTTCTTCTGTCTCCGTATTCTGGATCCCACGTTTGTGCCATTTCTCTATTTTCTGCTAATATTTGACGGCGTGTTTCTGTAGGCATCGCTGCTACCCAGTAGCTCACTGGTTCGATTCCAACACTTCTTCCTGCTTGTGATACCATGATTGCAAAGTCATTTCTTGACGCGAGCCATGCGAGTCCTTTTGCACGGACGATGTTTTCTGGCATTTCTTGTAAGAAGTCATCAAAGCGTTTTGCGTTGAATGGTAATGTGCGTTTATATACGAAACTTGAAATACCGTATTCTTCTGTTTCTGGTGTATGGTTTTCATGTCCCATTTCGAGCTCTCTTAACCATCCTGCAGATGATGCAGCTTTTTCGTAGTCAAAACGTCCTGTGTTTAACACTTTTTCGAGTGGTAATTCTGCGTTCACTGTTTCAATAATTTCCGCTTCAGGTTGTAACGTACGAATTGTACGTTTTAATTGTGATAACTCATCTTCAGATACTAAGTCTGTTTTATTTAATACGATGACGTCACAAAACTCGATTTGGTCGATGAGTAAGTCACTCACTTCACGCTCGTCGACTTCGCTCATTCCTTCTTGGCGATCGAGTAGTGTTTCACCTGAGTTATAGTCATTCCAGAATCGATATGCGTCTACTACTGTGACCATCGTATCGATGTAAGTCGTTTTTGTTAAGTCGATACCGAGTGATTCATCGACATATGAAAACGTCTGTGCAACTGGGACTGGCTCACTGATACCTGTTGATTCGATTAAAATGTAGTCGATATCTTGTTTAGATAACTTTTCAATTTCTACGAGTAAGTCCTCGCGTAATGTACAGCAAATACATCCGTTAGAAAGTTCTACAAACTTTTCATCTGTACGACTTAAGCTACTTCCATTCGCAATTAAGTCTGCGTCGATATTAATTTCACTCATATCGTTTACAAGTACTGCTACTTTTAAGCCTTCTGTATTGTTTAAAATGTGGTTCATTAGCGTCGTTTTACCCGCTCCGAGGTAACCGCTAAGTATAGTTACTGGTATTCTTTTCATTTATAAATCTCCTAAATCGTAATTGTTACGTTCTATATAATAACATGTTTGAAATTTTTAAGTCAATGATTCGCTCATAATAAAAGAGCCTTACACTACTTCGTAGTATAAGACTCTATCTCTTTTAATTATGCGTTTGTTTTAAGTAATTGTTCATGAGTTCGACTAACTCCGTTGCATCGTAACCGACTGCGATATTTGCGTTTACGTTAATGCCCGGTAATCCCATGTTTTCGTTTGCTTTCGCCATCTTTTTAGCAAAGTCTGACAGATTGCGTAGCGTCTCATCTGGATTCTTTAATTGAACATTCACAAATTGCTGTCCGCTCATTTCAGCATGTTGAATTTGACTGACTTCACTCCATTCAATTAACTGATCATTTGTCGCCATGAGTGATGAATAATCGTAAAATCCTTTGTCGTTAATAACGAGTAACGTATCTCCTGAACGGTACATTTTAATCGTAGCAATTAGACCCGCGAGAGAAAAACCGATCCCTGCTCCACCTATGATTGATAGTAATAAGCTTTCTTTATTTAAACCATAGAGCAGTATAAATACGCTTAGACCGATAAAGGCAATCGAGAATAAGATTAGCATCGTTACTTTCTTTTTGCTCTTTTTAATGACAATTTCTCCCATAAGATTCACTCCTTTTAGCTGATAAAAAATATTTACCCAAAGAGTGTTGAAAAATAACATTAATAAAAAAGACTGTAGATTAAATCTACAGTCTAATAACTTACTATTTAAAAGTTTTTATTTGATTTATCTATCAAATCTATCTTGGTCTTTTTCTACATTAACATTACCATCCGTTTGAACGTCTAGTTCTTCACGTCTAACGTTGTCTTCAAAGTGTTCAGTATCTGTAACACGACGTTTACCTACTTCTACTTCTTCAGTGACTACTGATTTTTTATCAACGTCTACTTGTTCTTCTGTTAATGGAATAGAGTAATCTTCGTCATGGAAGTCTCCATCTTTAGCTTCTCTACCGTCTTCAACTTTATGGCGTTCAATTACAACTTCGTCATGTTCAACTGGAACGTCAATTGACTCTCTGTCTTCAACTACGTTTTTAGAAACGTTTACTTGACCACTTTCAACTTCACGTTTATTAACGTCAAGTTGCTCTTCTTTTAATTCTACATTTTGTGTGTCAGCGTCTGCTACGCGGCTACGGTCATTCACGTCTCTATCTTCATAAGCACCACCAACTGGTGCTGCGCCATCTACTGCGTTAGCCTCTGAAACATTTCCACGTTCACCGTCTACTACAACGAGCACCTTACCTGCATCAATATCTGAACGGTAATCTGCTAACACATCGCCGTCTTGTCCAACACGATGTTCATAGTCATCTTCAACTGTAAATGCATTTACAATTTTGTCCCAGAATGACTCGTCTTCATGGTTTACACCATTTGCTCCTTCTGCTGAAGTAACGTCTACACCTGAATTATTTACAAATGTATCACGTGTTGATTCGTTTGCTACTAATCTAATTTGGTCTTCTCTGTAACCTTCTGCTTTTAACCCTTTAACTGCTTCTAATGCTTCTTCTGATGAATTATAACTTCCTTGTACAAAACTCATTATAATCTTCCTCCTATGTTTACCTTGATGGTAATCATTATTTTAATTGTTAAGATTATATGCCTATCGTATGTTGTTAATTAAAGTATGCCCGTTTAAATTTTTCTTAAACATCTTTTTTAATTTTTCAAATTATTCTCCCTCAACAAGTAGTTCTTCTGCTAGCTCTACAATGTAACGAAGTTTGTTCCACTGTTCTTCTTCAGTGAGTAAATTACCATGGTGCGTTGAAGCGAAACCGCATTGCGGTGATAAGCAAATTTGTGATTTCGGTATAAATTGACTCGCTTCTTCGATTCTTTCTTTTATTGTTTCTTTGTCTTCAAGTTCACCGTGTTTAGAGGTAAATAATCCAAGCACTACTTTTGGACCGTTGTTTGGAATATAATCTAGTGGTTTAAAGTCTCCGGATCTGTCATCATCATACTCTAAGAAGAATCCATCGACTTTCTCTTTTTTAAATAATGTCGGTGCGATTTTTGCATAACTGCCTTCGAATGCGTGTTTTGAACGGTAGTTACCACGGCATAGATGCGTTGTGATGACGAGATCATCTGGTTTTACTTCTAAAATAGAGTTCACGACATATAGCGCTAGATCAATTGCTTCTTGTCGACTTAATTCAGTATCTCCCCATAAGTAATCTTCTGCATTAAGTCCTGCGATGTACACATCGTCAAATTGTAAGTAACGACAACCCGCTTCATAAAATGCCTCGACTGCATCTTGATATGTTTTTATAATATCGTCTGCATAGTCTTTAATATTTGGATAGATAGACTTATCGCGAATACCTTCGTTAAATAGTTGGTTCGGGCTTGGGATCGTTTGTTTTGCGACTGCACGTCCGTTTACTATTTTCTTAAACAATTTAAACTCTTCGACGTGAGGGTGGTTTTTGTTAAACGAAATTTTACCGTTATTTCGAATGTTCCACGCTTCTGTAACTTCACCGACGAACGTGTATCCTTGTTCTGGCTCGTACCCTTCAACACCATTTAATTGTTCTAAAAAGTCTGTGTGCCAAAATCGTCTTCTGAATTCTCCATCTGTGACTGCTTTTAACCCTACTTCGATTTGTTTATCGACAACTTTTTCAATTTCTTCTGTTTCTATTTTAAATAATTCTTCTTTAGAAATATTGCCTGCTTTAAAATCTTTTCGTGCGTTATGAATACGTTCTGGTCTAAGTAAACTTCCTACGTGATCTGCTTTGAATGGTCCTTTTGTCATATTAAACATCTCCTAATTTTTAATTTAATTTTTCTTCAACTCGTTTTTCATCATGTCACTTTCGATTTTAATCGCCCCATTTTAAATAGCTGCCAATAAAAAAACGCCCTTTGAATTATACAATTCAAAGGACGCTATATACGTGTTACCACCTTACTTTATGCATTTCTTGCGAAATACACCTCACAGGTACGGCGTAAATATACGCTTATACCCTGGCTTTGTAACGGAAGCAACCGATTAACTCTTACTTTAAAGAAAGTTCGAATCAATGCTTTAGAGGCCATTTTCAAAATAATTCCAACCGTCTTTTCTCACCAACCAAAGACTCTCTGTAACGTCTTCGTTACTTTTACTTTCCTCATCAACAGCTTTAATTTATTGTTGTGAATAACTATAGCACATACTAGAAATTAAAATCAATACAATTTTTAAAATTATCTGAAAAATTAAATACTGTTCAATATTAGAGCGCGTACTAGTTCATCGTCAGTCCACCATCTACTGTAATGTTTTGCCCTGTCACACTTTTCGCTTCATCTGAAGAAAGGAATGCGACCATATTTGCAACATCATTTGGTGTTGTCACTTGTCTAAGTGGTGTATTATTCGCTATTAAATCAAACACCTCATCTGTCGTAACACTCGAAGCATCCGTTGTTTTTAATAACCCACCAGACACCATGTTTGCACGAATTCCATGTTGACCGAGTTCACTTGCGATATTTCTAGTCATACCGAGTAAACCAGCTTTTGCGCTCGTGTATTCATGATATGGTACGACCGGGTTTTGGAAGAGGTTCGTACCGATATTAACAATCGAACCGCTTTTTTGTTCAATGAAATGTTCAATCACACTTTGACTTACGTTAAATGCTGCTTTCATCGTACCTTCTAATTGCTGTTCGTAATCTTCCCAATCTAAATCTTTAAATGCTTTTTGTGCGACTGGATCGAACTTAAATCCAATTAAAGCATTATTAACAATGCCGTCGATACGACCAAATTTTTCAATCGCCGCTTCAACCATTTGGTCAACTTCTTCACGGTTTCTAACATCTGCTTTATATGCGATTGCTTTGTCCTCTCCTAATTCTTGTACCTTTTTCTCTGCTAATTCCTTACTCTCGTTATAATTAATAACGACGTTGTAACCTTTAGCGCTTAACGCATCAACAATTGCTGCACCTAATCCACGTGCGCCACCTGTGACTAAAATTGTCTTCATACCAATACTCCTTTAATATTTTTCATATAAAAAATACACCTTCCAATTAGGAAGGTGCACAAAGAAGAATTGCACGCAGCAATCCGTTATGTATATGCACACTTTCCTACGCTAGTTTAAACTAGATCAGGTTCAAAGGGTCTGAGTAAACTCATCTCAATTTATTTCTAAATTCCCCTAGTGTATCTCTTATATTAACTTTAATATACAAAACGCTTTCAACTACGTCAATTGTTTATAACATTTCTAAATCATCATTCTGTCACGGCATACGTCGGCTTGTAATGTGATATATCTTCTTCTAACGGTATCTCGTCTCTACGCGCGCGTTTTGCTGCAATAAAGAACGCTGCTGTTAATACAACTGTTACAACAGTCGCACCGATATACGACACGTTCATTGGTAAGTTAAATCCGATTTTGGCGTTTAAAATATAAGTCGTCGTCGCCATTAACATAAATATACCTGGAATGAGTGCAATCCAGTAGTTTTTCTTACTGACAAATAAGTACATCGCTCCAACAAATAGTGCGATGACTGCTGTCGATTGGTTCGCCCATGAGAAGTAGCGCCATAATATATTAAAGTCCATTTGTGTTAAAGCGATTGAAATGACGAACATCGGTAAAGCAATCATTAGACGTTTACTAATTTTAGATTGCCCAATGTTAAAGTAGTCTGCAATGATCATACGTGCACCACGGAATGCAGTGTCTCCTGACGTGATTGGTAAAATGATTACCCCTAAAATTGCGAGTGTTCCACCAACTGCCCCTAACATCGTCGTTGCGATTTCACTTACGACAACTGCCGGTCCACCTGAAGCGAGTAATTCGTTTAAGTTTTCACCTGAGAATAAGCTCATACCTGCTGCTGCCCAGATCATTGCGATAATTCCTTCTGCGATCATCATACCATAGAAAATTTTACGACCTTGGCCTTCTTTTTCAGTCGTACGCGAAATAATTGGTGACTGAGTTGCGTGGAATCCAGATAACGCACCACATGAAATCGTTAAGAATAATAACGGGAAAATCGGAAGGTTTTCCGGATGTAAATTTTGTAGTGTGATTTCTGGGATCGGGGCACCTTTTATAATTAATCCGCCACCAATACCAATCGCACTGATGAGAAGTAATAGACCGAAAATCGGATAAAATCGACCGATGATTTTATCGATTGGTAACAGTGTCGCTAAAATATAGTACGCAAATATCAGTACTAAAATAACTGTT
Source organism: Nosocomiicoccus sp. HMSC09A07 (assembly GCF_001808485.1). Taxonomy (NCBI): domain Bacteria; kingdom Bacillati; phylum Bacillota; class Bacilli; order Caryophanales; family Staphylococcaceae; genus Nosocomiicoccus; species Nosocomiicoccus sp. HMSC09A07. Next base: position 40,838 of record NZ_KV793632.1, read on the forward strand.
AACGCAATCTTTCCATTCATTAAATTGTATAGTAAGTCTGCAGGTGCGGATACAAACACTGTTCCAACGAGCACTAATAGCAATAACGAGAACGCGTTTACGACGTGCTTCATCACTTTTCCTAAAAATTTACCTGCAAGCTCTGGTAAATGTGCACCACGGTTACGAATAGAGATCATCCCTGTTAAGTAGTCGTGTACACCACCAGCAAAGATAGCACCGATGACGATCCAAAGGAATGCAACCGGCCCGTAAAGCGCGCCCATAATCGGACCAAAAATAGGTCCGACTCCTGCGATATTTAATAACTGTATAAGAGAGTTTTTTCTCGTATTCATCGGCACATAGTCAACACCGTCACTATGCGTATACGCAGGTGTCGGACGTTCTTTTGGCATAAACACGCGTTCAACGTATTTACCATAAGTAAAGTAACCGATAATTAATAAAACTATACTAACTAAAAATGTAATCATATTTTGTCTCCCTTTCTGAAGTTTTATAAATCTAGTATATCGAATATACAATAATAAAGATAGCGTTTTCAAGAAAACGTTTTTATAGATTCATATTAAAAATCACCTCTATTTTCATAGAGGTGATTCCATATTATTATCCGTTAATTTTGATTTTAAAAATAAATGCTTTGTCTGTCGTTTCAACTTTATATTGCTTATTGTAATTATCTAATAAACTACTCACGATATATAACCCGAGCCCATTACTCGTCTTCTTGTTGATATCAAATTTCACATCAAATATCCCGTCAGTATTTAGCGCTTTAACATTTTTATACGTATTTTCGATAAAGAACCATTCATTACCGACACCGATATTAATCTCACCGTGATCGTCGGTATATTTGACTGCGTTACTCACTAAGTTTGACATAATCATTGTTAACGCCTGATGGTTAATATATATCGTCTCGTCTTCTACTCGATTACTAATTGTAATATTTTTTTGCTTTGAAATAACACGATATTTATCTAAAACGTTTTGTAAGACGTCGTTAATTAGAATTTCCGCTTCATCTTCCTTTAAATGATCGACAGATGACAACGATAAAATTTGCGTGATGTTTTGTGAAAGTTCATCTGTAATTTCAATACAATTTGCGATATATTTATCTCTATCTTTGTATTTCCCGATGTTATACTGCATGTTCTCGAGTATAATTTTTAGACTTGCAAGTGGTGTTTTTAACTCATGAGATGCGCCTCTATAAAAGTCATACTTTAACGCTTCTAATTTTAAAATTTCTTTGTTTTTAACTTCTAAATCGTCAATCGACTGTAATAATGTAAAATACAATTCGTTAATTTGTCTTTTTAAATCTCCGATTTCATCGTTTGACGTAACTGCTAACGATGCACTTTTATCGAGCAACATCATATCGTCTGTGACAGATTTTATTTCTTCGATATTATTTTTAATAAACTTTGCATAAACGAGCGCAACGATAATAGATACGATTAATGATAACAATAGTGAATACGGCAGAAACTTAAAGCTTAAATCTCTCGCATCCTTTTGCATATCTGCTGTTGATATAAACTGAACGTCTAGATTTTCACCACTATTTAAAGTAATTGTACGCTCTTCGATGATAAGTGAGTTATTACTACTCGTCGGATCGATGCCAACGTCTTTGTTAATCTCTACAGCATTATTATTGTGGTTGCCTTTTATAATGACTTTAATTTCACTATTCTCCGAATAGAAATTTAATGATTCTTGGACATAGTAGAGTGACTGGCCATTTAAATTCTCTGATATTTCGTCTGCTTTACGATAAATTTCATCTTTTCTACTTTCTAAATACGGCTTTGGGAAAACTAAAAATACAAATAGATGAATGAGTAGCGTAACGACTAATAGAACTGAAAAGATTTGTATAAACATTTTAGGAAATATTTTCATAAAGTTATTGTCTCTCCAGTCTATAGCCGACATTACGTATCGTTTTAATACAGTCGAGCTGTAGTTTCTTTCGCAACTCTTTAATGTACACATCAATCACGCGGTCATAGGGGGCGTCGTCGGTATCTTTCCATACGTTATCTAATATTTGCGACCGCGTTAATGCATTACCTTCATTGATGAGTAAACACTTTAATATCTCTAATTCTTTCGGATTCACGTCAACTGGCTCACCGTTCACTGTCGCTGTGTAACTTGTGAAGTTCACTTCTGTATCACGATACTCAAAACTTTCTACGTTACTATAATATTTTTTAATGAGCGCATCGACTCTTACTTTTAATACAGGTAAGGAGAATGGTTTTTCGATATAGCCATCTGCAAAGTGTGTAAACGCATCGATTTTATACGCTTCATCGTTAAAAGCTGTTAACATCAAGACCGGAAGCGTGCTCTTTTTTCTAATTTCTTTTAATACGTCTAAACCGTTCATGACTGGAAGTTGTATGTCTAGTATAACGAGCTTTATATCACGGTTAAATAATTGTAGAGCTACTCCACCATCTTCAGCTTCTATCACAGTGTAGCCAAATTCAGATAAATACTCCGCGATGCCTTCTCTTATTATTTTGTCATCTTCAACAATGAGTACTTTCATATGATCTCCTTACCTAATACTTGTATTCTCTTATTTCGTATCTATAAGCAACTCTTTCGGATTCTTTTTAAGAATATTTATAGAAGCAATGATGACTGATACGAGTAAAACGATAGACATAAAGATTACGACGTAAACGATTGATTCAGTTAATATATTAACATCTAAATGCGTTAAAGTTCTATTAAATCCATCTACTTCCGCACCGCCACCTAACTGACTAGATGATGATTGTGACTCGATTTGTTTTTGGATATCGCCAGATACTTTTCTTAAGATTTTTTCACCGAATATTTGAGCTGTGTATTTTGCGATAATCGTTGAGGCAATAAATGCAGGGATTGATATAAATATCACTTCAAAAATAAGTTGCATTAGTATTTGACCTTTAGAAATTCCTAACGATAATAATATCGCAACTTCTTTTCTTCTGGCGTTCATCCATAAGAATAATAGTAATGACACGATGACACCAGCAAATATAAGTGAACCGATAAACAACGTGTTCGCAATGCTGCTAATATTTGAGATTGACTCTTCTAACGCTGGGAAGTTTGACGTACTCTTAACTAAACTATACATACTCCAGTTGATGTCGAGTTTTTCAAGGTCTTTAACGACCGTTTCTAAACTCGTATCTCCTTTAACGAAGAATGTCGCATCTTGATATACTGCAGTGTCTTCAGTATTTCCATACACTTTAGCTGCTGTATTTAAATCTGTCATTATCGTATTTTGATATAATTCTTGGGGTGCTGTTACTGGTCCATTGTTCTCTCCATCAAACAATCCGATGATTTCCGCTTCTACAGTTTCATCAGCGCCTTTTTCGTTATCCGCATCATACACGTTAGATTTAATTTTAATTGTATCTCCGACTTTTAGATTATTCTTTTCAGCGAGTTCTTTATGGAGAATGACTTTACTCACGTCTCCGTCTTTTAAATGTTCACCTTCAACGAGTTTATAACTTTCAGATACAAATTTAGTTTCTTTAGATGAATCATTGACCCCTGTTAACATAACAGTACGCTTAAAATATTTTGCACGGTCACTTGACGGATTGACTTTTGTTTCAGGCGTTTCGATAATATCATGGTCTACTAAGTCTGCGACACTATTAATTCTTTTAACGTAGTGATCGATACTTTTCACTTCAGATATCTTCTTAATATCTTCACCTTTAATATTACCCCCACCTCTAGGTGTACCCGGGTTCACTTGTCGATTTATTTCCATAATGAAACTATTCATGACGTTTCCAAATGTTTCTTCTGATGCTTTTTCAGTAGAATCTTTAATAGATAAACCAATTAAAGATAGTGTCGTCATTATTAAAATGACACTCATGATAATTAAACTTTTTAATTTCTTTCTCGTCACATAGTGAAAGGCGTTTTTTATCATTTTCTTACCTCCCTATCGACACGTTGAAGTGTTTTTTGTTTCAGTTCTAATACGACGTCTGCTGCTTTTGCGACCTCTCTACTATGTGTAACAACGATGACACACTTATCTCTTTTGATTGCGAGTTCTTTTAGTACTTCGATAATATCTAACGCTGTATTGTCATCTAAGTTCCCAGTTGGTTCATCTGCTAATATAACCGGAGCTTTTGATACTAGCGCACGTGCAATCGCTACACGTTGTTGCTGACCACCTGAAAGTTTCAATACGTTTCTTTTTACTTCATTTGGACTAAGTCCTAGTTCTAATAATATGTCTGATGACGCTTCTTTGTTCACTAAACGAATGTTTTCAAGTGGGGATAAATAATCGATTAAATTATAATTTTGAAACACTAACGATATATGGTCTTTTCTATGCTTTGTGTACCCGGCATTTTTAATATCTTCACCGTCAAATAATATTTGTCCACTCGTCGGTTCATCGAGCCCAGCAAGTAACGACAGTAACGTCGACTTACCTGATCCAGATTTACCGACAATTGCGTAAAATTTACCTTTTTCAAATGTCTCACTAACATTCGATAATACTTTTCCTTTACCGCTTTTATATTGATACGATACGTTTTTTATCTCTAATATGCTCATAATAATCTCCTAACTAATTTTTGATAATAGCTCTTTTGGCGTTTTAACGAGAATCATTAACGATGCGATAACTATAGATATCACGATAATGACAACGAGTAATCCATAACTCATTACAAATGTAGATAACTGATACGTCATTTCTATTTGTAGTTCACTCTGTACTAACTGATTCTCAATAATTTTCCCTACAACAAAATAGCTAAAGATAAACGACAACACGAGTGCCGGTATAGATATAATAAAAAGTTCTGCTAAAAACTGCATAATAACTTTAAACTTACTCACACCAATCGAAAGTAAAATCGCAATTTCGTATATGCGTTCTCTGATAAAGAATGTGAGTACGAGTGATAACACTAAAACTCCACCGACTAATATCGAATACGCCATAAGCTTAATCATGTCATTTATACTTCCGTAAGATTCAATCACATCTTTAAATGGATCGTTTTTTTCTTCAAAGTAAAACTCTGCACTAAGCACACTCGACTTTTCTAACGTTTCTTTTAACTTTGCTGGTTCTTTTGTGAACATCTCTAATTCGTTCACTATATGATCATCCTCTTGGCCAAGTGCACGCTGACTTGTTTTGTAATTCATAAACACTGTGTTTTCACTAAAATCAGATGTTAAACCTGTATATTGTTCTTGTTTTTTACCAGAGAAAATCCCTTTAATTTTGAACGTATATGGTTCATGTGCTTTCTCACTGTTCGTTTCAAACATTTCTAACTGAATCTCATCATTCACTTTTAAGTTGTTTTCTTTCGCAAGAGCTTCGTGGATTAAAATACCATTCTCATCGTTCTCTTTTAAATTTTCACCCGCTTCAATAGTAAACGCACCACTTTGGAATAACTCATGACGTTTCACATCCTGAACCGCTTCAAAAGCGAGCACCTTTCTAAACTCACTCGGTAAATCCTCTCGCATCACCGTCTGAGCCCCTTCAATCACTTTTAAACCTTTAGGTTTCGCAAGCCCTTTATATTTAGAAACAATCTTTTGATCACCCTCAACAGAGTCAAACTCCGAACGTAAAAAGTCACCGCCGTCTTTTTTCATCACCACTAGAGAAGAGCGAGATGACTTCTCAAGAGATGACTTCAATTGATTTGTCGTATATAAAAAGTTCAAACAAGAATATAAACAAGATAGAACGACCGCTAAAATTAAAAGCAAAATCACCGTCCGTCTCATCTTTCTCGTAACATACACCCATGCATTCCTTAACATCACAAACCTCCTTCAAACTTTTACAAGTTTATAATACAACCCATTTATAAAACGTATATGAAATGAAGAAATAAAATTGAGAAATAAAAAAAGCACTCTCCTAAAATGGAAAGTGCTTGATTAAGCTTTATAAATGTATATCTTTGTGTATTTAATTTCTTATATTTATCGACAATATTATTTATAAAATTTTTTGTTTTAGCATTAATCAATGTTCCCTTTATACGAATTATTCATGAAGAAACAGAAGATTATATGAAAGGTAGAGTTTTCTCAGGATTAGGAGTAATAAGTAGTGCGATTATTCCAATTGCATTCATATTATACGGATTTATATATGATTTGGGATTCTACTTTTTACCAAATATAATTAGCGCAGTCATTATAATACTTCTCTCTATAATTTATTTTAATCCAAAAAAATCATCTAAATTAATAACTATCTTACTTTTAAATGGTCAAGTCCATATACAAGTCATAGCCAACACGCTCTACTCTAGCTTTTACCATTTCCACATTTTGATTAACTCTTGATTTTAAGTGCATTTGAATTCCTTCTTTCTCTTTTTTCTACTACACTCACTGTAATGAAGCAGTAGATATTTTGTTTTGTGACACGTATTTAAGCTATTTTAAGTGTGATGCAAGGGCTAGTTATCCTTATGAGTGTGCGAGTTAGGATCAACTGCATGTTTACCCTTGCATTGCTAACGCAAAATAGATTAGTGTCAGAATCAAAACAAATAACTACTTAGCGAAATGGAGTGTGAGAAAACGAAACGCTTTGCGTTTCACTCGACTGAATCTGATCTTGTTCAATGCTGCTTTGTAGTCATTGATGTCAGATGATGGAGCATAATAAAAGCACTCCTAACGGAGTGCTACCATCGATGTATTAAGTTAAAGAACTATAATTTTTTGACATAGGTTATTTAACTTTTAAAATTATTAATAATTTCCTTATTTATCTTATTGAATCTTTTACAGGATTCTCTAAAAAATTAGAATTTTCTATATTCTTGGTATAGATACTGAGTTCTTTTTGCATTTTTATAATAAGTAATAATCGTAGAATGGTGAATTCCCAGTGAATCTTTGCATTCTCTCGTTTGAATAGTTACATACGTATTTTGCGACTTAGGAATTTTAATAAATGCACTCTGTATACTAGAAAACCCTATTGCTCTAGCTAGAGATGTTGTAATTTTATAAACACCACCAACAAATCCAGCATTTACTATCTGAGTTATAATTTTCTGCTCCCAGTTATTGTAAGTCACATTATCAGCATAAGAAGTTTTAATAATTTTACATAAATTTGTACCTCCAGGTACACTAAAAACGTTATTGTCAAAATTTTCTTCGCTTTGCACATTATAATTCGTATAATTAATTTGTGATGCGCTAGAAACCATAGGGTTAAAAACTGTCACTATTAATACAGTTGTTAAAAATACACTAATAATTTTCTTCATATTATTCATCTCCTTTTTTTATGTTTATGTTCTATTAAACCAACTATAGTAACGACAATAATTGAAGTAATAATACCCCAAAATTTATTAAAATCCATTATTAGAGTGATTATAGACATTAATAAGAATAATAAAGCATAAACTCTTATTTTTTTCATAATATTCCTCCTAGTAAAATACTTATACCGTTTAAATATACAGATATTTAAATATTATATTAATAATATTGTAATCGCTAACAATAAGAAAGTAAAGAAAATTTAATTTTTAATTATCTTATGAGTGGTGATTATTATGTAGTAATAAGTTTATTTTTTTATTTAAATAAAGAGTTTATTAAACGACTTTTCTTACCTAGAAAAAGATTATACAATTAGAGCTTTAGAATTACAGTTATCAAGATGAGTAAAATGAAAAAAAATAGAGATTAGAAATGTAGTATTAAAACAGACTTTAAATACTATATTATAAATTCTTAATATTTGAATTACAAAAATTTTCAATAGTTGTGACTATATAAAATAATGATTGTTAATCGATAAAGTTTTATGTACATAAAACGACCATTATATGTACTGTTTTGGAGTTGATTATAATCCCTTTTTATTTACATAATAAGTAAATTTACTCATTGCATTTATCTAAGTGCATATATTAAAAATAATATGAGTTTATTTACTTTTCAATGATGATTTAAAGGCCTTTTTAAATAAATGGATGGAGTTCCCTCTATTTATCATCTCGGAACTCTTTACAACTTAGTACATAAGGATACGGAAACAGCGGTAAAATATTATAATATCGCAATTAATAAAGGCGTAAAACATCAATCACCATACCCAACTGCAAGAGCAATGATAGATTTAGGAAATATCAATTCTAATGAGGACTTAAAAACTAAAGGTAATACAATATTGTCTGTATTCCATCCTGAAATGCTAGATATGTTATAACATAAAAACAAGCACTCCTCGATTTCTCGAGAAGTGCTTGTAATTTTTATATGAACACAAATTGCTGACGCAATTTGCCTACTGGACTTGTAAGCAAACAAGTTTGCAACAATTCAAGCATATTAACGTTTAGAGAATTGTGGTGCTTTACGAGCTTTCTTAAGACCTGGTTTCATACGCTCTTTCATACGTGGGTCACGTGTTAAGAGACCAGCACGTTTTAATTCAGCGCGGTGTTCAGGGTTTGCTTCTAATAATGCACGCGCAATTCCGTGACGGATTGCTTGAGCTTGTCCTGTGAATCCACCACCGTGTACGTTTACTAATACATCGTAGTTACCTTCTGTTTCAGTAACAGCGAATGGTTGGTTTAAGTCTAAGATTAAGCTTTCAAATGGAAGGTATTCTCTCATGTCACGATTGTTGATCGTTACGTTACCTTCACCTGGTACAAGACGTACACGTGCGATTGACTTTTTACGACGTCCAGTTCCTCTATATTCTACTTTAGCCAATGTGTTTACCTCCTAATCCTTAACCACGTAACTCGTAGTTTTCAGGTTGTTGTGCCGCATGTGGATGCGTGTCTGCTTCATATACGAATAATTTGCTAAGTTGTTTGTCGCCTAAAGAGTTTTTAGGTAGCATACCTTTTACAGATTTTTCGATTAAACGAACTGGGTAAGTTTCTCTTAACTCTCCAGCTGTTACTTCTTTAATTCCACCTGGGTGACCAGTGTGTCTGTAGTATACTTTTTGACTTAATTTGTTTCCTGTTAATTCAACTTTACCAGCGTTGATGATGATCACGTAGTCACCAGTGTCAACGTGTGGCGTGTATGTTGGTTTATGTTTACCACGTAAGATTGATGCAACTTCTGTTGAAAGACGACCTAATGTTTGTCCTTCAGCATCAATTACGTACCATTTACGCTCAATGTTTGACTCGTTAGCCATAAATGTTTGACGCATTGTTTTGCCCTCCAAAATAAAAAAAGTTTCTAATTTTCTAATTTAATTGTTCATGTTATATCTTACAAAAGATAAGTTCCGGGGCTTATCAGTGTGTGATATAAATTTATACCGTTAGTAATTATAACGCACCTTTACGTTAAAAGTCAACGGTATCACGTGTTTTCTTTTAAATAATCGCCTTGTTCTTCTTCTGTTAAAAATATACGCTCTAAATATAACCCACCTGCTGGTGCAACTTTTGGATTTTGCGTTCGGTCTTTGTTTTCAATGTTTTCTTTTGTAGATTCCGGATTTCTATTACCTTTACCAACTTCAAGTAAATAAGATACGATAATTCGCACCATGTTATATAAAAAACCTGACCCCATAATGACGATTTCTAACCCATTTGTTGTCTCGATTATATCGAGTTTGTATATATGTCTCACTTTGTTTTCAATGACAGTTTTTGCACTCGAGAAACTTGTAAAGTCATGTGTGCCGATAAAGGACTCGGCCGCTTCACGCATTCTGTCGATGTTTAATTCATCTTTCACATGTGTTTCTAACCCGTATTTAAAAGGAGATGGTTCTCCGAAGTACATTTTGTACCGGTATACTTTTCCTTTCGAATGATACCTTACGTGATACTCCGGGTCGATCTCTTTTGACTCTATAATACGGATGTCTCCTGAAAGTTTGTTGTTTAATATAAACGACCACTTCTCAGGATCGATATCGAGTGTCGTGTCAAAGTGTGCGTATTGTTCAAGTGCATGAACGTGCTTATCTGTACGTGACGCTGGGTGAATTCTTATAAATTCACGGTGTACAGATTTTAATGCACGTTCAATTTCACCTTGAACAGTACGACGGTTTTGCTGATACTGCCACCCATCAAACTCTTTACCGTTATACGTTATTTTTAATAATATACGTGTCATGTTCTTAACACCCACAGTAGTACTCCAAATAGTACTAATATAATAAGCGCAATCGTGTCTCTTTTATGCCATATAAGGAGCCGGTAGTGCGTACGTCCTTCGTCTCCCTTATAGCCTCTTACTTCCATTGCAACTGCCATATCTTCTGCTCTTTGAAACGCAGATATAAATAGCGGTATGACGATAGGAATGAGTGCTTTTATACGGTCTTTTACTGGACCTGTCATAAATGTCGATCCTCTAGATGATTGTGCTTTTATTATTTTATCTGTCTCATCCATTAACGTCGGTATAAATCTTAAACTAATCGACGTCATCATCGCGATTTCATGGACAGGTACTTTAAACATTTTTAACGGTGATGCGAGTTTTTCTAAGCCGTCCGTTAACGAAATCGGACTTGTCGTCAGTGTCATAATCGTCGTTACGATGACGAGCATAATGAGACGCGTCGATATATATAAACCTCTTATGAGACCTTCTAACTCAATCGTAAATATTTTAGCATCGAGGAGTACCGGACCACCTTTTGTTAAGAATAGGTGCATTAAAAACGTAAATATGAGTAGTACGAGTATAATCTTAAGTCCGTTTAATACGAACATAATACCGAGTTTTGCGAGCTTTAAAACGATGAGTACAAAGGCAATTAAAAGTAAGTACGTCACTAAGTTATTCGCAAAAAAAACGATAATCATAAATAGTGCCGTCGCGATTAATTTCGCGCGTGCATCGAGTTTATGAATGACACTATCTCCAGGAATATAACGACCAAGTAGCATCGAATCAAACATCGAATACCCCCTTATACATACGTATGAATGACTGTATGTTTTGAGGCATTTCATCTAACGTATATCCTTTTTTACGTAAATCATGAACGAGGCGTACGACGTTTGGAACTTCTAGTTGATACTCTTTTAAGAGTGCTTCATCTTGTAAGAGTTTATGCGTATTCCCTTCAGCGACGAGATGTCCTTTAGAGAGTACTTTCACCTCATCAGTATAGTTAAACACGTCGTTCATATCGTGCGTGACGAGTATGACTGTATTCCCGAGCGTTTCGTGTAACGATTTAAATAACTCCATCGTTTTAATATGGCTGAGTGGGTCTAGTCCTGCCGTTGGTTCGTCTAATATAAGTACGTCTGGTTCCATCGATAGTATACCTGCGAGCGCAATTTTACGCATTTGCCCACCAGATAAATCAAACGGTGACTGATCAAATAATGATTCATCAACGTTTAGCAGTTCTAAATATTTTTTAGATATCGCTTCTGCTTCTTCTTTAGACTTTCCCATATTCATCGGTCCAAATGAGACGTCTTTAAGGACGGTTTCATCGAACAGCTGGTGTTCAGGGAACTGAAAGACGATCCCCACACGTTTTTTAACGTCGTGAATGATTTTATATTTCGCTTTTCTAGTTAATACATGGTCACCGACATTGACTTCTCCTTCTGTTGGTAAAATAAGTCCGTTTAACATTTGTACGAGCGTTGACTTCCCACTACCTGTATGTCCGATGACACCGTAAAATTTACCTTGTTCAAATTGTGTCGTGATGTTATTTAACGCTTTAAATTCAAATGGTGTTTTCCTTTGGTAGACTAATGTCACGTTCTCTAGACTTATATTCATAGACGTTCCACCAACTCTTCGTATGACATATATTCTCCGTTCATTAACGCTTCGGACAACTCAATATTAAATGGAAGCACTAAATTACTCTCTTTTAACACATCCGTGTCTTGATAGATTTCATACACTTGACCTTCGCTACGAATTTTACCATCACGCATCACATATGCGTAATCACTGTCTTCAATTTCAGTTAAGTCATGCGTAATGTAAATGATCGTCGTCTCTCTCGTTTTATGTATGTTTTTAAGTAAAGATAAAATATCCCTTCTACCAGTCGGGTCTAACATCGACGTCGATTCATCCATAATTAACACGTCTGGGTCCGTCACAAGCGCTCCAGCAATCGCAACACGTTGCTTTTGACCACCAGAAAGACGATGGGGTTCATGTGTTCTAAACTCCCACATACCGACTTCCCTTAAAGCAGATTCAACTTTATCTTTCATTGTTTCATGTGGAACACCACGATTTTCTAACCCAAACGCAACATCATCTTCGACTGTTGCTCCGACAAACTGGTTATCCGGATTTTGAAACACAATCGCAAATTTTTCGCGAATGTCTTGGAAGTTGTCTTCTGTCACTTTTTCTCCATCGATATACACATCCCCTTCAGTTGGAGTGAGTATACCCATTATGATTTTTACTAACGTACTTTTACCAGAACCGTTATGTCCGATAATCGACACAAATTCTGATTTTTTAAAGTCGATAGAAATATGATTTAATGCGTATCGACTGCTGTGGCTATATTTGTATGAAACATTTTTAAGTGAAATCATATTTCCACCTTCTTTAAAATAGTTAAATAAAAAAGCGCGTACCCTGCAAAAGAGTCGCGCAATTCATAGTTTTGCAGGATACTTAAGAGCTAGACAGAAGTAAATCTATCGTAACACTCATACTGCTTTAATAAGAGGTTTAAGCACCCTCAACAAATTCAATAATCACTTGTTCTGCACCGTCTCCACGACGCTCACCAAGTTTTTTAATGCTTGTGTATCCACCTTGACGTTCTTCAAAACGAGGTGCGATATCATCAAATAATTTTTGTAATGCAGTTGTTGTTGAACCATCTTCGTTTACTAACGTAACGTTTTGTACCGTTTCAGCAGCACGACGTCTAGATGCTACGTCTCCACGCTTACCTAAAGTTACAAGACGATCTACAACTTTACGTAGCTCTTTAGCACGCTTTTCTGTTGTAACAATGCGTTCTTCAACGATTAATGATGTCGCAAGGTTTCTAAGCATAGATTTTCTGTGTGCTGAGTCGCGACCGAGTCTTCTGTAAGCCATTCTTATACCTCCTCTTTAATTAATCTTCTTGGCGTAATTCTAATCCAAGGTCATCTAATTTATTTTTAACTTCGTCTAAAGACTTACGTCCTAGATTACGTACTTTCATCATGTCTGCTTCTGTTTTCTCTGTTAACTCTTGAACTGAGTTAATGCCTGCACGTTTTAAGCAGTTGTAAGAACGTACAGATAAGTCGAGTTCTTCGATAGACATTTCAAGTACTTTTTCTTTTTGGTCTTCTTCTTTTTCCACCATAATTTCAGCATTTTGCGCTTCGTCTGTTAAGTCGACAAAGATGTTTAAATGTTCAGTTAAGATTTTTGCACCAAGTGAAATAGATTCAAGCGGTGTAATTGATCCGTCTGTCCATACATCTAATGTTAACTTATCGAAGTTCGCATTTTGACCGACACGTGTGCTTTCTACTGTGTAGTTGACACGTTTTACTGGTGTGTAAATAGAGTCTACTGGAATTACTCCGATTGGTAGGTCGCTTTTGTTGTTCGCTTCAGATAAAGCATAACCTCGTCCGCGTCCAGCAATCATGCGTACTCTTAGGACTCCACCTTTTGCTACGGTTGCGATTTTTAACTCTGGGTTTAAAATCTCAACGTCACTGTCGTGGATAATATCTCCTGCAGTTACAACACCTTCGTCTGTAACATCAATTTCTAACGTTTTATCTTCTTCTGAATAGATTTTTAACGCTAAACTTTTAATGTTTGTGATGATCGTTGTAACATCTTCGATGACGTTCTCAATTGTTGAGAATTCATGTAGTACGTTTTCGAATTCGACTGTCTTTACTGCCGCACCAGGTAAAGATGATAAAAGAATGCGACGTAAGGAGTTCCCAAGCGTTGTTCCATATCCTCTTTCTAGAGGCTCTACAACAAACTTACCAAACTTAGAATCTTCCGTTAGTTCTACTGTTTCAATTCTAGGTTTTTCGATTTCAATCATTGTTTACTTTTTCCTCCCTATTACCGCCGTTTAATTGCGCAATGTGTTTTATCATCGTTAATTATACACGACGACGTTTTGGTGGACGACAACCGTTGTGTGGAACTGGAGTTACGTCTTTAATAGATGTAATCTCTAATCCAGCTGATTGTAATGCACGAATTGCAGATTCACGTCCTGCACCAGGTCCTTTTACTGTTACTTCTACAGTTTTAAGACCGTGTTCCATTGCCGCTTTAGAAGCAGTTTCAGAAGCCATTTGTGCTGCGAATGGAGTAGATTTCTTAGAACCTTTAAATCCTAATGCACCAGCAGATGACCATGATAGTGCGTTTCCGAAATCATCCGTGATCGTTACAATTGTATTGTTGAATGTTGAACGAATGTGTGCAATTCCTGATTCAACATTTTTCTTCACTCTACGTTTACGTGATGTACGTGATTGATTACGAGCCATTTATAATACTCCTCCCTTACTTGTTAATTACTTCTTCTTGTTCGCGATTGTTTTCTTAGGACCTTTACGCGTTCTCGCGTTGTTCTTAGTCTTTTGACCACGAACTGGTAAGCCACGACGGTGACGGATACCTCTGTATGATGCGATTTCTAAAAGACGTTTAACGTCTAAGTTTTCATCACGGCGTAAGTCACCTTCAAGTTTGTAGTTGTCTACAACTTCACGAATTTTGTTTAACTCATCTTCTGTTAAGTCTTGTACACGCGTGTCTTCGTTAACGCCTGCTTCTTTAAGAATTTCAGAAGATCTCGATTTACCGATACCGTAAATATAAGTTAATGAGATTACTACACGTTTATTACGTGGAATGTCAACTCCTGCTATACGAGCCATTATTTACACCTCCGTTATTTATTATCCTTGTCTTTGTTTATGCTTAGGATTCTCACAAATTACCATTACTTTTCCTTTACGACGAATGACTTTACATTTTTCGCAAATTGGTTTTACTGATGGTCTAACTTTCATTTTGTTACCTCCTTAATAATTGGAGTCCTTATTTAAAACGATAAGTGATTCTTCCTTTAGTTAAGTCATACGGTGACATTTCAACTGTTACTTTATCTCCAGGAAGGATTCGAATATAGTTCATACGAATTTTACCAGACACATGAGCTGTAATCTCATGGCCGTTTTCAAGTTCTACTTTGAACTGTGCGTTTGGTAATGTCTCTTTGACAAGACCTTCTAATTCAATAACGCCCTCTTTACTCACTTTATATTCCTCCTTTACAGTTTAAACTCTTTGTTTTGCTTGTCTTCAGGTGAAACCACTTATATTTAAGGACTGATGAGATATTCACCTAAAGACTCAAGGTGAATATTAAAGTGTTTCGAGTATCTTTTCGACATCAGCAAACACTTCATCGATATCTCTCGCACCATCTACTTTAGATAAAACACCTTGTTTTTCATAGAAATCAAGTAGTGGTTTCGTTTGCTTGATGTTTACACTTAATCTTTTTTGAACCGTTTCTGGGTTGTCATCTTCACGTTGGTATAATTTACCACCTTCATGATCACATACACCGTCTTTTTTCGGCGGGTTAAACACTAAGTGATATACTGTACCGCATACCTCACAGATACGACGTCCTGTTAGGCGGTTCATGAGTTCCTCTTCAGGAACATCGATATATAATGTGCTATCAATCTGAGTACCAAGTTCAGCCATAATTTCATTTAAAGCTTCTGCTTGTGAGACAGTTCTTGGGAAACCATCTAATAAGAAGCCTTCTTTAGCGTCACTTTCAGATAATCTTTCTCTGACAATTCCAATCGTTACTTCATCGGGAACGAGTTCTCCACGATCCATGTAAGATTTTGCCTCTTTACCGAGTTCAGTTTCGTTTTTAATTGCTAAACGGAACATATCACCAGTAGAAATATGTGGAATTGGGTATTTTTTAATGATTTCAGTAGCCTGTGTACCTTTACCTGCTCCAGGCAATCCCATAATTACGATATTCATGAATATCCTCCTACTAATCTATACGTGTTTACCTATTGCGTCTAAACCCTCTGTACTCTCTTTGTCCTGCTTGAGCTTCGAGTTGTTTCATAGTTTCTAGCGCAACCCCGATAACGATGAGTAGGCTTGTACCACCGATCTGAATCGTTTGTGGTAAATCCATTAATCGAGTTAGCAGTATTGGTAACACTGCAATAAACGCTAAGAATATTGAACCTACAAATACGAGTCTATATAAAACATTTGTAATGTAAGTCTGCGTGTTTTTCCCTGGACGAATACCAGGAATGTAACTGCCTTGGTTTTTTAAGTTATCTGCCATCTTCTCAGGGTTTACTTGTACAAACGCATAGAAGTACGCAAACAAGATGATGAGAATGATGTAAATCACTAATCCGATATTAGACGCTGGATTCGCAGCTTCAGCGAATTTAATTGCCCAATCTTTATCTTGGAAAAATAGTGATATAGATTGCGGTAACATTAAGAATGCCATCGCAAAGATAACTGGGATAACTCCTGCAGGGTTAACTTTTAGCGGTAAGAAAGTCGCTTGTGGTGCAAGCATTGCTTGACGACCTTTACCTCTTGCATATTGAATCGGAATTTTACGAATCGCTTGTAAAACATAAACCGCAAATGCAGTAAGAAGTAATAAACCAACAACCATACCAACTACTGTTAACACAGCCATCGTATTGTCTTGTGCGCCAACAAATTGTTGTTCATAAAATTGAATTAATGCACTTGGTAATGATCCTAAAATACCAGCGAAGATAATGATAGAAATACCGTTACCTACACCTTTTTCAGTGATTTGTTCACCAAGCCATAATAGAAACGCAGTACCTGTTGTAAGTACGATAGCGATAATTAGGTATGAACCAACTGAGTTATCACTAATTAACGTACCACCAAACATTTGGTTGAATGCAAATGACATACCAATTGACTGAATAAATGCTAAAACGATTGTAAAGTAACGCGTAAACTGAGCGATTTTACGTCGCCCGACTTCACCTTGTCGCGCCCATTCAGCAAACTTTGGTACAACGTCCATTTGCAGTAACTGCGTAACGATTGACGCAGTGATGTAAGGCATAATCCCCATTGCAAAAATAGAGAAGTTTTTAAGTGCCCCACCACCGAATGTGTTCATGACGTCTAGTACGCCACCTTGAGCTTGTGTGTCAAACACACTCGGATCTACGCCAGGAACTGGTATATACGTACCAATTTTAAATATTACAAGCATTGCAAGTGTAAATACAATCTTCTGCCTGATTTCTTTGATCTTAAAGAAATTGACAACGTTGCTGATCATTAGATCACCTCTACAGTGCCGCCTTGAGCCTCAATCGCTTCTTTAGCCGTAGCAGAAAACTTGTGTGCTTGAACAGTTAACTTAACATTGAGTTCTCCGTTACCAAGAATTTTAATTGCTACATTCTTTTTAACTAATCCTGACTCAACGAGTAATTCAGGTGTAACTACAGTTCCAGCATCAAATTTATTTAAATCGCTAATGTTAACGACTGAATAACTTTTACGGTTAATATTTGTGAAACCACGTTTAGGAATCGCACGGAATAGTGGTAATTGACCACCTTCGAATACTAATCCTACGCCACCACCTGTACGAGCGTTTTGTCCTTTATGTCCACGGCCAGAAGTTTTACCATGACCTGATGACATACCACGTCCAACACGTTTACGTGATTTACGTGCGCCCTCAACTGGTTTAAGTTCGTGTAATTTCATTGTTGCACCTCCTATTTTATATTACTTATTAAATATTCTCTACTTTAACTAAGTGTTTAACTTTTTCTACTTGTCCTCTTAATTGAGCAGTATCTTCAAGCTCGATTGAAGAATTAATTTTCTTTAGACCGAGTGAAGCGACTGTCTTCTTTTGTGTTTCCGGTCTACCGATAACACTTCTTACGAGGGTAACTTTAACTTTAGCCATCTTGAATACTCCCCCTTAATTTAAGATTTCTTCTACAGTTTTTCCACGCAGTCTAGCTACGTCTTCAACGTTTTTAAGTTCTTCTAAACCTGTCATCGTCGCACGTACTACGTTTACTGGAGTACTTGTTCCGATCGATTTACTTAATACGTCTGTAACACCTGCTAACTCTAACACCGCACGTACCGGTCCACCTGCGATAACCCCAGTACCTGGAGCAGCTGGTTTCATGAATACGTGACCAGAGCTGAAGCGTCCGTTGATTTCGTGTGGAATAGTTCCGTCTACGATTGGTACTTCAACAAGGTTTTTCTTAGCAGCTTCAATTGCTTTTTTGATTGCTTCTGGCACCTCTTGTGCTTTACCTTGACCGAATCCTACGCGACCTTTTCTGTCCCCTACTACTACTAAAGCAGAGAAACGGAAACGTCTACCACCTTTAACTACTTTCGCGATACGGTTGATCGTTACTACGCGTTCTTCAAATTCTTGTTTTTCTTCTCTACGATTACGAGCCATTTTATTGTTTCGCCTCCTTCAATTAAAACTTAAGTCCGTTTTCACGTGCAGATTCTGCTAATGCAGCTACACGTCCGTGATATAAATAACCTCCGCGGTCGAATACAACTGTTTCGACGCCCGCTGCTTTACCACGTTCAGCAATTAATTTACCAACTTCTGCAGCTGCTTCTTTGTTAGAACCATTTTTACCGCTGAAGTCTTTATCTTGTGTTGAAGCACTTGCTAATGTTTTATAGTTCACATCATCGATAAGTTGTGCATAGATGTTTTTATTAGAACGGTATACGTTTAGACGTGGTCTTTCAGGAGTTCCTGAAATGTTTTTACGTACACGTAAATGTCTTTTACGACGTACCGCATTTTTATCGATTTTAGAAATCATTTATGTTCCTCCTCACTTGTTTAATTATTTACCAGTTTTACCTTCTTTACGACGTACGTACTCATCTTTGTAACGAATACCTTTACCTTTGTATGGCTCAGGTGGACGTACCTTACGAATGTTTGAAGCTAATGCTCCAACTTCTTCTTTGTCGATACCTTCAATTTTAAGTTTAGTGTTTCCATCAACTGAAATTGTAAGTGTATCTGTTGATTCGAATTCAACTGGGTGAGAAAGTCCAACGTTTAATACAAGTTTCTTACCTTGCATTTGTGCACGGTAACCAACACCGATTAATTCTAATTCTTTAACAAAACCTTGTGATACACCTTCGACCATGTTGTTTAGTAAAGAACGTGTTGTTCCGTGAATCGAACGCATCGCGATTGAATCGTTTGGACGCTCAACGACGATTGTGTTGTCTTCCATTTTATAATTTAAGTCATCATTTAAAGTTCTTTTAAGTTCACCTTTCGGTCCTTTAACTGTAAATGTAGATCCATCAACGTCTACTGTAACGCCAGATGGAATTTCAATAATACGGTTACCAATTCGGCTCATTTTTGCACCTCCTAATTGTTATTACCAAACGTAAGCGAGTACTTCTCCACCAACGTTTTTGTTACGAGCTTCTTTATCTGTAATTACACCTTCAGATGTTGAAATTAAAGCAACACCTAAACCGTTAAGTACTTTTGGTAGTTCATCTTTTTTAGCGTATACGCGAAGACCTGGTTTAGAAATTCTCTTAAGACCAGTGATTACTCTTTCGCCATTTTCACTATATTTTAAGAACACACGGATGATATTTTGTTTGTCATCCTCCACATATTCTACGTTTTTGATGAAACCTTCATTTTTAAGGATTTCAGCGATATCTCTTTTGATGTTTGACGCTGGAATCTCTAATGATTCATGTTTAACAATGTTCGCATTTCTAATGCGTGTTAGCATATCTGCAATTGGATCTGATATAGTCATCTAAAATATGCCTCCCTTCAATTTATATAGAATTACCAGCTCGCCTTTTTGACGCCTGGAAGTTGACCTTTATATGCGAGTTCACGGAAACAGATACGGCAAAGTTTAAATTTGCGAAGTACTGAGTGTGGACGTCCACATCTTTCACAACGTGTATATTCTCTTACTTTGAATTTTTGCGGTTTTTGTTGTTTCGCAATCATTGATTTTTTAGCCATGAATATGCCTCCTTTTTACTTTTTGAATGGCATACCAAATTGTGTTAACAGTTCACGAGCCTCTTCGTCTGTGTTAGCTGTTGTAACAATAACGATATCCATACCTCTTACTTTTGTTACTTTATCGTAATCGATCTCTGGGAAGATGATTTGTTCTTTAACACCTAAAGTGTAGTTCCCACGACCATCGAATGCTTTTTTAGATACACCTCTGAAGTCTCTTACACGTGGTAATGATACTGAGATAAGTTTATCTAAGAAATCGTACATTCTGTCACCACGTAAAGTTACTTTTGCACCGATTGGCATACCTTCACGTAAACGGAATGTAGCTACTGATTTTTTAGCTTTTGTAATTTGTGGTTTTTGACCAGCAATTGCTGTTAATTCTTCTACAGCAGTGTCTAATACTTTAGCGTTTTGTACAGCTTCACCAACACCCATGTTGATTACGATTTTATCGATTTTAGGTGCTTGCATTACAGAGCTGTATTCAAACTTTTTAACGAGTTCATCTTTGATTGTCTCGTTGTATTTATCTTTTAAACGAATCACGAAATGTGTCCTCCTTCCGAGTTACCTTATTTAATTTCTTTACCTGATTTAACTGCTACTCTAATTTTCTTTCCGTCTTTTTCTTCATAACGGATTCTAGTGCGTTCACCTGAATCAGGATCAACGTGCATAACGTTAGAAACGTGAATTGCTGCTTCTGTTTCTAAAATCCCTCCGTCTGGATTTAATTGAGAAGGTTTTTGGTGTTTCTTAACCATATTTACTCCTTCAACTACCACACGTTCTTCTCTAGGGATAGCTTTTAAAACAGTTCCCTGTTTACCTTTATCTTTACCGCTAATGACAATAACTTTGTCGCCTGTTTTTACGTGCATCGTCTTATCGCACCTCCTTAGTTAATATTAAAATTATAATACTTCTGGTGCCAATGAGATAATTCTCATAAAGTTGCCGTCACGTAATTCACGTGCTACTGGACCAAATATACGAGTTCCTCTTGGACTTTTATCGTCACGAATAATGACACATGCGTTTTCATCAAATTTAATATATGAACCATCTTCACGACGGATACCTGTTTTAGTACGAACGATGACTGCTTTAACTACGTCACCTTTCTTGACAACACCACCCGGTGTTGCATGTTTTACTGTTGCAACAACAACATCACCAATGTTCGCTGTTTTACGTCCAGTACCACCTAGTACTTTGATCGTTAAAACTTCACGAGCTCCAGAGTTGTCGGCAACTTTCATACGAGATTCTTGTTGAATCATGCGTGGTTACCTCCCTTTATATATCTACACTATTAGATAATTACTGATTCCTCTACGATTTCCACTAAGCGGAAACGTTTAGTAGCTGATAATGGGCGAGTTGCTTCAATTTTTACGATATCGCCTAATTTAGCTTGGTTGTGCTCGTCATGAGCTTTGTACTTTTTAGAGTATTTTACGCGTTTACCAATAATTGGGTGTCTTTTGTGTGTTTCAATAAGAACAGTAATTGTTTTGTCCATCTTATCAGAAACGACACGGCCTTGATAAACTTTACGTTCATTTTTCTCTGCCATTATATAAACCTCCTATAAATTATTGATTCGCTTTTGCTTCTTCAATTTCTCTTTCACGGATTGTCGTTTTCATACGCGCAATCGTTTTTCTAACTTCCTTGATACGAGCAGTGTTTTCTAGCTGACCAGTAGCTAGTTGAAAGCGTAGGTTGAAGAGTTCTTCTTTAAGTTCTTTAATGTTATTTACGATTTCTTCGTTTGTAAGTTCACGGATTTCCTTAGCCTTCATTCGTATCACCACCTAATTCTTCTCTCACAACGAATTTTGTTTTTACTGGAAGTTTGTGACTTGCAAGACGTAGTGCTTCACGAGCTACCTCTTCATCTACACCTGCAACTTCAAACATAATGCGTCCTGGTTTAACGTTTGCGATCCAGTGCTCTACTGCACCTTTACCAGAACCCATTCGAACTTCTAATGGCTTTTTAGTAATTGGCGTGTGCGGGAAAATGTTGATCCATACTTTACCGCCACGTTTCATGTAACGTGTCATAGCGATACGTGCTGCTTCGATTTGACGTGCAGTAATCCATGCAGACGTCGTAGCTTGTAAGCCGTAATCGCCGAAGTTTACTTCATTACCGCCTTTTGAACGCCCTTTAGAATTTGGACGGTGTTGACGACGGTATTTTACTCTCTTTGGTAATAACATTCTTCTTGTACTCCTCTCTTAGTTATTCTCGTTCTTTACTGCTGGTAAAACTTCACCGCGGTAAATCCACACTTTAACACCTAACTTACCGTAAGTAGTGTCTGCCTCTTCGTGTGCGTAGTCAATGTCTGCACGAAGTGTGTGTAGTGGTACTGTTCCTTCACTGTATCCTTCTGCACGTGCGATGTCCGCTCCGCCTAAACGACCTGCAACAGAAGTTTTAATACCTTTAGCTCCTGCTCTCATCGTTCTTTGAATCGCTTGTTTTTGAGCTCTACGGAATGATACACGGTTTTCAAGTTGACGTGCGATGTTTTCTGCTACTAATTTAGCATCTAAATCGATATTTTTAACTTCGATAACGTTAATGTGCACACGTTTACCTGTTAATTTCACAAGTGCTTCACGTAGTTTTTCGATTTCACTACCGCCTTTACCGATAACCATACCTGGTTTACCAGTGTGTAGTGCAATGTTTACTCTATTTGCAGCACGTTCAATGATAACTTGTGATACTGCTGCATCTTTAAGGTTTTCATCAATGTATTTACGGATTTTTAAGTCTTCGTGTAATAAGTCAGCAAAGTCGTTCTCTGCGTACCATTTTGCTTCCCAATCTTTGATTACACCAATACGTAATCCCGTTGGATTAATCTTTTGACCCAAAGTAATTCCCTCCTCTTATTAGTTCGCTTCTTCAGCCTGTTCTTCTACTGCTTCTTCTTTTTCAGTAAGTACAACAGTGATGTGGCTCGTACGTTTGTTGATTCCAGTTGCACGTCCTTGTGCACGTGGGCGGAAACGTTTAAGCGTTGGACCTTCGTTTGCATAAATTTCAGAAACGATTAGGTTATCAACATCCATGTCGTAGTTATGTTCAGCGTTTGCCGCTGCTGATAAAATGAGCTTCTCTACTACTTCAGCAGCTCTTTTATTAGTAAGCTTTAATAGTGCGACTGCTTCGCCAACTTCTTTACCTCTTACGAGATCAACCACTAAACGTACTTTACGTGGAGCGATACGCACTGTTCTAGCTGTTGCTTTCGCTTGCATGTATATTTCCTCCTTTAGGTGTTATCGAGTTACAGCGTCTTTACCGCCGTGTCCTTTGAAAGTTCTTGTTGGAGCAAACTCTCCGAGTTTGTGACCAACCATATCTTCAGTAATATAAACTGGTACGTGTTTACGGCCGTCATATACAGCAATCGTGTGCCCGATGAATTGTGGGAAGATTGTTGAACGACGTGACCAAGTTTTAATTACAGTCTTTTTATTTGATTCGTTAAGGTTTTCTACCTTTTTCATTAAATGATCATCTACAAAAGGTCCTTTTTTAATACTACGTGCCATTTTGGCGCCTCCCTTCAAGAAATCAGTGCGGTGAGAACCGCACACGATTTAATGATGTTGATTATTTTTTACGTTTTCTAATGATTAACTTAGTAGACTTTTTCTTGTTTCTACGAGTTTTCTTACCAAGAGTCTTTTTACCCCATGGAGAAAGTGGAGACGGCATACCGATTCCAGTTCTACCTTCACCACCACCGTGTGGGTGATCGTTAGGGTTCATCGCAGAACCACGTACTGTAGGTCTCTTACCAGCCCATCTAGAACGACCAGCTTTACCTACGTTTACAAGTTCGTGTTGTTCGTTTCCTACAGAACCGACTGTTGCACGGCATGTAAGTAAGATCATGCGCATTTCGCCTGAGCTTAAACGAACGATTGCGTATTTACCTTCTTTACCAAGTAATTGTGCTGATGTACCAGCAGAACGAGCGATTTGCCCACCTTTACCTGGTTTAAGTTCAATATTGTGGATTGTAGTACCAACAGGCATGTCGCCTAATTCTAATGCGTTACCTAATTTGATATCCGCATCTTTACCACTCATGATTTCTTGTCCAACTTCAATTCCTTTAGGTGCAAGGATATATCTCTTTTCACCATCTAAGTATTGAACAAGTGCAATGTTTGCTGAACGGTTTGGATCGTATTCGATTGTTTTGATACGTCCTGGTACTCCATCTTTGTTACGTTTAAAGTCAATGACTCTGTATTGACGTTTATGTCCGCCACCTTTATGACGTACAGTAATTTTTCCTTGTGCGTTACGGCCAGCTTTTTTCGGAAGTGGCTCTAATAATGAACGTTCTGGTTTAGTTTTAGTTAAATCTTTATAATCCAGACTCGTCATATTACGACGACCATTTGTTGTTGGTTTATAATGTTTAATCGCCATTTAACTGTTTACCTCCTTATTGGTAACTTTCGAATATTTTTAGAAGAATTCAATAGAACCTTCACTTAATTTTACAATCGCTTTTCTTCTTCTGTTCGTATAGCCTTGATAACGTCCCATACGCTTTTTCTTAGGCTTTACGTTCATAATGTTAACTTTCTCAACTTTTACATCAAAGATTTCTTCAACAGCACGTTTAACTTGTGTTTTAGTTGCTCTAACATCTACGTCAAACGTGTATTTGTTCTCTGACATTAAATCTGCTGAACGCTCAGTGATTACTGGGCGTTTAATAACGTCTCTAGCTTCCATTACAGAAGTACCTCCCCTGCTTTAGTAATTGCATCTTCCGTGAAAATTACACGATCTGCAGAAAGGATATCTAATACGTTTAGGCCTGAAGCAGTGATAACTGTAACTCCAGGGACGTTACGTCCTGATTTTAGAACGTTGTCATCTTGTTCACCTAATACGATGAGTGTCTTTCTACCTGCATCTAAGTTATCTAAAGCTTTAACTAATTCTTTTGTTTTAGGTGCATCGAATGTGAATGCATCTACAACTGTTAATGCTTCTTCGTTTACTTTTACTGATAATGCAGAACGTAACGCTAAGCGTCTAACTTTTCTTGGCATTTTGAATCCGTGATTTCTAGGAGTTGGACCGAATACTACGCCCCCGCCTCTCATGTGTGGTTCACGAATCGAACCTTGACGTGCGTTACCTGTTCCTTTTTGTCTGAATGGTTTTCTACCACCACCGCGAACTTCTCCACGATTTTTAACTTTGTGATTACCTTGTCTTAATGATGCACGTTGAAGCGTTACTGCTTCGAATAATGCATGTTGGTTTGGTTCAATTCCGAAAACTTCTTCGTTTAATTCGATTGTTTTTACTTTTGAACCATCAATAGATAATACATCTACGTTTGCCATTGTATATCCTCCTTTCTATATTAGTTGTCACCTTTAATTGCTGATGAAATTTGTACGTAACCTTTTTTAGGTCCAGGTACGTTACCTTTTACTAAAATTACGCCGCGCTCGTTGTCAACCATAACTACTTCTAAGTTTTGAAGCGTTACTCTTTCGCCACCCATTTGTCCTGGTAAGTTTTTACCTTTAAGAACGTGAGATGGGTCAACCATACCCATTGAACCTGGGCGTCTGTGGTAACGCGAACCGTGACTTGATGGTCCTTTAGCTTGGTTGTGTCGTTTAATGTTACCTTGGAAACCTTTACCTTTAGAAGTTCCTGTAACATCTACGATGTCTCCAGCTTCAAATGTATCTACGTTGACTTCTTGACCTACGTCGAATTCATCTACGTTTAGGTTGCGGAATTCGCGTACGAAGCGCTTAGGGTTTGCACCTGAAGCTTTAACGTGGCCCATTTCAGGCTTAGTTGCGTATTTGTTAGTACGTCTAGTTGGTTTATAGTCTTGCTTGTCATCAAAACCAATTTGTACTGCATTATATCCGTCTACTTCTTCTGTTTTCTTTTGAAGGACAACGTTACCTGCCGCTTCAATAACTGTTACTGGAATTAGCTCTCCGTTCTCTCCGAAGATTTGAGTCATTCCTACTTTTTTACCTAAGATTCCTTTGGTCATCGAAAGTCGCACCTCCTGATATTAATTTATAGTTTAATTTCGATGTCCACACCAGATGGTAAGTTTAAGCTCATTAAAGCATCTACCGTTTTTGGTGTAGGGTTTAAAATGTCGATAAGACGTTTGTGCGTACGTTGTTCAAACTGCTCACGTGAATCTTTGTACTTATGAACCGCACGTAAGATTGTGTAAACAGTTTTCTCTGTTGGAAGTGGGATTGGCCCAGAAACTTCCGCGCCAGAGCGTTTTGCTGCTTCAACGATTTTCTCCGCTGATTGATCAAGCACTCTGTGCTCATACGCTTTTAAACGAATACGAATTTTTTGTTTTGCCATTATTTTAACCTCCTCGGTCGTCATCATTATTGATAGACTTCTCCACGAAAATTTTCTCACGCACCCGCCATGACAATGGGGCCGGGTGTGTCAGTAACCTCTCGCTTCATCGATTTAACAAGAAAACCCTTATTTATCAAGGGTTTCGCAATGTTCTTGACAGTTTTTCTGTCACTTTTTGAGTCCAACGCTATATATAATACATTAAAAGAGTGAAGAAATCAAGGGTTATCCGAGATTTTTTCACTCTTTTTATCAAGCATATCTTATCTTAATATAAATATAAAATAGAGAATAAATATAACTGCTAATACATACATGATCGGGTGGATATCTTTCTTTCTTCCAGCAACTAACATTGTAATAGGATAAAAGATAAAACCAATCGCGATTCCTGTTGCGACACTATAAGTGAGTGGCATCATTATTACTGTTAGAAACGCTGGTACTGCCACTTCGAAACGCGTCCACTCTACTTTGCTTAAGTTCGATGCCATTAATGCGCCTACTATTATAAGTGCAGGTGCAGTCACTTCAGATGTGAACACGACAATTAATGGACTAAAGAATATCGCGAGTAAAAATAGTAGTGACGATACGATACTTGCAAATCCAGTTCTCGCACCAGCTGCAACTCCTGCTGTCGATTCGACATAAGACGTCGTCGTTGACGTACCTAGAATCGCTCCTGAAATTGTTGCGAATGAGTCTGCAGCAAGTGCACGACTTGCACGTGGTATTTTATTATCTTTAATTAAATTCGCTTGTGACGCGATTCCAACTAATGTACCCGCCGTGTCAAAGAAATCAACAAATAAAAATGTTAATACGACGACTAAAAACTGTACATTAAAAAGCTCAGACGGATTTAAAAATCCTTCAAATGCTGCACCGAACGTTGGTGCAATGCTCGGCACTTTACTCACGACCGCTTCAGGCATCGGTAATAAGTTAAAGACAAGTCCGACGATCGCGGTAATAATCATTCCTATAAAAATCGCACCTGGGACTTTACGCGCCATTAATATGACTGAAAGCACTAATCCAAATATTGTAAGGATAACGTGTGCATCATGAATGTTACCAATATGTACGAGCGTGTTTTCATCTGCAACGATGAACCCGGCACCTTTAAATCCAACGAACGCGATGAAAAAACCAATTCCGGCACTAACGGCCATCTTCATTTCCATCGGTATCGCATTGATCACATACTCTCTAACACCAGATGCTGTCAGTATTAAAAATAGTACACCGGATACGAGTACACCAGATAATGCTGTTTGCCATGGAATTCCCATTCCAAGTACGACAGAGAACGCGAAAAATGCGTTTAACCCCATCCCAGGAGCTAAAGCGATTGGATACCTCGCCCAAACACCCATAATAAACGTTCCGATAAATGCCGCGAGACACGTCGCAACAAATACTGCGTTAATATCCATACGCATATCATCTGGAATACCCTCAACTCCTGCAAGACT
Source organism: Nosocomiicoccus sp. HMSC09A07 (assembly GCF_001808485.1). Classification (NCBI taxonomy): domain Bacteria; kingdom Bacillati; phylum Bacillota; class Bacilli; order Caryophanales; family Staphylococcaceae; genus Nosocomiicoccus; species Nosocomiicoccus sp. HMSC09A07. The sequence continues at coordinate 68,919 of NZ_KV793632.1, forward strand.
AAGCATTGCAGGGTTAACTGCTAAAACATATGCCATCGAAAGAAATGTTGTGATTCCTCCAATAGCTTCACGACGATAATTTGTACCTAACTCATCAAATTGAAAATATCGTTTCATCTTATACTCTCTCTATTCTATTTATAGTAGAAATTAATTTATCTATAAATTTTATCGTTAAAAGGCACACATTGCAATAAGTTTAAAACGAATTATGTTTATATGTTCAATACTGTGGCAATAGTTAGTCATAGGAGGAATGCCTAATGAACACTAAATTTAAAATCACATCATTATTAATCGCAGCGTCACTAACACTTGCAGCATGTGGCAACGATAATAATGAAGAAACAACTAACCAAAGCGAATCAAAACAAACTGAAACAACAGAGTCAACAAGCGATAACAAATCTGAAAACGACAACTCATCAAATGAAAATTCAAATAATGCTTCATCAAACGAAGGCGATGAACTTGATATGGCGAGCTTTAGTAAGTCCATTGAAGATGCGATCGATGAAGCAAAATCTCGTTTTGACGGACAATTAACTGATATCGGCGTATCGAAAGAAAATAACCAATATGTATATAAAATCGAACTAGAGAGTGACACTGAAGAGTATGAAGTCAGCTTAGACGTCAATGATTTATCAGTAGTAAAAGAAGAAACTGAAGCAGAAGATGATGACGACGACAATAAGTATTTTAATTATAGCGACTTAGTGAAAGTTGAAGATGCGATTCAAACTGCAAAAGATAATGTGAACGGTAAAGTAAAAGAATGGTCTACCGACTTTGACGACGGTAATTTATATTATGAAATCGAAATCGTTCAAGACAACGGTAATGACGTCGATGTTAAAGTCGATGCTTATACAGGAGATTTCGTAGAAAGTGATGACTAATTTATAAACATTTCGTTGCAGGGAGTGATTCCCTGCTTTTTTACATAGAGCTGTAAAGCGCTTTTGTGCTATCATTAGCTATAACTACATATTATTTAGAGGTGAGATCATGGATTTAAAACAACATTTAGAAACTTTAAAATATGATTACATCCGAATCCAAGGCGATTTAGAAAAAATCGAATCTACTGGACAAGCTCCAGATAAAATGCTGAAACAGTTAGAGTCTCTTGAACGTGAGATCAAAGAGACGAAAGATAAAATTAAAAAAGGCAGTTGATGTTAACGATGACAGAGAATTTAAAAGAGAAGATTTTATTTATTATGCTCATCCAGTTTTTAATTTATTTTGGGTTTAGTATGATTATTCCTGTTATGCCGGAGTTAGTCGTCGTATTTGGTGTGAGCACTCTGCACTTAGGTTTCATTATCGCAATTTATTCGATTGCAAGTTTTATATCTGCACCATTTTTTGGAACGTTATCTGACCGTATCGGTAGAAAACCGTTATTAATCGGCGGACTATTTGTATTTATGTTAAGTTTTTTAGTATTTGCAATTTTCTCAAATAGTCTTGCGGTTCTTTACATCAGCCGTTTCATTGCAGGTATGGCGTCAGGTGCACTATATGTCGCGACAACTTCAATGGTCGCAGATATTACATCTATTGAAACACGTACTAAATACATGGGTCTTATCGGTATGGCAATGGGTATCGGATTCGTATTCGGTCCAGGTATCGGTGGTCTACTCGCGTCTGTATCTGTCTCAGCACCATTTTTTATGACGGCAATCATCATTTTCGTTGCGCTTATCTTTTCTGTGTTGAAAATACAAGAAACATATCGTTCGAATACAGAGATTGAACGTGGAATCACTGTCCAAAAGGAATATTTTATTCAACCTGTTGGTATACTTCTCGTTACGACGTTTGTCGTCATGTTTATGATGAGTGGTATGGAGAGTACATTCCAACTACTCGGTAAAGAAAAAATTGATATCACACCAGGAGAGATGGGTGTCCTGTTCTTTATCGGTGGAATTTTTAACGCGATCATTCAAGGTGGCGTGATTCGTAAGTTAAAAGATGGCCAAGAATATGGTGCGATGATCATCGGTCAAGCGATGGCATTAATTGCATTTATTATGTTGCCGTTTATGACGGGGTTATTTTACGCGGGAATTTGTATCGTCTTATTAATGTCAGGTAATGCACTCGTTCGTACGTTAATGACATCTCAAATTACGAAAGAAGCAAGACATCATGAAGTTGGTAAAATGACAGCTACAACGTATTCTCTCGATAGTCTCGGGCGTATTGTCGGACCGATATTTTTCAACATACTATTCTTAATTCACTACGGTGTACCGTTTGTGTTTGGTGCACTTCTCGTGTTATTATCGACGTTCTTCATTTACCAGTATTATAGAAAAAGAGGTCAAGTTGCATGACATTTTTAACAATAATGATGTTAATTAGTTATTTACTCGTGGCGTTTGTCACAATATATGGATTACGTGCGAAATTTTTAATTGTCATAAGACTGTTGTCTGGACTCGGATTTTTAAGTATGTTGGTTTCTAACATATTACCTGTCCAAGGCATTGATGATTATATGATGTTATTACTCGCAATCTCTATTATTTTTTCTGTAGAAATTACAGCATTTAAAGTGAGACATGATAACCGACACTTATATTTAATACACGCCTTTACAGTAGCGATGGCGATCGCTTTAGTCGTGTATTTATTCGTAGTTTAAGAGGACCTCTATTATGACTCGAGTTATATTGATGTTACTTACTATGATTCAAGCGATATTTTTTGTGAACATCATTTTAAATGAAGGTGTTATTTTCTTCACTATATATTCTTGGTCTATAGTCGCGTTACTTTCTCTCTATATAAGCGTAAAAGCATTTAATACGAGTTCAAGTAATTCTGACGACGAGTTAAATAACTATTTCTCTCTAACGTTAATGACAATTTCTCTCGTCTCTATTGGATTTATAGCATATTTAGCAATATTTAAGCCGTTCTACCTATAAAGTAGAACGGCTTATTTTTATGCTTCAATATATTCAATTTCATCGTCTAAGTTTAATCTTGCGCGGTTTTCTTTATAAAACGTGACATAACTTCCGTAAATGAGATAAGTACCAAGCAAGCCGATAACGATCGAAACTATGATGATAATCGGTACTATAAAGAACATCGCGATATCATTATTTAGTGCCATGCCAATTGCCACACCACTAATGATTATTACACCGATGACAATCGTTAGTAGCAGGCCGATTAAGAAAACTGAAAACACTAGTTTTAAAAACTGCTTAAAGTTTTTAAATACGACGTTAATTCCAGTCGCAACTTTATCGCCAAGCGTTGACATCGGTGCTTCTAAATGTCTAAACCACATGCTGAGTGTTATACCTTCAATGAGAAATGACACAAGCATCGAGATAATGTCTCCGATGATAGCGAAAACGATGATTGCTGGTGTAAAGTTTATTGAATAATCTCCATTAGTTAAAGTGTTCGGATCGACCATTAAATTTAATGGCGCACCAACAAAAATAAGTGCAAAGTTCGCTGCAAAAGCAATAATCGAAATGATGATGACAAGTCCTAATGACTTTAAGTAACGTCCTTTTTTAAAAGCGAATAATCCATGATTAAATTTCGAATCTTTTTCTTCATATGCTAAGAAGAAGTAATTGTAATATCCGTATCCGAGTAGTAATAAGACAAATACTATAAATGCAATTATATATAGTACCGCTAATAGGATTCCTATAATACCGAGTGCTCCTGGCCCACTTTGTGCACTTGTCCAGCTAAATATAGTACCCCCGATTACAGCGAATCCTAATCCAATTCCAATTATTGAAACGATACTTGAGAAAATGACGTAAAGTACGATGTTTAACACGACTTTAAGGTGTTCGCCGCGTAAATGATTCCAATATAAACGTTGATATTCAAACACAGTTGATCCCCCTTTAAGAATACTTGTATTTAATATACCCTTATTTTCTAATTTTATTTAAAAACATTTTAGATTTTTGATACAGCGGTACGGCTGTATTGAGTAAGTGATACAATGGTCGGTTTAATACGTAATCAAATTCACCGATCTTATTAGATACTTCTGTCCCCCACTGACTTTTAAATTGCCATAGCCCAAAATACTCTGAGTCTTCTGGCGGTGAAACACTCGTCCCTCCAAAGTCATAACTTTTTGCGCCGTGTGCTCTTGCATATTGCATCATATGAAACTGCATATGATGGTTCGGTAAAAAGTCACGGTAATCGTTAGATGACGCGCCGTATAAGTAATATGATTTTTCACCACATTGCGCGTATAATGCACCAGATAATACTTCTGTCGATTTAATCTCTTTTATTTCTTCAAGTTGCGTATTTAATTTGCTTAAACGGTTGTTTAAATTATCTAACTGGTTTTGTTTTTTCGTCTCGTCGGCGATTTTATCCGCTTTTTTAATATCTTTATTAACTTTTAAAATGTCTTTTTCAATATTTTCTTTTACGTTTTTAGGATTTAGTTCGACTAAAAACAGTTCCATATGCCCGTTGTCGTGGAGTGCATCGTACATCGATTCAAAATACGTAATGTCGCGTGTTAAAAAGCCGTCTCGTTCGCCGGTGATTTTCATCAGTTCGTGAAACGTTTTTAAATCTTCACGAGATGCACGTTTTACCACTGTCCCCATGCGTAACGCACGTCGGACTCTCGTACGGTTATTTCTATCGAAACTTTGAAGTAGTGCTTTGTCGTCGACCGAAACGTCTGTCACCATCGTTTGACGTGGTTGAATCGCGTCTTTACTCATACCATCTAAAAATCCGTGGTGTCTAAATCCGAGGGACTTTAAGAGTTTTAATGTATCCTTTTCATCTTCAGGAATGTCTGGATCGATTTTAATGACGTAACTATTTTCTTTTAATGCGACGTCTATCGTTTCGGATAATAACGTCTTTACAGCCGCTTCATCGGTATAATCGACGACAAATCCCCTCGATATGTAGCAGAGCGTAAACTTTGTTTTTGGAATTTTTTTAAATTGTAACGTCGCTGCACCTACAATTTTTTCATCGTTTCCAATAGCGATACGCTTATAGTACCAACCTGTTAACTTTTTAGATTCCGCCCAATCGGTTAACTGAAGTAAGTCGCCATTTTTATGTGTCTCAATAAACGTGTTATAGTCGTTTTCGTTCACATTTAATTTTTTATACATAATATGTGCTCCAATCATTCGTTTAAAAATTTTGCTATAATTTCTAATGAAGGTGATGAAATTATGAAACAATTACTACTTTTAATTTTTATATTATTTAATGCATGGAGTGCATTCGATATATACGCAAACTACTCAGCTGATGAATTAATCGACTGGTTAAGTATCCGAATTATTTTACTCGTCGTTTCCGGCGCGTTAAGTGTTATTTATATACTCCTCGGCAGTAAAAAACTGACGAATATACTTGCTGTAATTAACATTGTACTCGCACTGACTCACTTTTATCGAATTCTTTTAATTTACTTTACTTAAATAGTGTCTGAGTTGTTTTTTATCGACATATAGTAGCTGATAAATAACCCAAGTACAAACGCTATAAGTGAAATTACCCACTCTGTTGGACGACTCGGGAGACCATTAAATATCGGGAAGACTGAGCCAGCTAACAATCCGATTATAAGTGCGTACATTAAATACGGATAAACGCGTAGTAAATAATGTAGCACTCGGCTCGTTAGTAATACTCCCGCGATAATACCGAGCCCAACAGCTACTAATACCGGTGTTACTGTAAAGTTAAATGATAAAAATTCAGATATCGAATACATGAGTATCGGATACGCACCGAGCATAAGTAGTATCACTGACCCAGATAACCCAGGTAATATTAAAGCACTCGCTCCTAAAAAACCACATATAAACAGCCACATTAACATCGTCGTGCTCATTTCAACTGACGTTACATCTGACTTTTCTAATACAAAATAATCCATTAAAAATAGTAATGCTGTCACTACTACGATAATAGAATAATGTACTGTTTTAAACTCCACTTTATAATTACCTAATTTAAACATCATTGGTATGACACCAATTACTAGTCCTAAAAAGAAAAAGTGGGTAATTATAGGGTGCGTATTTAACATGTAGTTTATCAGTGATGACATCGTCACGATCGCAATTCCCATCCCAATGAAAAGTGGGATTAAAAACATTAATGACTTCTTATATCGTTTTGTAAATAATTCGTTTATTGCTACGAGTGTTTGATCATATATTCCGAGTAATAACATTAACGTACCACTACTAATACCTGGCAACATTTCTGTAATACCCATAAAGAACCCTCGAATAACGTTACTCCATCTCATAATTTAACCTCTTGCTTTTTATTGATAATATATTTTACCATATGTTCATAAAATTTTATTATTTTACAATGAAAAATGGTATTATAATACTTATATACATAATTTAAGGGCTATAAATCTTAATGACTTATCGGAGGATTAATTATGGATGCTACTCCAATGCAAATTATCTTCTCGTTCCTCGGGGGACTCGGGATATTTTTATATGGGATAAAATCAATGGGAGACGGTTTACAAGCAGCTGCTGGTGACCGTTTACGTGAAATATTAAACCGTATGACAGCAACACCAATACGTGGAATTTTAGCAGGGATGCTCGTTACGATACTCATACAGAGTAGTTCGGGGACGACTGTAATTACAATCGGTCTCGTATCTGCAGGCTTTATGACATTAAAACAAGCAATTGGTGTCATAATGGGTGCAAACATCGGTACGACCGTCACAGCGTTTATTATCGGTTTAGATATTGGTGAGTACGCACTACCAGTACTTGCTGTCGGAAGCTTTCTACTATTTTTCTTTAACAAAACATCAATTAATAATCTTGGACGTATATTATTTGGTTTCGGTGCGTTATTCTTCGGACTTGAACTCATGGGAGAGGGTGTGAAACCTCTCGCAGACTTAGAGGCATTTCGTAACTTAATGTTAGAAATGAGTGATAACAGCTTCTTAGGTCTAGGTGTAGGGGTTATATTAACAGTCATCGTACAAAGTTCGAGTGCGACGATCGCGATTTTACAAAACTTTTATTTAAATGACCTCGTTGACTTAAATGCTGCTCTACCAATATTACTAGGAGATAATATTGGTACGACAATTACAGCAATACTTGCAGCACTTGTTGGATCTCTCGCAGCTAAACGTGCGGCTGCCGTACACGTTATCTTTAACGTTATCGGTGCGATTATCTTTATGATATTAATGCCTTTATTCGTCATGTATGTAGATTTCTTACAGTCTGCATTAAACTTAAATAAGCCAATGACAATCGCATTTGCACACGGTTCATACAACGTAATTAACACGTTAATTCAATTACCATTCATCGGTGTACTTGCTTGGATTGTAACTAAAATTGTACCTGGTAAAGATCTCGTAGAAGATTATAAACCAAATTTCTTAGACCCTATTTTACTTAGACAATCACCTCAACTTGCAACACAAAGTGCACAGAGTGAAGTGAAAAACCTAGGGTTAATTATTTCTGATACGTTTAAAGATTTGTTTAAATACGTTGAAAACCCGACCGATAAACGATATCGAAAAATTATCGAAAAAGTTCAACTCGTAGATAATGTACAAGAGAGTATCCGAAAGTACTTAATGGATATACTTGAACTTCAAAACCAGCGTAATATCGATAGTGAAAATATCGCTGCACTACTTGAAGTTACACGTATTTACACGAATACAGCTAAATTCATCGAAGACTTTGCTAACGAGTATAAAATAAAAGAAGAAGATCGCATCAAAATCTCAGATGCTGCTTTCGAAGGTCTTGAGACAATGATGAAACACGTCAAACGTTCACTTGATATGACGGTGGATTCTATAGATATTTACAATCCTTCAGGACTTGAAAGAATCATTCAACTAAGTAATCAATCGAATAAAATCGAACATAAATTACGTCAAGACCACGTGTCACGCCTTAACGATGGTACGTGCTCACCTGAATCTGGTGCTGTCTATGCTGAACTGATCGCATTACTTGAGCGTATCGGTTATAACTCTAGAAACATCTCAGAAACAATCCTTTACTCAACAAGACATGAGTTACCAGAAGAATTTACAATTTATGACTAATTAAAATCCGAAGTACAGATCGTACTTCGGATTATTTTTTATCGTATATCTTTTAAAACTTTTCCTTCTTTCGCAACGACGAGTATGTTGTCATTGTCTTTTAGACTTCCGATATTTTCTAGTGGGTTCTCTTTTAATAATACGAAGTCTGCTAAAAATCCAGGTGCAATTTGACCGACGTTATCGAGTTCTAAGCATTCTGCAGCTGTCTTTGTAGACGCGATAATTGCTTCCATCGGTGTCATTCCATGCTCGACCATTAGTTCTAACTCTCTTAAGTTCGTCCCGTGTTTAAACACACCTGCATCTGTACCCATTGCGATTTTCACACCACTTTTATGCGCCTTCTTAAAACTCTCAACATGTGCATCTAACACTTCTTTTGATTTCTTTAATCCGACTTCGCTCACCCCAAGTTCTTCAGCAAATTCAATCACAGACACTGGTGCGAGTAATGTTGGTACTAAAAATGTCCCTTGCTCTTTCATTTGATCAATAATTTTATCCGTTAAATAAATCCCGTGCTCAATTGAGTGGATACCCGCATCTAAACATTGCTGAATACCTTCTTCACCTTGAGCATGTGCCATGACTTTAACGCCATTTCTATAGCGTGCTTCTTCGACGATGACATTCAGTTCTTCTTGAGAATATTGTGTAAATCTCGGATGATCTGTCGGCGTAGAAACACCACCTGTAGCCATAACTTTAATAACGTCTGCGCCTGCACGTAATATTTCACGTGTTTTTTTACGTACTTCTTCAACGCCATCTGCGATATTCGATGGTAGTCCTGGATGTGGTGTAATAAGTGGTACATCAATACCAGAATAGTTCGTTGAATCACCGTGACCGCCAGTAATAGATAATGCAGATACCGAAATTACCATTCTCGGACCGACGACGAGTTCGTCTTCAACCGCTTTTTTAAATCCTAAATCTGCACCATACGCATCACGTACTGTTGTAATCCCTGCGTTAATTGTATTTCGCGCGTATTCAATCGATTTAAAAAAGTTATAAGAAAATGGTTGTGCAAGTTTTTCAGCAAGTGGCTGAAATTCTGTCACGAGATGGACGTGTGAATCAATAAAGCCTGGTACTAAATATCTTCCTTCACCATCTAGTACTTCGACAGAATCATCGACTGATTTTGGATTCACTTCTACAAACTTACCATCTTCAACTAGGACACTTGTATTTTCTAATACGTCTTCGTCCGAGCCATTGATAAGATTTACATTTTTAACTAATAATTTACTCATTCTAATCCCCCTAAATTAATCCCATCACAAAGCTTGCGATTACTGCTGATGCGATAGTTACTGTCACAAATCCACCGATTAACATCGGCGATACGAGTTCATCGAATAATGCTTCTTCATCTCTGTCATTACTCGCTTCACTTCTCGATACTTCTTCACAAAGAATGTAGTCCGCTGGGAAACCAAGTAATGCTGTTAAAGCGACTGGTATCCCTTTCGTATGATGCCATCCGACGAGTTTTGAACCGATGAATCCACCGAATAAGAGGCCGATGACACCGACTGCTAAAATAACGACGACTGCCGGGAAGTGATTGACGACGTCTTTTGGTGTAATACCTCCCATCGTATTAATAATGACGATCATTAACGCTGCCATTAAAAATGAGAATGAGTTCGCTTTTTCTAATGCTGCTTTTGGTAAAATACGAAGATTCACTAAAATAATACCGAATAGTAACGAATATAACGTATAGTGAATCGGAGTATATTTAGCCAGCACTGTTGCCACTGCACCAAATCCGAAAATGATTGTGAGTAAAACAAGATTATTTTTTAAAATATTAAACCTTGCATGCTCATAACGTTCCTTATTTTCTAAATCTTGTTGCTTTTCCGCATCTGTTTTATGTTTTAAGAAGTAACGACTGTACTTTCTCATAAAATAAGTCGTGATTGGCATACCAACTGGTGTTTGGAATGCAGCAATCATGACAGGAACGACGATTAAGCTCGTTAACCCAAGTTCTTGTAGACGCTCTGTCGTAATGAGTAGTGCAATTACTCCTCCAGAAATAGGACCGATACCACTCGCTGCTACTGAAAAATCAAACGCAAGTGTTCCGATAGTAAGTACGAGCACTACAGCACCTACTAATCCAAATAATGCAATGACGACTGCACGCCATTGTTTCTTTAAAATATCATAACTCATTAGTGTTCCCATATGTACGATAAGTGCCGGTATTAATACCATACCGAGTGATGGTATTAACGTTTGCTCTGTCATATTTTCTGGGAACAATCCTGACCATATGAGTAGTAAATATAAAATCATCGCTGTCATCAGCATTGGCACTCTCGCATGAGTCACAATCGAAATCAATTCGCCAATGGTGAGAATTAAAAGAATTAAAACTGTTGCTACAATTGGATCAAAAGTCATTTTACTCACCTCAAAATTAATTAATGATTTGATTATGGACCATCCAAACTTAAAAGTAAATGAATTTTCTGAATATTCAATATATAAAAATATACCTGAGGTGTAAAACCTCAGGTATTTGTAAATTAGTTCGGATTATCTTCTAAATCCGGTACTGGTTTTTCTAAATATTGTCTGTCTTTATTTGCATTGAAGAAGTCTGCTTTTTCTACTTTAACGTTTGCGTTATAATCCGGCATTTCAACGAAGCTCTCGTATACACCGATTTGTGCTAAGAAGTTTCCTTCTGGGAATAACGTACCTACGTTACCTTCACGGATATCTGCATATCTCGCATGTCCTTGGAATACTCCATTTTCATTGTAAAGTACGATTGCTTCTCCGTCTTCAATCGCTTGACGCTTAGCGTCTTGTGGGTTAATCAGTACATCGTGACGACCCATGTGGTTAAAGTTATCTAAGTCACCGTAAACCATTGAGTTAAACTGTGCACCACGGCGCATTAAGAGTTTATACTCTCCAGCTTTTTCATTACTCTTTGGAATCTCCATCGTAATTAAGTTCGCACGGCCGTCTGGAGTTGGACATATGCCACCTTCACATAACCAAGCACCACCATATTGGTAAACGTCTCCTGCTTTAGTTAAGTACTGTACTCCGTCATATGCAGGGTTACCTTTTGCGATTTCGTTACGAATCTCTTGTCCTGATTTAAAGTCGATTAAATGACTATCTTCAGGTTTCACACGTTTAGCGAGATCGACATAGATCTGCCACTCACTACGTGCTTCTTCGATTCTATTACGGTTTCCTTCAATTTCAGGGGAGAAGTAAACCATACGCTCTGTAGATGTCGATAAACCACCGCCGTCTTGCTCGTAACGAGTTTTCGCTGGTAATACGATGACTGCTTCTTTTGCATCGACGAGTGTAGACGTATTTAAAATAATATCTTGGTGCACACGAATATCTAAGTTAGCTAAAGCTTGTTCTACAAAGTCAGGGTTTGGCATCGTCTCTAAGAAGTTACCACCTGACATATAGTATAGTTTTAGTTTTCTTTCGTTGTCTTCGTCTAACATTGCGTTTTCAATCGTTACACCGACTGTATCTCCAGGCCAGTTTGGTAAGTCAAAGCCCCATAACTTCTCGATTCTTTCGACGTTTTTATCGTCAAATCCTCCACCAGGAAGTGAGAATGGATCTGCACCCATTTCTCCTGAACCTTGTACACTTGAGTGTCCACGTAGTGGCATTAATCCGCAATGTTTTTTACCTAACCATCCACGTAATAACGCGATGTTCGCAACTTGTGAGATGTTATCTGTTGCGTGTGAGTGCATCGTTAAACCGAGCGCCCAGACCATAACACCTGTTTTTGCGTGCGCAAGTGTTTCAGAAAGTTCGATAATATCGCTCTTAGAAACACCTGAAGACTTAACAATTTCATCCCAGTCTTGAGATTTCACGTTTTCTACTAAGTCTTCGTAGTTATTTACATGGTCTTTAATAAATTCATGGTTAATTGCAGCACCTTCACGTGCTTCCTCCATATCAAACCAATGCTTCATGATACCGTGCATTAAAGCAATATCTCCACCGATATTTACTTCGTAGAATTCATCTGCAATTTTCGTTCCGAATAATGCAGATTCAGCAACTGATGGTACCCAGTAGTTTTCGAGTGCTGGTTCACGGTACGGGTTAATTACGATAATTTTCGTACCACGTTTTTTTGCTTCCATCATGTACTTCGTTGATACTGGTGATGCGTTAGATGCAACAGATCCCCAGAATACTAGTACATCTGTACCTAGCCAGTCTTGATAGTTACAAGTTGAGGCACCAACACCAATTGAGCGCATTAGCGCTGATTTAGATGGTGAGTGACAAATACGTGAGGCGTTGTCGATATGGTTTGTACCTAAGAAACGCGCTATTTTAGCTGCTACATAGTACGATTCGTTTGTAATCCCACGACTCGTTAAGTAAAACGCGTATTGTTTCGGATCTAATTCACGCATTTTATCTGAAATTTGTTCCATTGCCTCATCCCAAGAAATACGTGTAAAACGACGCTCGCCTTTACGGCGGATCATCGGATAAGGAATTCTTCCTTTTTCACGGAGCTCACGACTTGAGTATTTGCGTAACTCATCGATATCTTGGTGTAAAAACTCTGGGTCAATTGGTGGTGCAGTATTTAAACGTAATACGTTAAAACGTGTCGTACACATATGTGGACCGTTTAACGTTTGGTCTTGAAGACCAGACACACCTAATGCACACCCGTCACATACACCTTTTAAAATGATGTTTTTGGCGTAGTTTAAGTTATCTCTATTTTTCCATACGATTTTTGCTGTATCTCTCATATGATGTGGTTTAACTTTAGTTAATCCAAATGGAATTGGACTTACCCATAATTTGGGGTCCCAGCGTTTTGTCTTATTAATTGGACCTGGATGTAATGTTTTGCCCATTATATTTCCCCCTCAAAATATTTCTACCCTATATTATACACAATATAGGGTAGGAATGATGAATGATTTAATTCGTCTAAACTGATTCGCTTGTTTAGTTGTTTAACTCTGATTCTCTTTTAATTTTAGCAATATCTGAGCGGATGAGAATCGAAATGATTAACGCAACGACAAACATCGCAACGAAAATGTATAATGTCATGTCGTAACTTTGTGTTGCTTCGTAAACTTTTGCAACGATAAACGGTCCAACTAAACCTGCAAGTGCCCACGCTGTTAAAATATATCCGTGGATTGCACCGAGTTGTTTAGTACCGAATAAGTCAGCAATATACGCTGGAATTGCTGAGAATCCTCCACCGTAACAAGAAATCATGATGAATAACATAATCATGAATAGTACGCCGTTTGTTGTAAACGGTAGTAACGCAAATACGACGATTTGAATGATGAAGTATACAGTATACACATTTGGTCGACCGATATAGTCTGAGATACTTGCCCAAACTAAGCGTCCTGCACCGTTAAATACTCCCATAATTCCTACCATCAGTGCCGCACTCTTTACAGATAAACCTGCAACTTCTTGTCCCATTGAACTTGCAACTGCTAATATCGCGATTCCACACGTAATATTTATGAATAACATTAACCATAAGAAATAGAATCGACGTGTTTTAATCGCTTCGTTCGCAACAAGTTGAACATAGTCTTTCTTTTGCTCTGGTTGTTCTTCTAATGGAACACCTGATGGGTGGTAACCTTCAGGGGGTCTTTCGATATAGAGACTCGCTGAAAGCATAATTACGAAGTATGTCGCACCCATTATGTAAAACGTGTTTGCGATTCCAACTGAATCGATTAAGTACCCCATTACTGGACTTGCGATCATCGCTGCAAATCCGAATCCCATAATTGCAAGACCTGTCGCCATTCCACGGCGATCTGGGAACCATTTAACTAAAGTTGAAACTGGTGTAATGTACCCGATACCGAGTCCAATACCACCGAGGACACCGTAACCAAGATATAGTAACCAAAGACTTTCAATCTGTACGGCAAACCCAGAAACGATTAAACCAGATGCGAAGAATATCGTTGAGATTAAACCTGATGCTCTTGGTCCTCTCGCTTCAACAAAGTGACCCATAAATGCTGCAGATGTTCCTAAGAAAAATATCGCGATACTAAAAATTAGCGATACTTCACTTAACGTCCAACCAATTTTGTCTTATAATGGTTGAGTAAATACACTCCACGCATAAACAGACCCGATAGAAATATGTAAAGCTACACCGGCCAGTGCTATGAGCCAGCGATTTTTCGTTGTTGACATTGTGTTTCCCCCTTACTTCCTTTTCACAAAGTTGTCAATCAAGTATAATTAGAATTATATAACTGTAAGTAAGGGTTTACAATATATTTTTTAGGGGTTAATTAAATTGAATATCATTTCAAATGAAACGATTATAAAATATAAAAATAATGCATTCGAAACGTTAACTGACAAGGTCGCTACAGAGTTTCCATTAACGATTTACATCAATGACACAGAGTTTGCAACACTCGTTTGTACACCAGACCATCTCGAAGAATTAGTCATCGGTTTTTTAGCTTCTGAAGGAGTAATTCGTTCATTTAACGATATTAAAACGATGAACATCGATGACCGTGGTGGTTTTTGTCACATTGAAACAACTCGAGAAATTCCGATTGATGTGTTCAGCTTTACAAAACGCGTCCTCGGGTCATGTTGTGGTAAAAGTCGACAGTTTTATTTCCAAAGTGATATGGAGATGTCAAAAGTATCGATGTCTAAAACGAAAGTGACACCAGAGCAGATTGTTGACCTTATGGAGACGATGCAAAATACGTCTGACGTCTTTAAAGAAACTGGCGGTATTCATAACGCGAGTATTGCTTCACCTGACGGAATCATCGTACAACGTGGAGATATCGGTCGACATAACGCACTCGATAAACTATATGGCTATTGTTTAAAAAACGGTATTACCGTTCACGACAAAGTGATTATTTTTAGTGGAAGAATGTCTTCTGAAGTATTAACGAAAGTGTCTAAAATTGGGGTCGGTATCGTATTATCTAAATCTGCACCAACAGACTTGGCACTTCGCCTTGCTGAAGATTTAAATATAACGGCAGTCGGTTTTATTAGACGTGGTGGATTCAATATTTATAGCCATTCGAATAGAGTTATCGGAGCAAAAGAGGAGTAACGCATAGCGTTACTCCTCTTTATATATGTCTTTCTCTATAAAATCCGGCTTTAATTGTACTGCTTCGTAATGTGATTCTAACACTCTAGCAATAGAATCTGGCCATTTTATATCCGTCGCATATAAATGCGTTCCTGGCGAGTTTGGATTCCATCTCATATCGTAGAGCGTTACTTGATTATTATCAAAATAATGCTCTTTAATAAATTTCGCACCACCGAGAATTGCGTTCTCTTTTGAATCCCAATTTGCTTTTTTGGCATAACTGCTTCCTGTTTTTATCGCCCCGATATCAAATGCTCCGATTCCAAAGTAATTATAGTACGTCGTTCCATCAACTTTAATTCCTTTTGCGAGCTCTGACTTTCCGTTACCAGTTTCTATTTTTGCATGTGCTATTAAATATAATGCATTCACATTATATTCTTTTTCTGCCTGAACAAAAAATTCACCAGTATCTTTTAAAACACCTGAGTCTTTTAACAATTCATTAGCATCTTCAACAGAGATTTTTGACTGATTATCTAGTTGTACAAACTGAAATACGCCTTGGTGTTTAGGGTCCATAGCATTTTTAATATCTTCATCTGTCGCAGGTACAAGGTAGCCCGAATCAAATTTTAAATCTTCTGTTCCATTATTTAATTGTAGTTGTAACGCTTCTTCAAATGTATACAAAGGCTCGTCCTCCGATTCCACTAAGTAACTCATCGAAACGATAAATGCGATTATAAATGTCACGATAACGATTAACATCATAATGACCATCGCGTGGCTTTGAATGGATTTATTCATAACTCTCCTTTAATTAAAATATGACTATAGCACTTATAGGCTTATAATGTCTTGCCTTCCATTTGGAGCAATAATTGTATCGTCGACATTAAATCACTAAACTCTTCAGGTGTTAACGATTGTTGACCATCACTCCATGCTTTTTCAGGATTTTGGTGCACTTCGATTTGAAGTCCATTAGCCCCTGCCATTACCGCTGCTTTTGCCATTGACGGAATGACGTAACGAATACCTGCTGCATGAGATGGATCGACGACGATTGGTAAATGTGACTCTTTTTGTACAACAGGTACTGCTTGAATATCTAGCGTATTACGAGTTGCATCTTCAAACGTACGGATACCGCGCTCACAGAAAATAACGTTTTTATTGCCACCTGCTAATATATATTCTGCACTCATTAACCATTCTTCAATTTTTGCTGACATACCGCGCTTTAAAAGAATTGGTTTATCTGTTTGGCCGATTGCTTTTAATAGATCAAAGTTCTGCATATTACGTGCACCGATTTGAATGACGTCAACCATGTCAACAAATGTATCTAAATGTTCTGTTCCCATAAGTTCTGAAACGATTGGAAGTCCGGTTTCCTTTTTTGCTTCATTTAAAATTTTTAACCCTTCCACGCCAAGGCCTTGGAAACTATATGGTGATGTTCTTGGTTTAAATGCTCCGCCTCTTAACGCGTTCGCACCAGATGCCTTTAGCTGTTTAGCGAGTTCTATTGTATCCGTCTCGTTCTCGACAGAACAAGGCCCAGCACACATTAAAAAGTGTGGCCCTCCAATTTTAACACCGCCGATATCGATAATACTGTCTTTTTCATGGAATTGACGGTTTGCTTTTTTATAAGGCGCGGTAATACGATATACACCTTCTACGATATGATATTTTTTCAGCGTGTTCACATCTACCTTAGATACGTCTCCTGTTAAGCCTAAAATAATTCTATTTGAACCGTTGGAACGATGTGCATTTAAGCCCATCGACTCAACGAACTGTGTAATTTCATCGATTTGGTTTTCACATGCGTTTTGTGAAATGTGAATAATCACAAACAATCCTCCTATCTAACTGCAAAAAAACTGCCACTAAAAGTGGCAGTCATAATATTACGTCCACACAATAATCTCTTAAGTATTGTAACACGTTTCATGTGAAACAAATAATACTTAACCTCCGAATAATCGTGCGAGAAACCCTTTTTTCTTTTTCTCTGGAGTAAATGTCACTTGAGAGGATTCCTCATCCTCTTCTTTGTCCGTCTCTTTTGGTTGATAATCATTCATATCGTAACTATCTCGATTATCTTCGCTTTCAGTTTTTGGTTCTGCTTGAATTTCTTCTTTTATCTCTTCAGACTCATCTTTAACTTCTTCAGTTTCTTCTACGTCTGATGGCTCTTCTGTTGTTTCTTCTTTTGGAATCGATGCTTCAATTTCTTCTAGCTCTTTATTATCAGATTCTACTTTTTCTGCAGAATGTTGAAGATCCTCTTTAATAGATGATACTTCTGATACGAGGAGTTTTTGTTGCTCTTTCGTATCGAGTAGATTTTCGTCATAACGGTCGAGTCGTGATACGAGCGTTTTAATATTTTGATGAAGTTCTACGTTTTCCTGACGCATTTCTTCTAGCTTATCGACGACGAGTCGTAGTGCTTTTAGTACCTCTTCATTCGACGCAACGTCATTTTTCTCTTCTTTATTTTTTTCTATAATATCATCTGCTTGTTTTAATACTTCATCTGCAGCGAGCTCTAACGTATACCCAGGTTCTTTAGAGATTTTGATCATCTCTTGTAATATAAGCACGTCATTTTGAGAAAATAGACGTCGTTGGTATTCGTCACGTGTCACTTCATATCCACGTTCTTCTAGCATACGGAAGTATTTACGTACGTTTTGATCAGACAATTCGACCATATCTGTCACTTGTGCCGTTGAATAATACACTGGTGTTTGCATTGTCGTCTCTCCTATCGTTATTTCTATCGTTATTATATTATAACCGATAGCGTTATAACTTTCTAGAGAATCCAGTAAAAAAGCCTAGCGACTTAGTATCGCTAGGCGTTATTTTAGTTAATTTTTAGTACTTCACGTACTTCTTTGTCTATGACGTTATATAAGTCTCTTTCGTCTGAAAGTTTTTTACCATAAGACGGAATCATCTTTTTAAGTTCCGCTTCCCACTTTTCAAACGAATCTTTAAATGAGTGTTTTAATACGTTGATCATCGCATCAGTTGATGTTGAAGCACCTGGTGATGCTCCGAGTAACGCTGCGACAGTTCCGTCTTCAGAAACGATTGTTTCTGTTCCGAACATTAATGTTCCTTTTCCTTTGTCTGTATCTTTAATGACTTGAACACGTTGTCCTGCTATGATTGTATCCCAATCTTCTTTTTTCGCTGTTGGAACGAATTCTCTTAACTCTTCAATTCTATCGTTGTCTGATAGTAATAATTGGCTAATTAAATATTTTGTTAATGGAATTTCTTTCGCTCCTGAAGCAAGCATTGTAAACACGTTGTTTGGTTTTACAGAACCAATTAAATCGAAGTATGACCCTGTTTTTAAGAACTTCGGAGAAAATCCTGCGAACGGTCCGAACAGTAATGATTTCTTACCATCGATATAACGTGTGTCTAAGTGTGGTACTGACATTGGTGGGGCACCAACTTTTGCTTTACCGTATACTTTTCCTTCATGTTGGTTAACGATCTCTTCATCTTGACAGACGAGGAAAAGTCCACTCACTGGGAAACCACCGATGTTTTTAGACTCTGGTAATTTTGTCTTTTGTAACAGTGGTAAACTTCCGCCACCTGCACCGATAAATACGAAGTCCGCAATATGGAATTCTGATCTACCAGTCGTTAAATCTTTCACTTGAACTTCCCATTTACTGTCGTCAATTCTCTTTAAATCTACGACTTCATGTTTATATTGTAATGAGGCGCCTTGTTCTTCTAGATTGTCGAATAATTGCTTCGTTAACTCTCCAAAGTTAACGTCTGTACCTTTATCGATATACGTTGCAGCGATGTCATCGAATGACTCGCGTCCTCCCATCATAAGCGGCATCCACTGTTCTAACGTTTCTTTATCACTGCTAAATTCCATACCTTCAAATAATGGATGGTCTTTTAATAGTTCTTGACGTTTCTTTAAAAATGCCACGTTTTCTTTACCTTCGACGTAGCTTAAGTGCGGTACTTTTTTAATAAATTTTTCTGGGGCTTTTAACTGACCTGAATTTACTAAATGTGCCCAATATTGTAATGACGTTTGCCATTTTTCATTGACGTTTACCGCTTTAGTAATGTCAACGTTGCCGTTAGCGTCTTCTGGTGTGTAGTTTAACTCACATAGTGCTGAGTGCCCTGTACCTGCGTTGTTCCATGGACTTGAACTTTCTAGAGCAGGAGCTTCTAGCGTTTCAAACATCTTAATATTCCAGCTTGGTTCTAACTCTTTAATGAGCGCACCTAGCGTTGCACTCATAATGCCGCCCCCAATAAGGACTACATTTTTCTTCTCCTCATTTGCCATATTGAATCGATCTCCCTATTTCATATTCAATTATTATTATATATGTCTCAATATCGTTATAAAAGCCTAGAACTTATCTTTTTTAAGTTAACCTAACTTCTTTTTAACATATTCAACAAATGTCTCTTCTTTGCCTGTTTTCGTCTCTACGAGTGCGATTTTCCCCATACCTTCAGGGAATTCAATAAATAGCCCGTGCTCATTCTGATATACGTCTTTTATATCTTTATAATCAAATACTCTGCGGTATGCTTCACCATTCATATTGACATTCATTATAAGACGTTCATTCGTTGTAATGAATGCACCTTCCCACTCTGCTTGTCCTTGTACATTATAAATTAACGTACCTTCGACCGCTGGTCCGAATGACTCTGTCGGATATAGTTCTGATTCATTGATGTTTATTAATGACATAATTATCATCCTTTAATTTAAAATTTCCCATCCATTTTTATTTGCGATGATTTTAAGGTTCGTATCTGGTTTCACTACGACTGGATGCCCTACGAGCTTTAACATGCTTAAATCCGTCGCACTATCGCTATATGCATGGCTTTTATCCCAGTCGATATTTTTATGTTTTAAATGGTTACGAATTAAATCGATTTTCCTCGCACCAAATACTCGTACAAATGGTATTTTAGTCGATAGGACGCCCTTCTTATTGTAATTCACTTCTGAACCGATAATGTGGCTAAATTCATCTTTAAACATCGCCTTTAACATCGGTTGAAATGCACCTGAAATTAAAATCGTATAGTAGTCGTTATCACGTAACCATTGTAGCCTTTCGACCACCGTTTGGTTTAACTGTTCTCTCATCGCTTCTCCGACTTCACTGAAAAATGTCTCCACTTCATCTTTAGAAGCACCTTTAAATGCATAAATATAGGATTCTAATGCTTTATTTTGAAATTGGAGTTCTGGAACGAGTTTTAATTTGTGCCCAAAATACGTCGGTGCAAAGCGACGAACAAAGTGTTTATAGTACTTTTTATATTTTGGATTGTCACGCATATGGTATCGAAGTGTTTGGAACGTTTCATATGGATAAAGTGTTCCGTCAAAATCAAATAGTGCGACTTTCATATAGATGTCTCCTTTATGAGTGTTAACAGTTCTAGTTTATCATATTAAAGCTACGTTATAACACATTTAACATGTTGACCAAGTATAGATATTATTAGATTATAATATTAAGTATAGGAGGGGGAACCTATGAAAAATAAAAAGTTATTTACATATGGCATTTTATTTACAATACTAATTGCTTCAATCAGTTATATACTCGCTCAACTACCGTTACTTTCGAGTATTGGTGCACTTGCAATTGCGATTATTATCTCTATGATTTACAGAAATACTCTAGGTTACCCAGAACTATTATCCGACGGCATTACGTTCGTATCTAAAAAGTTACTACGTGTCGCGATTATTTTATACGGACTAAAACTTAACTTATATACAATCGCAACTGATGGTCTATGGCTACTCGTCGGTGGTGTTTTCGTAATTCTTTTTAGTGTGTTCCTATTAATGTTCATCAATAAGCTACTTAAAGGTAATGAAGACATCGCGTTATTACTTGGATTTGGTACAGGCATATGCGGTGCCGCTGCGATCGGTGCGGTATCGTCGATTATTAAAAGTGATGAAGAAGACACAGCGATTAGCATCGGTTTAATATCGCTCGTCGGGACGTTTTTCGCACTCATTTATACGTTCTTATATCCAGTCGTTTCAATGACAGACACAGTGTACGGTATGTGGGCTGGAATCAGCTTACATGAAATTGCACAAGTCGTATTAGCAGGTGGAGTAAGTGACGATAGTCTCGCGTATGCGTTACTCGCAAAATTGTCTCGTGTATTTTTACTCGTACCGGTGAGCTTTGCATTAATGTACATATGGTCAAAGCGAAATAACAGCACGAATGATAGACAAAAAGTGAATTTCCCATATTTTTTAATCGGCTTTTTATTACTTGCTGTCGTCAATACGTTTATAGATATTCCGAGCAATGTGTCGAGTATCGTTGACGAAATAGCGAAGTTCTTTATGATTATGGCAATGGTTGGCCTCGGTTTAAACGTTTCGTTTAAAACTCTCTTTAACAAAGCAAAAGCACCGATGGTATCTCTCTTAGTCACATCGAGTTTACTATCGATTATTACATATTTTGTATTAATTTTGTTTTAGAGCGTTTAACATACGTATGAATTGGATACATTGTATAATAGACAATTAGAAGGAGTGGACAATTATGTTTAGACATATTATTAACTGGTACGTTGCATCAAACATCTACCAGTCAGGTGTAAATAAAGTAAGAGCGAACGGTGAACTTGGAGAAGACTTTGAGAAAAAATTCAATGTAAACTCTAGAGAAATGTTAATTGCTGGCTACTTAGAAAGTGTCGGCGCAGTGTTAATGAGCTTATCACTAGTTAGTAAAACATTCGGACGCCTCGGTGCATTAATGGCATCGATCGTTATGAGTGCGGCAGCTGTAAAGCACTACTTAGCTGGAGATAGCTTTGATGAGTCAAAATC
This sequence comes from Nosocomiicoccus sp. HMSC09A07, assembly GCF_001808485.1. Lineage (NCBI taxonomy): Bacteria > Bacillati > Bacillota > Bacilli > Caryophanales > Staphylococcaceae > Nosocomiicoccus > Nosocomiicoccus sp. HMSC09A07. The sequence continues at coordinate 91,107 of NZ_KV793632.1, forward strand.
ATCACTTAAACTTGCATCACTTTCAATTTTAAGTTTCTTAGCATCATTAAGAAAATAATAACAAAGGCACGTTCCCTAAGTTTAGGAAACGTGCCTTTTATATTATTTTTCGTATTGATTTGGAATAAATGCCATACCAATTGCGCCATTACCACCATGTACTCCAAGTACTGATCCTAAGTAATAAACGTGGTATTTAATATCCGGAAACTTTTCTTTAAAGTTTTCCACAATTTTTAATGCGTCTTGTTCCACGTCACCGTGAACAACTACGACATCTAAATTCCCCTTAAAGTGTTCATACTTTTCAACTAATATTTCCACCCATTTTGCCATGACACGACGATCTGTTCGTACTTTTTCATATAACTTAACGCCTTCATCGTTATCAAACTTCATAATTGGACGAATGCGTAATAACGAGCCGAGAACTGCCGATGCAGAACCGAGACGACCACCTTTTACAAGGTTGTGTAAATCTTTAACGAGTAAATATACCTCTGATTCACTTGCCACCCACTTTAAGTGCTCGATAATCTTGTCAATTTCAACACCTGATTCATCAAGTTCCATCGCTTGTTCGACCATACTACCGATGACGTAAGATGTGTTTTCAGAGTTGATTGGATACACTTGAATCTTGTCTTTATATTCTTCCATAATCATCTGCATCGTTTGGAACGTTCCACTAAGTTTTGCAGATAAAGTAATACCAATCACTGCGTCATAGCCTTTTTCGACGATTTTATCTAATACGTCCATAAACGCTTGAGGCGATGGCTGTGATGACTTTGGTGGCGTCTTTTCTTTTTTTAACCTTCTGTAAAATTCTTGAATTTTAGTTTCATCTTTAGAGTCCTCAATCACGTCGCCATTTTCATATGTCACGTGAAGACTCACTCGATAAATATCTGGGTGATTTTCATAAGCTGGATCGAGATCCGCTGTACTATCGATAATGTATGCTATCTTCATAATAATCTCCTTAAATTTAAATTCTTTTATGCACTTCAAAATAACTATTGCAAACGAAATATTATATCAATTTCCATTATACAGATTAATATCGATCGATTCTATTATTAAACGTATGAAGGAAAAATAAAGTCTTTATGATGTGAGTAAAACTCCATAATGCGATACGGTGTTTTTACGAATGCATTGCATAAATCCAAATTGTTTAAATAAGGGACTATTATAATGCGCTTTTAAAACAACTCTTTTAGCTGCCACACGTTTTGCCTCTTCAATTACTTCTTCTGTTAAATTTGCATAGTTTGCATGTTGCTTTAATGAGTCTATACCTTCAGATTGTACCGCTTCATCGTACATCGGGTCGAAATAGACGACGTCATAACTATTTTCTGGTTGTTCTTTTAAGTATGAATATGCGTCTACATTATATGTTGTTAAACGCTTTGAAGCCTTCTCTAATTGTTGTAACGTATAGCGATATTTTATTAACCCTATAGACACAGTCAAATATATGCTACGAACGGACTCGAGAGATGTAACACTATCCGTTACATGGGCTGCGATTAAGCTGTCTGATGCGAGTCCCATTGTGCAGTCCAATATTTTATCGTTCTTTCTTAGATTTGTGGCTTCTAAAAATGGATCGTCTTCACCTTTTAGTAAGCGTCGTAATCGGACTTGAGCAAAATTCGGATGATACGTGAATGTACCTTCTTCTGATATATACTGTACTTTTTCTTTTCCGATAATGAGTATATCGTTACTTCTAGACCTTAGTTGTTTCACGCTTTGTTTATAACGCTCAACAAATTCTATATTGTACTTTTTTCCTAACTCAATAGTCTCATCGCGCAGTGCTGCATCGTACTTTAATGGCGTCGTAATAATCATCGTTTCACCTCTAAAAAAGAGTACTGAAAGATCAGTACTCTTTAAGATTATTCTGTGCGTTTACGTTCTAAGTCTATCTCAGACAGCTTGACCATTTTACTACCTGTTATTAACTTATGAATAACAATTGCTGCTCCAAATAATATAAACGGTAAGAAATGTCCAAAGACATTTTTAAAGTTTAAGTTTAATAAGTGTGGAATAGCCCCACCTGCGAATAGTAAGAGTAGCACTCCAATCACAACTATTTTACCAATCACATACCCTTTACCGACAAATGGTAAGACGTCTTCTACATTTTTTCCTTGTACTTTGATTGCTTTACGTAATCGAATTTGCGCCCAAACATTAGAGCCCCAAATCACAATGATCAGCGATCCAACGAGTTCTAATAAGAAGAAAATCGCATTTTCTTTGAAATTAGAAAATACAATAATTAAAAACACGGCAACGATTACTGTAATGACCGCTGAAAGTGGAGAACGTGTGCGTTCGTTAACTTTTCCTAAAAATGCTGGTGCTTGTTTATTATTTGCGAGTGAATATAGCATTCTACTTGCTGTGTATAACATCGAGTTCGATGCTGAAAGTAATGCTGTTAAAACAACTGCGTTTATAACTGACGCAGCAAATGCAATACCAATTCTATCGAACACAATTGTAAATGGACTTTGGTTTACTGATCCGGTTTCGTTTAATAACATCGGATCTGTGTATGGTAAAATCGCTGAAATGACTGCAATTGAACCGATATAGAATATAAGTATTCTCCAAAACACTTGCTTTACTGCTTTAGGCATCGATTTTTCTGGTTCGTCAGATTCTCCAGCAGTGACTGCAACAACTTCAGTACCTCCGACAGAGAAACCAGCTATAAGTAGTACACTAAAGAATCCAGCAAAGCCACCAACGAACGGAGCTTCTCCAATTGTGTAATTTTTAAAGCCGTACGTTTCACCACCAAGGATTCCAAAAATCATTAACACACCGAATACGATAAATACAAAAATCGTAGTAACTTTTATAAGAGAAAGCCAATATTCCGCTTCACCATAAAGTTTTACTGTAAATATATTTAGTAATACGATGATAATGAAAAATACGATACTCCAGCCAAATGGTGAAAGAAACTGCATCGCTTCCCAAAACGTAATTACGTTTGCAGCAACGATTATGTCAACCGCAGATACTAATACGCCGATAATTAAATATAACCAACCGATTGCAAACCCAACCGATGGATCGATAAAACGCGTCGAGAACGCACTAAATGCACCTGACACTGGATAAAACGTCGCAAGCTCCCCGATAGTACTCATTAAAAAGTAAAGCATGACACCGATAATTAAATATGCAAGTAAAGCCCCTCCGGGTCCAGCTTGAGATATTACACCACCTGTCGCGACAAACAACCCTGTTCCAATCGCACCACCAATCGCAATCATAGAGACGTGACGTGCTTTTAGACCACGGTCCATTTCATTGTTGGACATATTGACTCCTCCTTTTCTTATTTTTGACATTCATTTTTATAAAATTGATATGAGTCATTTAAGTATCGTATACCTTTTTCTCTCCGTTTACAATACCTTTTCATGAAATAGTTAAAAGATTTTAATTTTTTTGAATAATTAAAATGTATATAAAAAAGAGCACCTTCTAGGCACTCCTTTATATAACTAATTCTTCATTTACTAAAAGTGATTTAAAAATTCCGTTCACTGTAATTTTCTCTACGATATTAGCCATCTCTTTTGGCGATTCTTTACAACCACCTTCTAACCAACGATGTATAATACCGATATGTGCATTGGACATATACGTAATAAGATAATTTCTAAAATTATCTTGAGCGATTGTAATACCATACTCTTTTTGTTTCGCCTCATAAAATTTATACGTATATTTTGAGAACTCCTCTATAAATTGTAATCGACCGACTGCAATTGCCGTTGCGAATATTTTATCTTTATGGTCTTCGATATATACAAATAACCCTTCAAGTATCTTTTTCATTTCTTCTTCTTTTTGAGTTACTTCCTTACTTCTATATAGCACATCCTCCACACCAATCATTAACTCTTTTTGATATGAGTCAATGAGATCGTATTTATCTTTATAATGGCTATAAAATGTTCCACGGTTAATCATCGCATGTTCGCAAATGTCTTTTACCGTGATATCTTCAAAACTTTTCTCACGAAGTAGCTCGACGATTGATTCATCGATACGTTTTAACGTCTTGATCACTCGCAAATCCATTTTTTTCATTTCTATCGCTCCTGTTTTATTCTTTGTATAATATTATACACTATGTTGATTAAAATTCTTGTAATTCGACTCACTGCGTATTATAATGTTTTATTGTACTCATCATTTTGACGGAAATTAAAAAGTAAAGGTGATTAAATGTTAAGAGATTTTAAGTTTATACGGAAAACGCCTGTGTTATTAATTTCTCTTCTAGTCGTTTCAACACTTCCATTTATATATGCTGTTATCTTTTTAGGTGCAATGTGGAATCCATATGAAAATACTGAAGAGATGAAATTTCACATCGTAAACGAAGACAAAGGTCACGAGGAAATCCATGTCGGTGATTCTTTAATAGAAGAATTAAAAGAGGAAGATCGTTTAGATTGGCAGTTTACTGATTTAGATACTGCGAAAAAAGCGTTACAAAAAGGAGATACGTACGGATATATCGTGATTCCTGAAGACACGTCTAAAAAAGCGACGTCCTTCTTAACGGATAATCCTGAGCAAGTTGAAATGTCTCTGAACTTAAACCCTGGACATAACTTCATCGGTTCTCTCATGTCAGAGCAAGTAGGACATTTCATTATCGAAGAAGTACGTAAAGAAATTACTGATAATTATATTACAGCGATTGTCGATCAACTAAACTCTGTAGAGTCAGACAGTAAAGACGCGCAAGATGCAATTCAGCAACTGACAGATGGAGCAGATGAATTAAATGCTGGTCTTATTGAAGCACATAACGCTTCAGGACAACTATCTCAAGGAGCAAATGAATTAAACAATGGTATCGGACAACTCAATGATGGTGCAAATCAGTTAAGTGGAGGAGCTGGTCAGCTCTACCAAGGTGAGCAACAAATGACTGCACAACTAGAGCAAATTGCACCAAACTTAGGTCCTGCAGGACAACAGCTCGTCCAGGCACAAGGTCAATTAGAGCAAGGTGCTAGCGAAATAAGTGGTGGAGCAAATCGACTTGCTCAAGGAGCAAGCGAAGCAGCAACTGGCGCGAACGAATTAGCTAATGGAATGGGACAATTAAATAACAGTTTAGGTGAGTTACAACAAGGTTCACAACAGCTTTCAGACTCATTAAACGAAATTAATACGCAATTTAAAAAAGTACTCGATAAAATCGAGGAAGAAAACCTAGCGTTTACTGAAGCGGGTGCAAAAGATATCGCACAACCCGTTCATTTAGAAACGAATAACGTAGTTAAGACTCAAAACTACGGACAAAGCTTTGCACCGTTAATCGTTGCAATTAGCTTATTCATTGGATCAATTACGTTTAACGTCGTCTATCCAAACAACAAAATATTTGATGAACATACTGGTGTATTTAAAGCATGGGTCAGCCGTATGCTCCTATATATGGTACATGCATTAATCATCTCATCACTCATTACAATTGTCGTTGACTTCATTATGCAAGTCGATATCGGTAGTAACTGGAGATTCTTCCTACTCAACTATGTATGGGCGTTATTATCTATTACGATGATTGGTGCGTTAGTTACATTATTCGGTAACTTCGGTAAATTCTTAAGTATCATCTTACTCATCGTTCAATTATCAGCGAGTGGGGGAACATTCCCAATCGAAACGACAAACGCGATTTACCAAAAACTATATGAATTCTTACCAATGTCTTATACAGTCATCGGTTACAGAACAGCAATATTCAACCAGGCATTCGATCACGAATTCAGTACAGTCATATACGTATTACTCGCAATGCTTGTGAGTGCGATGTTATTTATCTTATTACTATTCTGGATAAAAGAAAAATCACCAAAATACAAAGCTCTTACAAGTCGACTCAGTCGATTAGAGTCATAGAACCAATTAAGTGGCACCTTTCAGGCGCCACTTTTTTATGCCCATAAATTACTACCTTGTTCAACCTCATAAATGTGATAAAAATAAATCGGGAGTAGAGAATTATCTTTATTCACCATAATCATGTTCGTTTCTTTGATAATACTTTCTACCGTACATTCAATCATCATCTCATACCCATTCGCCCAATACCGAATAATGGCTCTTTTACCGAGCAATGATTGCAGCATGCGCTCATTATGTTGAAGTGCGTCATCTGTTAACTTTGGATACTCTTTTTTTAATTGATTTTGAATCATTTGATTTACATTTTCGTATTGTTCAGGCATCGTTGCAAACGGCATCCACTTAATCATCCCTCGGCCAATAGGGATGTTTGAATCGAGTTGTTCGTATGGAATATTTCTATAATCGAGGATCATCTTTACCATCTCCTTGATTTTATTATACGAACGTATGTTCTGTTTTTCAACAAAAATAAAACGAGAAGGGTTTCCCTCTCGTTATTTTAATTTTTCTGCTCTTTTCACTTTTATATCTTCTAAAACCTCATCTACATTAATTGAAGGGTCATGAGGTAGATCAAAGTTTAAATTATCTTTGTCATCTCTTGGGATAAAGTGAAAGTGTACTTGTGAATCCGTTTGGCCAGCAGATTCACCGTTATGGCACACGATCGTATAATCTTTATCCATATCTTTCGTCGCGACTTTATGCATGAGTGCCATTAGATCTCCGCGTACGACTTTATTATCGATATCGCCAAATGTTTCAATCGGCATCTTCGGCATGACTAAAATATGGCCTTTTGTCGCAGGTCTTTTATCTAGTATCGCGATACTATAAATACTTTCTCTAATTAAATGATAATCCTTATTTTTAATAGATTCGTATAGTTCATTATTCATATAATCACTCCTATGTACCAATATACTAAATTTTGTCATTCCAATTATTAAATTTGCTTATAAATCACTCTTCAGGCTCAACTAATACATCAACTATATAGTTTTCTGATAGTAACGGCATGCGATACACACGATAGATAGAATCATGGTTATCGTCTTTCTCTCGTTCAATACACATTTCTGATGTAACATCATTATTTTCTTGACTAAGTTCGACAATGTTAGAAGTGATATGGTTCTCTTCACTCGACATTGAAGACGTTACGAATACACGATTATTTTCATCTTCAAAGTATACGTTACCTCCGTTGTTATAAAACGGCTCACGATACGAGTCAATTTCCTCAATTCTATCTTCTAATTGGTATATACGATATTGAACTACTCTACTATATTGATCTATATCGCTCTCGTAATTATCAAATACTAATACATCTATTGTAGATACATTATTATCTTGATCCGGTAAAACTTCGACACTATATGGATACATTGGTAAGTCGACACCTTCAGTACTTAAAATCTTTTCACCTAACCCATCGTCTTCTTTCGGCCAATTATCGTCTCGTGTGATTATCCATTCTATTTTATTTTCTGGATAACTCATTTTTGCAATGATATTTTGATTTAAGAAAGAAATGATTAATGAATCGTCCGATACGTCGACATTATTTACGTGTAACCAATCATCACCGACGTGATACTTATATAACGCTTCAGGGAATACTTCTTTAAAATTAACATTATTCACAATCTCACCGTTTTCCCAGTCAACTTCTATCATAGCATCATAATTATGCTCATCAACATTATTATGAGTAAGTAGCAATACATTGCCATTTTCAAGCGTTATAACGTCGTCATGAAGCGGTCGATCTCCATCATAATTTGACTGCGAGTACGTATACGCACGATATATTTTTCCAACCGGATCAATCTCAATCAGCTCGTTGAATATCGTATTTGTATCGTCATGCGTTACATTTAATATAAAGTGCCCCGTTTCTTCAATGACTTCAAATAGTTCTGTCGAAATATTTGAAAGTACGAAACGAATATCCCCTGCATGATCTACTCCGAACAATTCTCCAGTTGTTGCTTTTACATACGTCAGTTCATCTGTTCTTTTTATTTGTTTTTCTTTAACAGTATCAACAGTGTAGAAATCCTCATCTAACTCATCTGTTTCAATTTCTATTTGGTGCTCAAGTTCTTCGCTATTTTCATTTGTTACAGTAATTAAAACATCATTCACCGTTCCTGCATACAAACCAACAATCGGTATTTGATGACGTACTTCGTAGTTTGATGACTCATAAGTAAAAGACGTGTCTTCTGTTTTCCCTGTAACGGTATACGTTACTTTCGTCGGTTCATCTGTATTAAACATTACATATGCGGATAACGGACTATTACCGTACGGATCAACTCGTATAAAAGGGTTATCGTACGTATAATTATCGCTATAATATGATTCGTTAATTTCTTTGTCGATCTCTTTTATAGATTTAAGCGTATCTTTGTTTTTCTCTAATTGATAAAAATCTTCTTCAAGATCAATAATTTCTTCAACAATTGATTCATTTTTTTCTTCAGGTGTTTCTTTTGGTTTCTCGTCCGGTTGTGCTGAACAACCAGCGATGAGTATTAAACACATTGATAATAGAATTTTTCTCATCGTTTTCTCCCGAATTTTTAATATAAAAATACTCCCCGTAAAGCAATACAGCATACTGCATGTTTTATGGGGAGTATCTTCTAACTTTAGTTAGACAGATTATTTATTTTTCTTCTTATTGTAACTATTTTCCTCAAGCACGAGTGCGACTAGGAAAAAGAGCATGAATACCGGAATTGCAATAAAGAATCCCATAACAAGCCAATCTGTTACTGCACCTAAAACGAACAATTTCATTACTCCTTTACAATATATTAATTATAAAACATACAGTCTTATTTCTATTCTAGCATTTTTTAGCGTATCTTCCTATAGTTTTTAGTAAAAACAGAATGATTACAACTATTATACATCTTATTATTAATAGATTTAACAAATCATAGTCAGTTATAATCAACTTATGACTACGAAAGGGTGAATGTAATGACATTTAATGAAACGAACCTTGATCTAGAAACGATAATTCGAGATGAGGTCAACAAATACTTAAATCGAGATGTCAGTCAGTTACCAGCGACTGTACAAGCACCAAAAGAATTAACTCAAAAGTATGAAAAGATGGAGGTTCCAAAAGTTGGAAGGGATATTTATGAAGTACTTTCGGAGTTAAACAACGAAGTATTGACTTATTTATATCGTCCAAATCATAAACGTGCGTTTTCGTTTATCCCTGGTCCAGCATCACGATTATCATGGTTAGGTGATATTTTAACAACTGCAAATAATATCCATGCTTCGAACTTTAAAAACGCGACGTTACCAATAAGTATCGAGCGTAATTTAATTAACTATCTTGCAGAAAAAGTTGGATATGAAGTGAAGCCAAGTGGAGGAGTGTTTGTATCTGGTGGGTCAATGGCGAATCTAACGGCTGTCGTTACAGCACGTGATGCAAAAGTAACGCTAGACAAACTCACTCAAACTACCGTTTACTTAACGTCTCAAACGCATCACTCAGGTCGTAAGGCGTTACATGTCGCAGGTTTTCCAACTGATAACATACGTATCATTGACCATAACGAAGACTTTACAATGAACGTTACTCATTTAAAAGAAACAATCGAGGAAGACGTGAAAAATGAATTTATACCGGCACTCGTTATTTCAACTGCCGGTACAACGAACACAGGTGCAGTAGATGATTTCGATGCGATTGCTGATATTTGTGAAGATCATAATATTTGGCAGCACGTCGATGGGGCATACGGTGCATCACACTTACTATCTACTAAAGGTAAGGCGTTATTTAAAGGGATCGAGCGTTCTGATAGCGTTACCTGGGATGCACATAAACTTCTCTTCCAAACGTATAGTTGTGCAATGATTATCGTAAAAGATAAAGACAACCTCATTAACAGTTATGGTGAAAAAGCAGAGTATCTTGACGACATCACATCAGACGATGACGTTATCGATCCAGAGATGCTCGGTATCGAACTGACACGCCCAGCACGCGCTGTAAAATTATGGCTAACGTTACAAGTTGTTGGTGAAGATGAGTTTAGAAGACGTATTGACTATGGTCAAGAACTTGCAGAATACACAAAAGATTACGTAGAATCACTCGAAAACTTTGAAATTATCTCACAGCCGAGTCTATCTATTTTAAGTTTCAGATATTATAACGACTCATTTACTGATGAAGAAAATGACCACTTAAATAATATCGCCGCTAAAAAACTTGCAGACTCAGGATACGCAGTCGCATACACAACGACTCTAAACAATAAAAAAGTGTTTCGTCTCTGTACGATTCATCCGGAAACGACAGAAGATGATATTAAAGAAACAATCGATCGACTCAGACTTTATATTTTAGAAGAGGTAGAGAATTTATAACGCTATGCGTTACAACGTTGACGTCGTCAACTAAATAACGCCCACCGTTATTATTAAAAACGATGGGCGTTATTTTACTTGTTTGTAAATGAGCCGTAGCCACCCTTTAAGTTAACTGTCTTATAACCTTTAGCAGCTAGTTCTTCACATGCTCTTTGACTTCTCATACCACTTGCACAATATACGTAATACGTCTTATCTTTAGGTCCATCAAAGTTAGAAACCTTCATAAGTGGTACATGTATTGCACCCTTAACTTTCCCGAAAAAACGTTCTAACGTAGAACGCACATCAATAACTTGACCATTCATAGCTAACTCTTCCAACTCAGCCTTAGTAAAATCATTAATACCTTTAGACTTAACTTTCATAGTGATCCTCTCCCGTTATGAATTACATATATCGTACTTAAAAGAAGAACACATCACTATTAATATGCTTATAAGAGTTTACTGGTAAAGCGATAAAATTCGTCGCCATTCTTTTTGAGCTTCTTCATCTTTTGAAACTTCAAACTCTAGGTGATATGGGCTATGACTCGGCGGCAAACCGTCATCTGTATACTCTGAGAATCCCGTCGTGTGATTCATTTCATTCGATACTAGTTCATATACAATTCCGTTATCTACTAAAATATATTTATGGATAGGTGTACCTGGTTCGTTTTCTTCGTTATATCCAGCAGCAAGTGAAGTATATTCTTCATACAATCCTGCTCCGTTGAGTGGAGAAGTGAAAAACACTACGCCACCTATGATGTGTAAATCAAATGCATCAAACCCTGGTAAATCTAAATTTTGAACTTGAGCGTGTCCATCTATTGTATAGGCAAACCAATCACCACGTCCAGCGTTCCCGTGGTTGAAGAAATATTTAGATACCCCCATATTGCCAATCTCAGCTCTCTCAATTGCCCAATTTAAGAACATTTCTTGCATTTCTTCTTTTTGTTCATCAGAAAATCTTTTAGCTTGAAAAATTTCTTCCGGTTCCTCTTTTGTTACTTCTTCAGTGTCTTTTTCTATTTCTTCTTCTTTTTCTGTATCATTATTTGTTTCAACTTTTCCAGCCTGCTGTTTTCGTTCAACGACATTGGACGATAAACCTTCTTCTTCACTTTTACTAGTACATGCAGATAACAACGTAACGCATAGCGTTATTAATAATAATTTCTTCATTTTCTCTACCTCCGAATATAGAGAAAACAGAGGCTTTTAATCTTCTGTTTTCTTTGTAACGCCTAGCGTTACTTATTAGTTATACCATGCATCATGCTCTAAATTCTTAATGAGTCGAACCTTTAGTATTCCGTCCTTTGATTCGATTTCTTGGATGAGGTCTTTTACTTTTTCTTCATCCGCTTCAGTGATATCCACTAACGTATATGCGTAATCTCCACGTGATTTGTTTATGATACGATCAATATTGAGTCCTTCTTCAGACAATAGTTTTGTAAGTGATGCAATGATGTTTTTGATGTTCCTATTACATACCGCAATTCGTAACGGTGACGATAGTGTCATTGAGACTCTTGGATAGTTTACTGAGTTTACGATATTTCCATTTTCTAAATAGTCTTTTAACTCATTTGCTACCATTACTGCTGAGTTTTTCTCAGATTCTCCTGTTGAAGCACCGAGATGAGGGAGTAGTGTTACTTTATCTTGCCCGAGTACTGTTTCATTAGGGAAATCGCTAATGTAGTGACCGAGTCTGTTGTGGTTTAATGCTTTTACAAGTGCATCTTCGTCTACAATTTCAGCACGTGAGAAGTTTAATAATACTGCTGTTGCTTTCATTTGACGAATCGCTGTTGAGTCGATCATATGCTTTGTACTCTCTAAAAACGGTACGTGAATCGTAATGTAGTCCGCTTTTTGTAACACTTCATCGATTGATGATGCTTTTGTAACTGAGCGGTTAATGTTCCATGCAGCATCGACACTAATGTAAGGGTCGTATCCGATAACGTCCATGCCAAGGTTTTCTGCATCGTTCGCAACGAGTAAACCTACTTGACCAAGACCAATAACACCTAGCGTTTTACCTTTAATTTCATGACCTTTAAATTTCTTTTTACCATCTTCGACTTGTGTAGCAATATCATCACCCGTAAGCTCAGTTGCCCATTGCGATGCTTCAAGTGTATTTCTTGCATGTGAGATCAGTGATGTTAATACGAGTTCTTTAACGGAGTTGGCATTTGCACCTGGTGCGTTAAATGCAATAACGCCCGCTTCAGATAATTTATCTACTGGAATATTGTTAAACCCTGCTCCTGCGCGACCTACTGCTAGTAAACTATCGTTAATTGGTTCATCATGTAAATTATAACTACGTAAAATAATTGCTTCTGGATCGTCTGTTTCGTTGATTGTGTACTTGTCTTTTGTAAAACGTTGTAAACCTTCAATTGCGATACTGTTAAATGTTTTTATGTCAAATTGTGACATTGCTTAATTCTCCTCTTCGAATTTCTTCATTAGTTGTACGAGTGCTTCTACACCTTCAATAGGGAATGCGTTATAAATAGATGCACGCATACCACCGACTGAACGATGTCCTTTAATATTTTCAAAACCATTTTCTTTCGTATATGCTACAAATTCTTTATCTAACTCGTCGTTTCCTGTAGAAAACGTGACGTTCATCAGTGAACGCGCGTCTTTATTTGCAGTAGGTACGAATAATGTTGATTCGTCTAAGTAATCATATAAAATACGTGCTTTTTCTTTATTTCTCTTATAAATCTCTTCTAGACCACCAATTTCTAACAACCAATCTGTCACGAGTTTATGAATATAAATAGGGTAAGTCGATGGTGTATTATACATCGAGTTTTTATCGTTAAAGACTTTGTAGTCAAACATTTTAGGGATATCATTTAGTCCGAGTAAGTCTTCTCGAATAATAACGAGCGCTAGTCCTGCAATACCGAGGTTCTTTTGAGCACCTGCATAAATCATTCCAAAATCGTTGATATTAAATGGACGTGAAAGTATATCCGAACTCATATCACAGACTAAAGGAATGCCCTTATAAATCGGGAACTCTTTAAACTGTGTTCCTTCGATCGTGTTATTTGAGCAAATATGCAAGTAATCATAACCTTCTAACGTATCTGGATAGTTTGGTAATGACTTATAACCATCTTCTTTGGATGATGCAACGACGTCGATTTCAAGTCCATAGTCGTCTTTTAATTCTTCAGCAGCTTCTAATGCTTTTTTAGCAAAGTTACCGCTATCGATGTATGCAACTTTACCAGATTGTTTTAAGTTCATAACTAACGTATAGAATGCTTGGCTCGCTCCGCCTTGTAAAAAGAGAATTTTATAATTATCGTCAATATTCAGTAATTCTCTTAAGTTTTTTTCAGCATCTTGGATAATGTCATCAAAGTAACTACTTCTATGACTCATCTCCATTACAGACATGCCTGTCCCGTCATAATCTAACATCTCTTTTTGTGCGCGTTCTAAAACAGATGTCGGTAACATTGCTGGGCCTGCTGATAAGTTAAATGTGCGTTTCACGTGAAACACTCCTTTTATTTATAATTTTGGTTCAGTTTCTCCAAATGAAATCGATGATTGACTCGGTATAAGAACACCTGTATTTTCATCGCGTCCTTGTAATACAAAGCGTGCATCTTTTTGATTATATTGTTCAATTGCGAGATCGATTAACTGTTTAAAGTCATCTGTCATATGACGGTTAAAAATAACGCATAGTGGTGTTTCGGTAAACGTTTGCATCATATCGTAATCACCGATACTGTCACCAAACATCGCAACTGGTTGTTTACCATTATGCTTCGGCATAATCAGCTTTTGTATTGCCTCTGTTTTACCAGGACCTTTTGTGATTGGTGAGTCGGCTTTCATAACGGGCGTTATAACGCCGTTATCTTCTTCAAATTCCATGGCGACAATATTGTCTACCTTTACTGAATGCCCAAGCATTTCAGCTGCGACTTCAACATATACTCTCGGACTTGCACTTACGATATAAGTCGTAATTCCATTATTTGTAAACGCGCGATATAAGTTTAACAATTCTTCAGGCACTGATAATCCCGATTTAAAAGTAGAAATGACTACACCTGATTTTCCAGGTATATTTTCTGAGCTTTCGTACGTCACTTTTTCAAACGGTTTTTCTAGTGATTCTTTAATACAACTTCGGCATAACTCTTTAAATGAATCAATTGTATGACCAGCAAATAAATAAGTCATCCAACCATTAGACGGTCGCCTTGATAATTTACTATTTACATGAGTATGGAATAGCCTTAACTTGGCTCTAAACGTTTTGTAGTGGTTTGTCTCTTTAATCTCTTTTAAAAGATCTTCCGAACGATTTTCTAGACTAATGTAATTATCGTATAACCACTGATATTCCTTATAAATATCTTCAGCTAAATTAAAACCTGTCGCATTTTTAAACCGACAATCAAACGTTTGAGATAGCTCCTCAGTATAATGCGCATTCGTCAAAATTTCATATAACACTTCAGGCGTGAGCCGATATGCTAAATGTTCCATCAAATAAACATTTAAATTGTCTTCAATATCCATAATAATACTTGTATTATCATAGTCGAAAACAACGTAACTATCAGTGTCATTTTTGTAAGTATCAATAACCTCATTCAATCGCTTGTACACAAACGATTCAAAGTTTCCTTGCTTAAAATAGTTGTCCATTTTTTCACCTACAAATATCATATATATCTTCATATTAAGTGTATCATAAAATAAATATCTCCTATCATAATGCTTTAGTTTTTAGAAAATTTAAAAATATGATAAAATAACTCATACATAAATGAAAGCGTTTTAAGGAGGTAAGTAAATGTCAAAAGTGGAGTTTTTATTTTTATCCGAAGAAGATTTAGTTGAAGCAGGTGTGTTAGATGCAAAAAAATGCGTCGACACAATCGAAGAAGTGTTCCGTTTACTTGGTGAAAAAGATTACATTATGGGAGGACCGAGAGAAAACAGTCACGGCAGTCAACTATGGTTTCCAAAAGAAAAGCGTACTGAGAATATGCCAGTCGCAGGGCCAGACCGTCGATTTATGTCAATGAACGCATATTTAGGTGGGAAATATAATATTACGGGACAAAAATGGTACGGATCAAACGTAGCAAACAAAGAAAAAGGATTACCACGTTCCGTTTTAATGATCACGTTAAACGATGCAGACACTGGTGCACCTTTTGCATATATGAGTGCAAATTTAATCAGTGCGACACGTACAGGTGCAGTCCCAGCAGTTGCTACAAAGTATCTTGCTTCAAAAGAAGCACATACTCTCGCAATTATCGGAGCAGGGGTCATCAGTTGGTCAAGTACACTTGCAATTTTAGAAGCAAATAAAAATATCAAACAAGTCAACATCTTCGACATTAACGAACAACAAGCAGAAAAATTCTCAAATAACCTTAAAAAAGAACACGACGTAGAAACAGTGATATCAAGCTCCTTAGAAGATGCAGTCAAAGAAGCAGACGTCATAAACGTCGCAGCATCAGGTGCTGTTCGTCCAGAAATTAAAGAAGAGTACTTAAAAGACGGATCTCTTCTTTTACTTTCCGGAGAAGCAAACCTCAGTGATGACTTCATACTAAATAACACAGTCGTTATGGATAACTGGGAAATGCACAAAGAAACAGGTGAAGAATGGGAAGAGTGGGAATACCTACAAAGCGGTACAAAAGGAGTTTCTAAAGACTTAAACTACGGTATCGGCGGACAGGTATTTAGACTCGTAAAAGAAGAAAAACTCGACGAAAAAAGCATCACAGATCTTGGTGACGTTGTCAGTGGTAAAAAAGAAGGGCGTAAAGACGACAAAGAAAAAATCGTCTTCCTCGCAGGAGGAATGGCTGTAGAAGACATATCATGGGGATATGAACTCTATAAATCAGCACAAGAGAAAAACTTAGGACAATCATTAAAAGTATGGGATCAACCTTTCTGGTCTTAAGTTAGAAAGAAGGTATGGATATGACTAAAGTTCTCGTTAAATTAAACAAAATCGCACTCGACTTTGGCAGTTACTTATTATTCGACACTGATGAGTTAGAAATTAAAGAGAGTAGTCGAATTGGTTTAATTGGTGAAAACGGTGCAGGTAAATCATCTTTAGCACGATTAATTTTAGAGGAAATTAAACCGACACAAGGTCATATCCAGTTAAACACCAATAACATAGGCTACTTAGAACAAGTATCTGATAATATTCCATATGACTTCAATTTTGATGGAAGATTACTTAGTGAATTAAACATACCTTATGGTACATCAGAGTTTAGCGGCGGAGAACTATCAAAACTACGTATATTAGAAGTATTCTCTTCGCACTATGATTTACTTATACTTGATGAACCGACATCTCATTTAGACAAAGAGGGTATCGAATTTTTAATACGTACAATTAAAAATTATGACGGTGCAACTTTAATAATTTCACACGATAGACGTCTATTAAATGAATGTGTAAATGAAGTATGGTCAATTGAAGAACAGTCAATACATGTATTTAGCGGAAATTATGATGATTATAAAAGAGAAATCGAAAAAGAGCGTGAATCACTCTATCATCAAAAAGAAATACAAGATAAAGAAATCAAAAGATTGGAAGCATCAATAAGTGACGCAAAAATACATGCTGAAAAAATATTAATCGGTAGAAAGGGAGCAAATCATCGTTCTCTATCCTCACGAATGACAAAAGAAAAAGGGACGGTACAAAAAGGAATTATGCAATCTGCGAAAAACATGCAGAACCGTGGAAGAAATAAAATTACCTGAAGAAAAAGTACTACCGATATTTGAAGAAGCTGACATCAAGACAGATCATAACCGTTTTCCAATTATATTTAACTATATTGATATTACAGCAGGAAACAAATTACTTATAGAATCTCTAAACTTACAAATCAGTCGTGGAAAAATTACGGCATTAAAAGGGAACAATGGTACCGGTAAAACGACTATTATTGAATATGTAAAAGGAGCTTTTAATAATAAACTTGATATCATCACATTTTCTAAAAATGCAGAGCTTGGCTTCTATAATCAATTAAGTTATCTAGAATTTAAGCACCGCACAGAGCCATTATTAGAATACGTATCAAAACATACGTCTGTTTCAAAGTACCTACTAAAAGAAATGCTCAATGATTTAAAATTCACAGACAACGATTTTGAAAGAAGTATTTCAACATTAAGTGGAGGAGAAGCGGTACGCGTATCGTTATTTCTAACATTAATATCTGGAGATAACGTGCTAATACTAGATGAACCAACAAATTATCTAGATATTGATACAATAAATGTTCTAGAAACATATTTAAACACATATCCAGGCACAGTACTTCTAACATCACATGATGAAGAATTTTTAGAAAATGTCGCAGACGAAGTATATAAGATAGAAAACAAAAAACTTAAAAAGATAAAATAAGAAGTAACGTATGGCGTTACTTCTTATTTTCATCCTTTAGATAATATCCTAATGCTTCAACATTATTTTACGTAACGGTAAGCATCACCTTTTTAGTTTTACTTCTAAAACACATATAATATGCTATATATTTTTAATTAATAGAATGGTTCTCTTATTAAGAGTGAGTGGAGGGATTTGGCCTTGTGAAACTCCGGCAACAGCTTTTAGCGATGTGCCATTTCAACAGTTTATACTGAATGCAAAGAGACCGTGATAAAAATTATCACGGCCTCTTATATATTAATATTCTATATTTGGCGTTTCATTGACCTTGTCTTGATATAACTTAAACGCTACGAGTAACGCTGAAATAACGCTGAAAATAATCACTGTTTTTTTCATTAATACAACCTCTTTTTAAAATTAATTATAATAATTTAAATTTAAGTTTTCAGATGTTTCTCTACGAGTTTCTCTCATAAGTTTTTCGTCATTAATGAGTGATTTACCGTATGACGGTACTAATTTTTTAACTGCAGGTTCCCAGAGTTCACGATCCTCTTTAAAGTTTTTCTCTAATGCTTCAAGAACAACAGAGAATGATATTGAAGCACCTGGTGATTCTCCTAATACCGCAATGACAGAATTATCATCAGAATTCACGACTTCTGTTCCGAATGCGACGTAGCCTTTCCCGTATTCATCATCGTCTTTAATCACTTGAACACGTTTACCAGCAGTATATAATTCCCAATCTTCATCTTTTGCATCAGGTATGAATGTTCTTAAGTAGTTCATATAACCTTTTTTAGTCATAACCATTTGGTCAATTGAATATTTAATAAGTGGTATATTTTTAGCCGCTGATGATAATAATGTCGTAATGTTATAAGGTTTTACTGAGCCAAATAAGTCAAAGAAAGATCCATATTTTAAGAATTTAGGGTCAATATTCGCATATGGGCCGAATAGTAACGTACTTTCACCATTGATATAACGTGTATCGAGGTGCGGTACAGTCATTGGTGGCTTACCTAGAGGCTCTTTACTGTATACTTTCGCGTGATGTTGTTTAATAATGTCTTTATTTTTACACGCTAAAAATTGACCAGTAATCGGGAAACCTCCGACATTTTGTCTTTGAGCAATGCCACTCTTTTGAAGTAGTGGAATAGAGTAACCCCCAGCACCGATAAACACTTTATCAGCTACTTTTACGAACTTCTCTTTCGTCGCTCTATTTCTTACGAGAACTTCCCATTTGCCGTCTTCTCTTTGAGTTAAGTCGATTACTTCATGGTTATATTTTAAAGAGACATTTGATTGCTTTTCTAAATATGCCGCTAATTTACGTGTTAAAGCACCATAGTTTACGTCAGTTCCTTCATCGATCTTACTCGCTGCCATTAACTGACCTGGTTTACGATTTCGCATCATCAATGGCATCCATTCTCTCATCGTTTCAATATCTTCTGTGTACTCGATATTATCAAACATAGGAATCGTTTTAAGTTTTTCATAACGTTTACGTAAAAACTCAACATTCGTTGGGCCCATTACAAAACTGATATGCGGTAGTGGCTGAATAAATTCTTCAGGGTTAGAAATATCCCCATTTTTCACTAAACTGCCCCAGAACTGCTTAGACAGTTCAAATTGCTCATTGATCACTTCTGCTTTAGAAGCATCGATAGAGCCGTCCTTTTGTTCCACAGTATAGTTTAGCTCACAGAGTGCAGCGTGACCTGTACCTGCATTGTTCTTTTCGTTCGAACTCTCGATTCCCGCTTCATCTAATCTTTCATACATATCGATATTCCAGTCCGGGCTCACTTTTGAAAGCATCGTCGCTACCGAAGTACCTATAATACCCGCACCAATCACAATAATATCTTTATGCTGATTGTCTGCCTCAGTCATAATTAAAAATCCTTTCTTCTATCATAACTATCTAATTATTCTATAACATATGTCTCTATATATTATTTTAACATCTTATGTAATATATTTATGTGTAAAAAAATGGAAGCGATTTATATCACTTCTCATCTATTTCCTGTATGATAAATGTAACTACATTTTACTTTGAAAGGAAGGAATTTGATGAATTACAAAGATAATTGGGATATGGAAAGTGTGTTTCCTGGTGGAAGTGAATCTTCTGCTTTCCAAAATCGTTTAGTAGAAGTGAGTAACAGTATTAGAGAGTTCTCTGAAAAACTAGGGGAGTGGAATTCTGACGAAAGTTCTAATGATTTTACACCGCTAAAGAGTTTATTAGAGCAATACGAAAAAATTTCAAACGCGCTTGGCGAGATGGGAAGTTTCTCTAACGGATTAGCATCTGCAAATATTACGGATCAAAAGGCATTAAAAAATACAAATGCTGTAGCTAATTTACGTAAAGATTTCTCATCTGAGATTATTATTTTAAATAAAAAAATCAGTGCACTTACTGAAGATCAATTTAACACGTTATTAGAAGATGACTTCTTTAACGCAATGCGTTTTCCTTTAAAAGAAATTCGTAAAAACGAAGCGGATTTACTATCGACAGAAGAAGAAACAATTATCAATAGCTTATCACTCGATGGCTTACACGGTTGGGGCAATATGTACAACCAACTCGTTGCATCAATTCAAATCCCAGTCACTGAAGACGGTGAGACTAAGTATTACTCAGCAGGGCAATTTGAAAACAAAATGGGATCAGAAGAGAATCCAGAAAAACGTGAAGAACTGTTAAAAATTTGGGAAGAAGAGTGGAATAAAAAAGCAGATTTATTTGCTACAACGTTAAACCATCTATCAGGCTTCCGTTTAAATAACTATGAACTTCATGACTATAAAGATTATATGAAAGTACCGTTAGACTACAACCGTATGGAAGAAGAAACACTCGATACAATGTGGAATACGATTGCGAAAAATAAATCACCATTAAAGAAATACTTCGAAAGAAAAGCACAGCTTCTTGGTGTCGAGCAATTAGGGTGGCTCGACGTGCACGCAAGTGTAGATGTCGGAGACTATAAGAACAAAAAATATACGTACGATGAAGCGGCAGAGTTTATTATCGATAACTTTAAATCATTTAGTCCAAAGATGGCAGAGATGTCTCGTCGTGCATTTGAAGAGCAGTGGATTGAAGCGGAAGATCGTCCAGGAAAACGTCCAGGTGGATACTGTTCAAACCTTCCGGAATCAAAACAGTCACGTATTTTTATGACGTTTGCAGGTAGCACGGGTAACGTCTCAACACTCGCACACGAACTCGGACATGCGTTCCATAGTTATGTAATGCGTGATTTACCGTTACTTAACCAGCGCTATGCTATGAACGTTGCTGAAACAGCATCTACATTCGCTGAACTCGTTGTTTCAAACGCAACGATTGAAAACGCGGCGTCAGAAGCAGAGAAAATCAATTTAATCGATGAAAAAATTTCTAGAAGCGTGGCATTTATGATGAATATCCACGCACGCTATATCTTTGAACGTAATTTATATGATGAACGTCAAAAAGGAACGTTAGACAGCAATAGACTAAAAGAACTGATGAAAGACGCACAAGAAGAAGCATACGAAGATGCGCTGAAATCTTATCATCCGATGTTCTGGGCAACAAAATTACATTTCCATATTACGGGTGTACCGTTCTATAACTTCCCGTACACATTTGGATACTTCTTCAGCTTAGGTATATACAACCGCTTCTTAGAAGATGAAAACGTAACTGAAGATGATTACATCGCACTTCTACGTGATACTGCGAGTATGACAACAGAAGATCTAGCTGAAAAACATTTAAACGTTGATTTACGTAAACCAGACTTCTGGCAAGAAGCATTAGAATCAGTGCATAAAGATATTGAAGAATTCTTAGAACTGACAGAATCATATATTTAAGTTATAAAACCTATATAAATATAAGTGACTTTTTTAGCTTCTGAAGTGAGTTAAATATATAATAATATTATGAACAATATTAATTTAGAGGAAGGATGTTTTACAATGGGAAAATTACAAGATAAAGTCGTCGTTATTACTGGTGGTGCACAAGGTATGGGAGAACTTCATGCCAAAAAAGCGATAACTGAAGGCGCCAAAGTCGTGATAACTGATATTAATGATGAATTAGGTCAAAAAACAGCTAATTCTCTTGGAGACGATGTTTTATTTATCAAACATGATGTATCTAAAGAAGCAGATTGGAATCATGTCATTCAAGAAGTTATGAACAAATGGAATCGAATTGATGTATTGGTTAATAATGCTGGAATCACATACAATAAAACAATTGACCAAATATCATTAGAAGATTATATGAAGATTGTAAATATTAATCAAGTATCTGTATTTTTAGGCATCAAAACTGTATCTGAAATTATGAAAAGTCAAAAACAAGGGTCAATTATCAATATTTCTTCAATAAATGGTCTTGTTGGTGGTGCAATTGGCTATACAGATACAAAATTTGCGGTCAGAGGTATGACAAAAGCTGCAGCTAAAGAATTGTCTCCATACAATATTAGAGTTAACTCAGTACACCCAGGTGTTATAAAAACAGCAATGTTAGAGCAAGAAGATGTTAAAGAAGCCGTTAAAGAATTCGAAAAAACAATTCCACTGCGTAGAGTGGCGCAGCCAGAAGAAGTATCTAACCTTGTATGTTTCTTAGCGTCTGACGATGCTTCTTATTCTACAGGATCAGAATTTGTTATAGATGGTGGTATTACTGCACTATAAATGATAAATCACTTAAAATATAAATGATTCTTTTGAATAAATTTTAGGCGAAGTGCTGAGGAGCACTTCGCCTTCATTTAAATCCTCTTTTACCAATACATAATTACATTTTATATTTAGTAACCAATTAGTTCTTAATATTTACCATATAATACCATAATTCTATATCTTTTCTGATATTACATATGTAAAATTGAATAAAGTAAATATTGATTTTTAGTTTTTTATACCCAAATGATTTTTTAACAGATGACTCTCATAATCTCTTCTAAACACTCCACGTTCTTGAAGAATTGGTATCACTAAATGAATAAATTTTTCAAATGATTCTGGATACGTCGGGGCCATCAACATAAAACCATCGCACGCTTCTTTTTCAAACCATTCGATCATTTCATCCGCCACTTGTTCAGGAGTTCCTACTATTGTCTTATGCCCTACCCAAGTACCAAAACGATCTAATAAATCTCTTAATGTAAGTTGCTCAGTCTTAACGGCACGTTGTATGGCTTTATACATAGATTTTACAACTTTTTTCTCTAATGCCTCATAAGGTGGTAATGATGACACGACTTCATCTAGTGTCCACTCACTTATATCTAGACCAATGGCTTTAGATAATTGTTTCTTGCGTTTTTCAAGTGGAATCATATCATCTAATTGTTGCTTAAGTTTATAAGCATCCTCTTCATTCTCATCAACATAAACGGTGAGACCTGGTAATACAAGAGGGGGTTGACGATTTGCTCCCATAGCCCGTTGATGAATGTCTTGTCTGAACTGTTGGCCATCTTGTATATTCCATGCAATTGAAAAAATAGCATCCACGTGTCGTACTGCTAAATCACGACCTGGAATGGAAGTTCCTGCTTGAAATAAACGTGGTCGACCATATTTTGGTGTTGGAATGTTAATAGCTCCGGCAACTTGAAAATACTTTCCTTGATAATGAAGTGGATGAATATACTGATGATTTAAGCCAATCCCTGACTCTTTGTGATTAACGATAGCCTCTACAGTAAATGACTCCCATAATTTTTTCATTACATTAATAAATTCGTCTGCTCGTTCATATCGTTTTTCAAGATGTGGTAAAGCTTGCATCGAATAGTTTTGTGCTTCTAAATCAAATTGAGATGTTACAATATTTGCCCCAATACGTCCATGAGATATTTGATGTAAACTTGAAAGCATACGTGCTGCAAGATAAGGTTCATAAAAAGAAGAAGAAATGGTACCTATCAGACCAATTGAATGTGTTTCACGTGAAATTGCGGCAAGCGCCGTTAGTGGTTCAAAATAATAAGAGATATGTCCCGTTTCTTCTCCAGAAATATATTGACCATCACCTAAGAAGAATGCATCCAGTTTACCTTTTTCAGCTAATTTTGCTAACTTAATTTGAAAATCAATATCTCCAACTTCTTCAACATATGAATGTGGTAGTCTCCAAGAGGCAGGATGTAGACCTGTACTATAAGCTAAAACGGATAAATGCATGTGTTTCATTGTCATTAACCTCTCCACTATAAGATAAAAATAATATTTTAATTTATATTTATCGTAAATAACTTAATGATATTTTACAACATTTATAAGATACTTTATATTTGAAATATAAATTTATTGCATCATTAACTAATTATTTTATTGAAAAATTACATCATGATCATTAATTATTGCGGTCCAACGTGTTGATGACACGTTGGACCTTTATTTGAACTTATTCATAAATATATATTATCTTCGTGGAGGTGAATACTATGGTCAAAGCCATTGGTTATGTACGTCAAAGTACATTAAAACAACAAAGCTTAGCTACTCAGAAATCTCTCATTTTTGGAATGCCGCTTCATGATCATATTTATTATGGTTAGCAGATATTAACCAATATTGAGTCATTTACATTCACCTCATAAACTTTATTTGAATTCAATAAACTAATTGTATGATAAAGAATCTTCAAAGTAATGAATAATGTATGTTTATTTTAAGTAACCACATCACTTATGATAACTCTCATTATTCAAAATCTTATTCACCCTAAATAACTGCTCGAGTAGTATAACTTTCATCATTTGATGAGGGTAGGTCATTTTTCCGAAGCTGATTGCTTCGTTTGATCGTTTTAACACGTCTTCTCCAATTCCGTTACTTCCTCCAATGACGAATACGACATTACTTTTGCCTTGTGTTTTCCAGTTATTATATTGTTTTGCAAAACTTTCTGACGAGTGTGCTTCTCCGTTTATTTCTAACGTGACGACGTGTTGGTTTGGTTTTATTTTTGATAAAATACGTTCCGCTTCTTTATGTTTAATGTTTTCTATATCTTTTTCACTCGCGTTATTTGGTTCCGGCTCGTCTTTTACTTCAATGAGTGAGACGTTCGCAAATTTACTGAGTCTCTTTTCATATTCTTTAACCGCTTCACGCCAATATTTCTCTTTTAATTTTCCAACAGTGATAATCGTTATTTTCATATTTTCACCTTCTTTTTAAACTTATTCACAGAAAAGGACCAAGTATTCCACACTTGGTCCCCAAGTTATCCACATTATTCAGTAGTTATACACATATCTCTGTGGATAACTTTTATAATGTGTATATTCTCGTTGGTTCGTCTTTATCTGTATCGTGTAATTCCACATGTGACACTGTATCGACATCATGATGATTTAACACTTGCTCTACACTCATACGTGCGAGTTCTTTGATGTTGTTGTCTTGACTTAAATGCGATAAATAAATTCGCTTCGTACGATCTGTTATAACGTCCTTCATCGCATGTGCAGCGTCTTCGTTTGATACGTGTCCAACATCACTTAATATACGTTGCTTTGTTACCCATGGGTATCTACCCGCACGGAGCATATCAACGTCGTGGTTAGATTCAAATACGAAGACGTCACTGTCTTTTATAATCCCTTTCATCTCATCTGAGACGTACCCGGTATCTGTAATAACGGATAGTTTTTTATCATTTTGTGATAAGGTGTAAAACTGTGGATCTACCGCATCATGTGAGACGTTGAATGATTCGACATCTAAACCGATAATTTCTTTATAGTTTAATGCGTTAAACTCAAATTTTTGCTCTCTATTGACGTGTATATTTTTAGATTCAATAGCTTGCCATGTCTTTTTATTCGCGAATATCGGTATGTTATAACGCTTTGAGATGACTTTTAATCCTTTTATATGATCGCTATGCTCATGTGTGATTAAAATAGCGTCAATATCGTTTAATGATCGCTCTATTTTATTTAACGCAAGTTCTGTTCGTTTACATGTAAGACCCACATCGATTAAAAGACTACCTGATTCGGACTCAACATATATACAATTCCCTGTCGAGCCGCTCGCAAGTACGCTCATTTTCATTGTGGATGTCACTCACCTTCAATTATTTCTTCAGATGCATTGATTGCATCTACGTATATAATACGCGTTCTATCATCTTCTTCAATGACCAGTTTCCATTTCGGTCGTAATAATACTTGTTGATCTTCATCGTTTAAAAGTACGACGTAATGACCGAGTGTACTCGATTTTATAATCGCTTCATTTGAAATTACCTTTTCTTGAGCAAGTTCTTCAGCAAGTTTAATCGGATCATTCACTTGAACTTTTTTTGAATATTCGTTTACAGCGACATTAGAAATGTACCCCTGTTCAAAACGCAATGTGTTATCACTCGCTCTAACTACTTTGATACGCGCTGCGCTAATATTGAATATCGGAAGGGAGTCGTACATTTGATTATAGTAAATCGTGTCGGAAGTACTACTTTCTGAATCAAATGTATACTCACTGCCTCTATATATTTCTTTATCAATATGTGCTTTAACTATAGTCGCATCTAATTCTAAATCTTTTACTTCAACAATATTTCTAATTGTTCCACTTTGATCAGCCCCAGTTTCAGACTGAAACTCATGTTGCATACCGTTTAATACAGATAATTTTATATTTCTTAACGCATCGACGTTTGTTTTATAATCTGCACTTTTACTAATAGACTGACTTCTACTCGATTCATGTCGTTCTTGTATATTATATTGATTATATAAAACTATCAACAATACGATATTGATGATTAAAAACACTGTAATATATATAGATTTACTTAGTTTCCAATCCATTACGCTTCCTCTCCAATATCGTATTTTATCCATTCTCCATCATATAAAATATACCAACTCGGTGTATACTCAACTACGTTTAATTCACTTTGATCCGTATTGTGCTTTAAGTCATATGCGATGACTATTTTACTAACTTTTGATAACTCATAATCTTCGTGTAATACAATTTGGTAACGTACTTTTTCAATATCTTCTAACGTCACACTTAAATCAGAAGGAATGTTTGCGTTTAACTGAATCATCGGTCGACTATATTCTGTGATTGTCGTCTTACCGATTTTCACGTAAATTTCACTCATAATTTCATCGCTAAAAACAATATAGTTATTTATAAGTGGTCGATACACTACGAGATTATCGTCGCTATCATACTCAAGTAGAGTATATCTTGACGTTAAGCCCATATGTCCATTTAAAAAGATGAATGACTTTTCAATCGAACGATAGGGGGACAGTTCATTAACGTCTGATCCTTTTAAATTCATAAACGTATATTGATAATTACTCGATGTATACGTCGCGATTTCAGTATCTGCTTCGTACACTGTAATATCTTTTGTTTGCTTTTGTTCTATATTTGATTGAGTAAACAGTGTTTCGTTCATTGCAGAAACACTGATTGTCGATGGTATAAATTGGTGTACAGTCTTTTTACCTGGCGACTTTGGACCGTATATCGCTGTCAGTCTGTTTGATGTCGCTTCGTTTGTAATCACCATCGAATAATCTGTAAATTTGTCACTATTTCGATTGATAATCTGTATAATTTCGTCTTTACCGACATCAATGCGATACGGTATAAACATCGTACGTTCACTGTTAAAAAAGTTAAAAACGACGTAATTGTCGTGCAACTCTAAAAACACACGATCAAACTGAAAATCTACAAAATTCTCATCGATTTCACTTTTTAACATCGTAAAAAATGTACGTGCAGGTATCTCTGAGTAATAATCAATTAAAAGCATCTCGCTACCTTCAATAAGTGCATCTGCTTTTAACTGATTAATGCTTTCTGGATGATTTAAAAATTGAACCTCTTTTTCGTTAAATAACTTCCGAATTTCAGCAATTACGTCTTTATCGACTGTTCCAATTTCTTCTTGTTCTGTTGCATAGACAACTTGATACGCTCGTATCACATCTCCAAACGTCACATCCTCACCTTGAGAGGCCATCGGTGACGGTGAAAGTGTTGTATCAATAGTTTCGAATTCTGCAGTATAACTCCAGCTTTTATATGTGAGTATACAACTTATAATGACGAGTAACGTTAGCATTACTGTTTTGACGTGTTCTTTATTCATCCCACTCATCCTCTTCAATATCTAAACAAGGTAAGTTAATGAAAATTGTCGTGCCTTCACCTTCAATACTCGTCGCCCAAATTTTACCGTCGTGCGCTTCGACAATCTCCTTAGAAATTGCGAGTCCAAGTCCGGTACCACCCATTTGACGTGTACGTGATTTATCGATTCTATAAAATCGATCGAAGATTTGATTGACATTTTTACCCGGTATTCCGAGACCGTGGTCTTTAATTCGTAACGTCATGCGTTTGTATAACGTGTTCTCTTGTAAGTGGAATTCAACCTTTTTTGGTGTACGTGTTTGATATTTTATAGCGTTAGTTATAACGTTATCAAGCACTTGCATCATCTTATCTATTGCGATTTCAGAATAGATTGGTTTGTTCGGTATATTTTTAGTAAATACAACCTCATCTTTAAATGTTACTGTGAATCGCTCGATAATATTTTCTAAGAACATATTAAAGTTCACAACTTCTTTATTGATTTCTTCGACTTCACTGTCCATACGTGAAAGTTGAAGTAAGTCTTCAACGAGTCGGGACATACGCTCTGTTTCTTCACGTGTAACTTTTAAAAATCGTGGCGCGATTTCGTCATCTTGCCATGCACCGTCTTCTAAAGCTTCGATATAACTGTGCATCGAAGTGAGTGGGGTACGAAGCTCGTGAGATACGTTCGCAACGAATTCTCGACGCTCTCTTTCGAATTCTTCTTGTTCTGTAACGTCATGCATTACAGCGATAAATCCACTGACATATCCAGTATCTTTAACGATAGCACTAAAGTTCACACGGACGATGCGGTTACCTTCTTTAGATTCTAAAAATATTAAATGAGACGTATCACGATCATCTAGTATATCGGATAACTCGAGTTCATCTTCAAGTCCGAGTTCTGTAATCATATTTTTATTTAAAATATCCTCGTACTTAACATCTAACATATATAACGCTGTGTCGTTTGCGAGACGTATTCCACCGCGTCTGTCAGATGAAATAATACCGTCTGACATATGTGTGATAACAGAGTCTAGTCGGTTCTTCTCACTTTCAGTATTCGCTTGTGCTTCTTGAACGCGTTTAGACAAGATATTGAACGATTCAGCAAGTTGACCAATTTCATCATCACTATATATTTGTACGCGAGACGTATAGTTACCCTCAGACATGAGAAGTGCTTGGTTTCTCATACTAATAATCG
This sequence comes from Nosocomiicoccus sp. HMSC09A07, assembly GCF_001808485.1. Lineage (NCBI taxonomy): Bacteria > Bacillati > Bacillota > Bacilli > Caryophanales > Staphylococcaceae > Nosocomiicoccus > Nosocomiicoccus sp. HMSC09A07. Next base: position 120,370 of record NZ_KV793632.1, read on the forward strand.
GTTTTGTAATCGTACGTGCAACAAATATACCGAGCACTGTCGTAATAATGAGTGATATCGCAGTTGCGATAATAAATGTATTGTTAATTTTTTCGAGTTGCGAATATACGTTCTCGATGTTTGATGCAACGTATAGACTTCCAATTACTTTATCGTGTGCAATAACAGGAGAGTTCACAATCCACATACGTTTGTTATCATCCGCTTTACTTACGAATATATCATCATTTTGAGTGCCGGTTTCTAACGCTTCGTTTAACTCTTTTATGTTCACTCGAGAGTTTAACGTCGATTCGTTAGAAATCTTGCTCGTTGCAAGAAGTATTTGATCGGAGTTTACGTATCGAATTTCATTAATATCTGAACGATTACCATAATCATCGATCACTTTTTGTACTTCTTGCTGAAATTTATTACGATTGTTTTCATGTTCGCTATCGAGCTCGACGATACGCGTTTCGATTAAGTCAATTTGTGACTCGATGTTACTTTTAAAGTTTTCTGTTAAATCTCTTTCTAATACGTTTGTAAAATATAATCCGATAATTTGCATACCGATAATGATTAATAAAACGTATATAACGACGAGTTTAACTTGAAGAGATTGAATGTTTCGACGCCAATAGTTCAGCATTTAGTCGTCACCTTTTAAAAAGTATCCGACACCACGGCGTGTTAAAATGTACTCTGGATGACTAGAATCTGTTTCAATTTTCTCTCTTAAACGACGGATTGTTACGTCTACAGTACGTACATCTCCGAAGTAGTCATAACCCCAAACTGTTTCAAGTAAATGTTCACGTGTCATCACTTGCCCTGGATACTGTGCTAAATATTTTAATAACTCAAATTCACGTTGTGTAAGTTCGACTTCAACATCATTCTTTTTAACGAGATATGCATCTAGATCAATCGTAATCTCACGATTTGTGATGATGTTTTCATCTTTTTTAGCCTCTTCAGTTGACGGTGTTTTACGGCGTAAGTTTGCCTTAACACGTGCAATTAATTCACGTGCTGAAAATGGCTTCGTAACGTAATCATCCGCACCAAGTTCTAAACCGAGTACTTTGTCGATTTCGTCATCTTTTGCTGTTAACATAATAATCGGCATATCATGATATTTACGTACTTCTTTACAAATATCCATACCATCTTTACCCGGTAACATAATATCGAGCAAAATAAGATCTGGTACTTCTTCCATAATTAGTTCAAGGGCTTCGTTACCTTCGTGCGCAATTAAAACTTCGTAACCTTCTTTTTGTAAGTTAAATTCTAAAATCTCTGCGATTGGCTTTTCATCATCAACTACAACTATTTTAGCTGGCATTGTTTTCCCCCGTTCTAGAGAAAATAATATATCTCTATTTCTAAAATATTTATGTACATATTATTATACTATAACTATAAATTATACCACGAAAAATCCCACAGTATTAAACTGTGGGATACTCTTTTGACCATGCTTCAAATTCTTTTGTTGTACAGTAAACGAAATGACCGTTACCTAGGTCTCTCAGCATCAAATCTTCTTCGTCGGATTCGCTGTATTCTGTCGGTGTATATGGAATACGTTGACGTTCTTTCTCACTTTCAGGGTCTGGTTGTGGTACAGCCGAAAGTAGGGACTTCGTGTATGGATGAACTGGATTTTGATATAAGTCATCCGCTTCACCAATTTCTAGTAGCTTACCTTTATACATCACTGCAATTCTATCTGAAATGTATTTAACCATCGATAAATCATGCGCGATAAATAGATACGCAAGTTCGCGTTCTTTTTGAATTTCTTTCATTTTAATCATTTTAACTATAAATTGTCAATAGTAATAATAATTTTTTCAGACTATTCTAATAATATAAAATTCCATAAAAAATCCTCTAGCGATATTTCACTAGAGGATACTTACGGTCCCGACGGGAATCGAACCCGCGATCTCCTG
>NZ_KV793632.1:122335-215842 GCF_001808485.1 Nosocomiicoccus sp. HMSC09A07
AGGCAGGCATGTTAACCGCTACACCACGGGACCAATTCAGATAAATTAACAAAATAAAAATGACCCCTACGGGACTCGAACCCGTGTTACCGCCGTGAAAGGGCGGTGTCTTAACCGCTTGACCAAGGGGCCAGTTATCTGAACACAAGACTTATTATAGCATGGTGGTAATTTAAAGCAAGGTTTTTTTGAATATTTTTAAAAGTTTTTTTCTAATTAATCTTTTGATTAGATTTTTTATTGAAAAATTTGGTATGAATAAGAAAAGGGCTATCTCGTTTTGAGATAGCCTTTAAATATTACTCCCATAAATCTGAGAGTAGGTTTGTTTGTTCTCTGTCTGGTCCTACTGAGAATATTGAAATTTGAACACCACATAGACGTTCGATTTCTTTTAAGTAGTTTAGTGCGTTCTCAGGTAGATCTTCTAAACGACGTACTCCTGTAATATCTTCTTTCCAACCTGGATATTCTTTATAGATTGGTTTTGCTTTTTGTAATTCTTCAAGTGTTGCAGGATACTCTGTAATTTCTTTTCCATCGATTTCATAAGCGACACAAATTTTAACAGTATCTAATCCACTTAATACGTCAATTGAGTTTAGTGAGAGATCTGTAATCCCACTTACACGGCGTGAGTGGCGTACAACGACTGAGTCAAACCAACCAACACGTCTTGGGCGTCCTGTTGTCGTACCGTATTCACGACCAATTTCACGAATATGATGACCATCTTCGTCGAATAGCTCAGTAGGGAATGGACCATCTCCAACACGTGACGTATATGCTTTACATACGCCGATAATATGTTTAATGAACGTCGGTCCAACTCCACAACCAACCGTAACGTTACCTGCGATAGGGTTTGATGACGTAACGAATGGATATGTACCGTGGTCGATGTCTAACATAACACCTTGAGCACCTTCAAATAATACACGTTCATTTGCTTTAAATGAATCGTCTAAAATTTTTGCTGTGTCACATACATATGGACGTAAGCGATCAGCTGCTTTTTTATATGTGTCATAAATTTCTTCAAATTCAAATCCTTCGTGATTGAAGAGTGATTTTAAATAATGGTTTTTATATTCAATATTTTCTTTGAGGCGTTTTTTAAACACTTCATCGTTCACTAAATCAGCCATACGAATTCCAATACGTTGAACTTTGTCTACGTAACATGGTCCGATTCCTCTTTTTGTCGTACCAATCTTATTGTCACCACGTGCTTCTTCTTCTAATTCATCTTGAGCGATATGGTAGGGTAGGACGACATTTGCACGGTTTGAAATTCTTAAGTTATCAACGTTAATACCACGTGCTTCTAAACCGTCGAGCTCTTTAATAAGTGATAGTGGATCAATTACAACACCGTTACCGATTAATGCGATTTTATCATCTGCAAAAATTCCAGACGGTACTAAATGTAATTTGTATGTTTCTCCACCAAATTGAATCGTGTGACCCGCGTTATTTCCTCCAGAGAAACGAGCGATGACTTTTGCTTCTTCAGCTAAAAAGTCTGTAATTTTACCTTTACCTTCGTCTCCCCATTGTGTTCCGACTACTACTGTTCCAGACATAAAAAAAGCCTCCATTAAGTCTAATTTAACCGTATTATACTTTATCACTAAATACAGCTAAAATCAATTAAAATAAGCACTTCTAAACGTTTAGAAGTGCTTTAATGTTAGCTCCCCGGTGGGATGTATCCATCTTCAAATTCTTGAATCGCAAGATCTATAAAGTTACTATGTTGTTTATTAAACATTAATTTAACTGTTCCAGTCGGTCCGTTACGATGTTTTGCAATGATGATTTCTATTTCATCTTGAGTACTTTGTGCGCCTTCATCGTCTTCACCTTCACCGCGATTGTAATAATCATCACGATATAAAAATGCAACGATGTCCGCATCTTGCTCAATCGATCCAGATTCACGTAAGTCACTCATCATCGGACGTTTATCTTGCCTAGATTCAACACTACGTGAGAGCTGAGACAATGCAATGACTGGACATTCCATTTCACGTGCCAGAGCTTTTAACATACGTGAAATTTCAGATACTTCTTGTTGTCTATTTTCACTATTTCTTCGACTAGATCCTTGAATTAGTTGTAAGTAGTCGATAATAATTAAATCGAGACCGTGTTGTGCTTTTAGCTTAATACACTTTGAACGAATCTCATTTACACGTATACCTGGTGTATCATCTATGAAAATATTTGTATCTGATAATTTACCAGTAACGTGTGCTAAGTTGTCCCATTCTTCTTGGTTGAGCTGTCTATTTCTTAAACTCGATGAATCGATATGTCCAACACTTGAAATCATACGTGTCGCGAGTTGTTCTGCACCCATTTCGAGTGAGAATATTGCGACTGTATTTTTATTAGTGCTAGACATTCCTACGTTTTCTGCAATGTTTAATGCAAAAGCTGTTTTACCCATCGACGGACGCGCTGCGAGAATGATTAGATCATTCGGTTGTAGACCACTCGTCATTTTATCGAGTTGTCGATAACCTGTTGGTATCCCTGTAATACCTTTGTTATCGAGTTTAGAGTATTCATCGATTTCTGTGAAAATATCGTAAACGACATCTCTCATCGTTTTAAATCCGTCACGTCTACGGTCTTTTTCGATATCCATCATCGATTTTTCTGCTTCAGCAATTAATTCCTCGACATTAGTCTCAGGGTTGAAACTATCTAATGATAGACGCTCTGCTTTTCGAATTAGAACACGTCTCAACGAATTTTTACGTATAATATCTGCATATTCTTCCCAATTGGATGACGTCGGTGACATTTCAAATAAATTTGTTAAATACGATAATCCACCGACATCATTGACTATATTTTTTACTTTAAAGTGTTCCATGAGTAGTAGTGGGCTAATCTTTTTATTCGCTTGATTTACCTCGAGCATACTACTATAAATGAGTTGGTGTGCGCGTTCATAAAAATCATCGATTTCTAACGTCGTCTCGACGTCTATCATAATCTCTGGATCTATTAAAACCGCACCGAGTAGTGCTTGTTCTGCATCGGTACTATGTGGCATTTGACGCGGAAAATGATTGTTATTTTCCATGACGACACCTCTTACTGTTCTACGACGTGAATTTTAAGTACTGCAGTAACTTCTTGATGTAACTTCACATCTACTTTATGATATCCAAGTGCTTTTAGTGGTTCAGGCATATCTAATTTTCTACGGTCGAGTTTAATGTCATGTTCTTTTTTATACGCTTCAATAACTTGTTTAGAACTCACTGAACCGAATAGACGACCATCTTCACCAGATTTCATTTTAATCGTAACTTCTAACTGTTCTAATTTTTCCTTTAACGCTTTTGCGTCCTCAAGCTCTTCACGTGCTGCTTCACGTTTTTGTTCTTGTTGAGCTTCTAATTTTTTTAAGTTAGCTGGAGTAGCTTCTTCTGCAAGTCCTTTTTTAAATAAAAAGTTTTGTGCATAACCTGCAGCAACTTCTTTTACTTCTCCTGCTTTACCGATATTCTTAACATCTTTTAATAGAATGACTTTCATTCTTCTTCACTCCTAATATCTTTCATTTGGTCTATGACATGTTTTAACTCGTCATATAACTCGTCCATCGTCACATCTGTACGTCTCGTTGCAGCGTTTGTTAAATGCCCACCGCCGCCGAGCTCTTCCATAATAATTTGTACATTAATATCTCCTAAAGATCGTGCAGAAATTCCAATTGAATCATCTTCCCGTGTCGCAATAACAAACGATGCACGTACACCTTCAATTTGAAGTAGAGAGTCAGCTGCTTGTGCGACAGTGACTGGATGATATGTCATCGTTTGGTCTGCTTTAACGATCGCAATACCATCAGAGTCTATCTCAGCAGATTTTATGAGATCACTACGTGCGATAAACGTATCGATATCATCTTTTAAGAACGTCTGAGCGAGTACTGGGTCAGCACCGTTTGAACGTAAGTAACTCGCTGCATCAAACGTACGACTACCTGTACGTAACGTATAGTTTCTCGTATCGACGATAATACCCGTCAACATAATCGTCGCTTCTAAACGTGACATTTTATGTTCTTGATACTGATACTCAAGTAGCTCTGCGACAAGTTCACATGCACTAGATGCATATGGTTCCATGTACACAAGTAGTGGGTTAGAAATCATTTCATCCGCACGTCTATGGTGGTCGATAACAACTTTACGCGTTGCTTTATTTAAAATATCGGTATCGAGCACCATCGATGGTCGATGCGTATCAACGACGACGACTGTCGTGCCTGGCGTCATTAAGTCAAATGCATCTTCTGATGAAATAAATGTTTCATATATATGTTCGTGGTCACGTACTTCGTTCATCATACGTGTTAACGTATCGTCTAAGTCTGACTCATTTAATACAATATGTGCATCGATTCCGTTTGATTTTGCAATTTTCGCAACACCAATACTCGCACCGATTGAGTCGACGTCAGGATTTTTATGCCCCATAATTAAGACATTTTCACCTTCAAGTAACAAGTCACGTAGGGCATGCGCCATAACACGAGCTTTTACGCGTGTACGTTTTTCCATCGGATCTGTTTTACCACCATAAAAACGTGCTGAACCGTTCACTGCTTTAATTGCTACTTGGTCACCACCGCGTCCGAGCGCTAAGTCTAACGCAGATTGTGCGAGTTGTCCGATTTCAATGTAATCTGTCGATCCTTCACCAAGACCGATAGATAACGTAACCTGTGCGCCCATTTCTTGAGTAGATTCACGCACTTTATCGAGTAGTTGAAAACGTGTGTCCTCGACCGCTTCAAGACTGATATTTTCCATAACAATCATAAAACGGTCATTTGAAAATCTACGAATGTACACATGGTGTTCTTCAGCCCATTCGTTAATCGTTGACATAATGAGGTTATTTAACTCACTTTTTAAGTTTTCCGTCATGTTTTGAGTGACATCATCATAGTTATCTAGAAATAAAATACCAATTACAGGTTTTCTATCATCGAGTTTTTTTCTTAATTTCTTTTCATTTGTAATATCAATAAAATGAAGCATCGATAACTCTTCTTCATAAAAAACTTTGTATGACTTATCTTCATAGACTGTCTCCGTCTGAGTTAGATTGTTTGTTTTAATCATCGTTAACAAATTCGGAAATACGGTGTTAATCGGTTCGTTGTACAGTTCTTCTGGCATCTCTTCTTCCATGTAGGCGTTCATCCATATAATTTCGTCGTCATCATTGATCATAATCATACCGACTGGCATATGGTCTGCCGTGTACTCTTTTCCTTTTGCGATATCATCTGCTAACACTCTTAAATTTTTTTCTGATAATGTTAGCCAACGATTAGCGTATATATATACGAGCGCTAATAAAATCCCACTTACTAAGAAACTCAGTACTCCAAAACTAAAGTGGTTGATAAATATAAATGTACTCAATATCACGATGTGTAAAAGAATAATACTAAACGGAATGAGTATTAGTTTTTTATCGAGTACTTTAAACATGTGCTATTTCCCCCCTGTCTCAATACGTCGTCTAAATCTAAATAACATATCTATAAATCCAACAAATAATGTAATTGGTTTAAGAATGACTGAAACAATCATAATGAGTACGATCCATACAATGTTAAGTTCTTTATGTTTTAAAAAGTATAAAACAAATGCTAAACCATGTATGTATATAATCCACTCTAAAATTACCATTGAGTTCATGACAATCGCATAAACTGCATCACCTAACGTATTTTGAAATAGCGTTAAGATCATAAATCCAAAATAAATATAAGCGATATTTCTCGGGAAAACCCATTTACTAAATGGTACATATGTCCAAAGTTGAGATTTGTCTGTGACTAATACTCGAATCATTAGTACCGTATAGAGTGCAATCACAAAACTCACTACAAAAAATTGCGATGGAATTAATGTGAAAAATCCTTTTACAGATTGAATAATCATTTCTGTATCAAATGTTTGACCAGTAATGCTCGATACGTCATTTAATTGTTCTGTGTACCACGCAATCATTCGTGACTCTATATTTCCAAAAGATGGTATTACCTTAAATGCTTGAAGAATAAGCACACTAGATAACGATAGTATACCCATTAAAAACGTTAAATATGTAAGTGTAACTTCTTGTGTGAAACGTTGCTTCAACGTACCTTCAAGTAATAAGACTGAACACACGATAACGATAAACATCACAAATGATAGTATTGAAAATCCGTATAGTGTTGGAATCCATATGATGAAAACCGTTATAAAGAATGTACGATCAGATTTGAACTTAATATCTAATAATAAATAGATAACAAACGGAACGATTAAAAATCCGAGTATAAATGTAAAGTCAGTAAGTATAAATAATATTAAACTCACAGCGATTGCTGATACGACTTTTAAATAAGGTATATCTTGTTTCAAAATTACACACCCTAAGCTTATAAAAATATGCTCCTATGAAATAGGAGCATTCAATAATATTATTATACCTTTTCGATGATAGATTGACCACCCATGTACGGTCTTAGTACTTCTGGGATAGTTACTGTCCCATCTTCATTTTGATAATTTTCAATAATTGCTGCCATCGTACGTCCAACAGCTAAACCACTACCGTTTAACGTGTGTACATATTCAGGTTTTGAATCTTTGTCACGTTTGAAGCGGATGTTTGCACGGCGTGCTTGGAAATCTGTCATATTTGAAATTGAGCTAATTTCTCTGTAGTCACCGTATTGTGGTAACCAAACTTCAACGTCATACGTTTTTGCTGAACCAAATCCGATATCACCCGTACATAAAATAACTGTGCGGTGTGGGATTTCTAATAAGTTTAAAATATTTTCAGCATGACGTGTCATTTCTTCTAACACTTCAAATGAATCTTCTGGCTTTTCAAAGCGCATCATTTCAACTTTATTAAATTGGTGAAGTCGGATAAGTCCTCTCGTATCACGACCAGCTGAACCCGCTTCACTACGGAAACATGCTGTAGCTGCTGCAAACTTTGTCGGCACATCTTCACTTTGTAAGATTTCATTCGCAAAATAGTTTGTTAATGTTACTTCTGAAGTTGGAATAGTGTACATTGATTCGTCTTGAATTTTAAATAAATCCTCTTCGAATTTTGGCAACTGTCCTGTTCCGTACATTGCGTCTCCACGAACGATTTGTGGTGTCATCATTTCTTTATAACCATTTTCTCTATGGACATCTAACATAAAGTTAATTAATGCACGCTCTAAACGTGCACCTTCACCTGTTAAATATATAAAACGTGAGCCTGATACTTTTGATGCACGTTCAAAATCAGCCATTTTAAGCTCTTCAAGAAGTTCCCAATGCGCTTTTGGTTCAAAGTCAAATGTTTTCTGTTCACCTGTACGACGTACTTCAACGTTTTCTGAGTCATCTTTACCAACAGGTACTTCATCGTCAATTAAATTTGGAACACGGTCTAAACGATAGTGTAATTCGTATTCGACTTCTTTTAACTCATTATCGATTTCAGAAATACGTTTACCGACTTCTTGCATTGCTTGAATATCCGCATCTGCATCTTCTTTGTTACGCTTTTTTTCTGCGATGTTTTGAGATACGGTATTACGTTCTGCTTTTAACTCTTCCGTTTCTTTTAATAACGTACGGCGTTTTTCATCGTACTCAATAATCTCATCGATAACGACTGGATCCATTTCACGTTTTTTTGTTTTGTCTTTTACAATGTCTGTGTTGTTACGAATAAACTTAATATCTAACATTTATTTTCCTCCTAAATTTACTTGTAGATACAAAAAACCACGCCCCAATATACAAAAGGGACGTGGTTATATACGCGTTGCCACCCTAATTACATACGTTTAACGTATGCATCTCATTTTAAAACGAAGTGAACTTCGTTTACTTGCTGTAATAGAGATAGAAATTCACATCGCTTACTAACTATTCTCACCAACCATAGTCTCTCTAAAAGTAGGGCGAATGTTACTGCATCTCACAAGTAAATGTTATTTGATTACTTTTATTATAATAATTTTCTTCGTTATTTTCAATAATGACTATAGGTTAAGTCCAGGTTGCTCAAAAACGACTTGACCATTAGCAATTACTTTTGATGCATGGTTTACACCATAATGATACGGTACGTATTCGTGGTTTGGTGCGTTCCAAATGACGAGGTTCGCATCATCTCCAGCATCTAACGTACCACGATCTGTTTTAATTGCGTGTGCTGCGTTTACCGTTACTGCGTTCCATACTTCTTTTGGTGTCATTCTAAGTTTGATTGCACCGATTGTCATAATCATTTGTAAGTTATCTGTCACACAGCTTCCAGGGTTAAAGTCCGTCGCGAGAGCTACAGCTCCACCGTTATCAATCATTCCACGTGCATCAGCATAATCGTCTTTTCCTAAATAGAACGTTGTACCTGGTAGAAGTACAGCGATTGTGTCGCTATCTTTCAATGCTTTTTTGTCTTTATCTGAAGCGGCGACTAAATGATCTGCACTGACTGCACCTTGTTCGATAGCGAGACCTAAACCACCGAGTGGATCGATTTCATCTGCATGAATTTTTAAATCGTATCCCGCTTCTTTAGCTGCTTCCATATAACGTCTTGACTCCTCAACGCTGAAAACTCCTGTTTCAGTAAATATATCTGCAAAATCAGATAGCTTTTTAATTTCATCGTTTTGAAGTAAATCTGTCATCTCTTGTAAAAATTCTTCGTTTTCTCGGCCTTTAGGTACTGCGTGTGGACCTAAATACGTATGTTTCATTGTGATTGGAAACTTTTCTTCAAGTGCGTGTGATACTTTTAATTGTTTTAATTCATTTTCTAAATCGAGACCATATCCACTTTTTGATTCTACTGTTAATACACCGTGCTGAATCATACGGATAATGTTTTTCGATGCTTTTTCTAACAACTCATCAAACGATGCTTTTTTAGTCGCTTCAACAGTATTTAAAATACCGCCACCTTGTTCTAAAATCTCTAAATAATCGACACCCTGAATTTTTAACGCTAACTCGTGCTCACGTGATCCACCATGAACGACGTGTGTATGAGGGTCGACTAGAGCAGGTGTGACAAGCTTTCCTTCAGCATCAATTTCTTGATCTGCTGTATAATCATCTGTCTTTTCACCACTATAGATGACTTTACCGTCTTCAATGACGACCATACCGTCTTTCACGATTAATAACTCGTCCATCTCTTTTCCTTTTAATGCACGTGTTGATTTCTTTGGTAATACTAACTCACCAATATTTTTAATAATTGTTGTCGACATTATTTATTCTCCTTTAACATTGGTATATTCATGTTGTATTTTTTCGCTGTTTCGATTGCTATATCATATCCAGCGTCAACATGTCTTACTACTCCCATACCCGGATCTGTAGTTAATACTCTTTCTAATCGTCTCGCTGCTCTGTCTGTTCCATCTGCAACGACGACCATTCCTGCATGTAATGAGTATCCCATACCAACACCACCACCGTGGTGGAATGAAATCCATGATCCTCCTGCTGCCGTGTTCACTAACGCGTTTAATACTGCCCAGTCACCAACTGCGTCACTTCCGTCTTTCATCGACTCAGTTTCACGGTTAGGACTTGCAACTGAACCAGAGTCTAGATGGTCACGTCCAATAACGATTGGTGCGCTAATTTCTCCTGTACGAACCATTTCGTTTAATGCTAACCCCATTTTCGCACGTTCACCGTATCCTAACCAAGCGATACGTGATGGTAATCCTTGGAAGTGAATACGTTCTTCAGCCATATCTAACCAACGAATTAACTTTTCATTATCTGGGAATAATTCACGCATTTTTTTATCTGCCGCTTCGATATCTTTAGGGTCTCCAGATAACGCCGCAAATCTAAATGGTCCTTTACCTTCACAGAATAATGGGCGAATGAATAGTGGCACGAATCCTCCAAAGTCAAATGCATTTTTTACACCGTAATCATACGCAACTTGTCGAATATTGTTTCCATAATCGAAAACAACTGCGCCTTTTTCTTTAAATCCGAGCATCGCTTCAACGTGTTTTGCCATAGAGGCTGTAGATAACTCAACATACTTTTCAGGATTTTCTTCGCGTAGTTTTTTTGCTTCTTCTAACGAGTATCCTTCAGGTACATAACCGTTTAACGGGTCATGCGCACTCGTTTGGTCAGTAACGACGTCGATTTTCGTATCGCTATTTAGAATTTTAGGTAAAATTTCTGCAGCGTTTCCTAATAATCCAATCGATAAATTACGTCCTTCATCTCTCGCTTCTTCAGCGACTTTTAATGCTTCGTCTAAGTCTTCAATCATAACGTCACAGTATCCAGTCTCAATTCGTTTTTCAATTCGAGATTTGTCGACCTCAACAGTAATCGACACACCATCACAAAACGATACCGCAAGTGGTTGCGCACCACCCATACCACCAAGTCCAGCAGTTAACGTAATCGTTCCTTTTAAACTACCGCCGTAGTGTTGGTTTGCGAGTTCTGCAAATGATTCGTACGTCCCTTGAACGATTCCTTGAGACCCGATATAAATCCATGAACCAGCCGTCATCTGGCCGTACATCATTAACCCTTTTTTATCGAGCTCATTAAAGTGTTCCCAATTTGCCCACTTAGGTACGAGTACTGAGTTAGATAAAAGTACGCGTGGTGCCTCGTCATGCGTCTTAAACACCGCAACAGGTTTACCAGACTGAACGAGCATCGTTTCATCGTCTTCAAGATTTCTTAACGTATCGACAATCGCATCAAATGCTTCCCAGTTACGCGCTGCTTTACCGATACCCCCGTATACGACTAAATTCTCTGGATGCTCAGCAACCTCAGGATCTAAGTTGTTATATAACATACGTAAAGCTGCTTCTTGTTCCCATCCTTTACACTCAATTTCTAAACTTTTTTTAGCTCGAATATTTCTTGACATCTATAAACACTCCTTAAATTTAAAATAGTAATATGGATATTGGTATTGTAATGATTAATGTAAGTGCCACACGAATGAACCAAATAACCATAAGTTTCCAAAATGAAATTTTTAAATCTGTACTTAAAATCGCTGGTACTAAACCAGATAAGAAAATAATTGCAGATACCGATACAACTGCCACAATAAATTTCGTTTGAAGTGCCGCTTCAGTAACAAGTAGTACTGGTAAGAACATTTCAATAAGTGAGATTGTCGCAGCATCTGCAATTAAAGCAATATTGTCAATCGGCCAGAAAAATACTACTGGGTAAAAAATAAATGATAACCAGTGAATAATTGGTGTATATTCTGCTAATACAAGTCCGATAAAACCAATCGCTAGTATCGACGGTACAATTGATGTCATCATACGTAATGCATCGAAAAAATTTTTCCAAATCGATTTTCCGAGTGTTTCAAATTGAAATGAGGCTTGTTTAGTTTTATACCAAGCATATTGAAATCGATTTGTATCAAAGCGTTCAACAACGTTTTTATTGACACCACCATAAAATTCATCTTTTTCTGTAGAAATTGGAGGAATCCTCACAGAAATTGCCGTCACTAAAAACGTAATAATTAATGTCCACCAGAAGTAGAGTAGCCAGTGGTCCATCATATCTAACGTATTTGCGATAACAATCATAAAAGTTACAGAAACTGTTGAAAACCCTGTCGCGATAATGAGTGATTCACGTTTAGAGTAGAGTCCTTCTTTATAGACACGACTTGTGATTAATAGTCCGATAGAATAGCTTCCAACAAATGAAGCAACAGCATCAATTGCTGACCTACCAGGTGTTCTAAAAACCGGTCGCATAATTGGTTCAAGTAAAACACCCATAAAAATAAGTAATCCATAATCAACTACTAACGCGAGTAGCGCGCCACCAATTGGTATTAAAATGCTTAAGTTAATTGCGAGCGAGTTATATAGAAACTTTCCGATATTATCTTGAAGTACAACACTCGGTCCAAAATTAAATACCACCATAGTTCCAATAACGAGTCCAAACAGTTTGATACCAGTAAAAATCTTATCTGAAATCGTTTTTGTCTGTTTTAATATAAAAGGCAATATCGCCCCGACTATAATTACCACCCATGTATAGTACATTTCAATATCCGCGAATGTCATACGAATGAAAGATACTAAGTGATCGAGTATAATAGAATTCTTTTCCCCAATCGTAATTGGTATGAAAAAAATGAATATACCGATTAAACTATAGATAAAAAAACGCCAAATCTTTTTTGATTCTTGTTGATCCATTGTTTCTTTAGAGATTTTTACTTCTGAAAAGTTTTTCGGCATAAAACCCCTCCTTTTAAGCGCTTTCATTTTTAAAATTTTAATTACACAAAAGCTAGGGCATCTGCTAGATGTTTAATATCATCTGAAAATTTGCGATCTTGATTAATAAAGTCCACAATTTGATGATATTCGTCGAATTTTTCTTTCGTCTTTGGTGATAGTTTGTCTGATCCGCGGATTTCTACTGCACTTAACGCGATAAATAACTCTGTTGCAAGTACATATCGTACATTTTTCACAATATCTCGTGCATGTCTTGCGCCAATTGTTCCCATTGATACGTGATCCTCTTGGTTTCCGCTTGATGGAATTGAGTCGACAGACGCTGGGTGGGCGAGTGTTTTGTTTTCTGAAACTAAGCTCGCTGCCATATATTGTAAAATCATTGCACCAGATTGAAGACCTTCTTCAGGGCTTAAAAATGCAGGTAAGCCATCATTTAAATCCGGATTAACTAAACGTTCGATACGTCTTTCTGAGATATTTGCAATTTCAGCAACACCGATTTTTAATAAGTCCATTGAAATCGCAATTGGCTGACCATGAAAGTTCCCACCAGAGTATACTTCTCGCTCATTAAAAATTAACGGATTATCATTTGCTGCGTTCATTTCTATTTCTAATTTTTCTTTAACATACTTTAATGTTTGAAAACTCGCACCATGTACTTGAGGTATACAACGAAGTGAATATGCATCTTGAACACGTAATTCACCTTGATGTGTCGTAAGCTGTGAGTTTTCTAAGTACTCTTTCATCTTTTTTGCTACGTAAATTTGCTCATCATAGCCACGTGCTCGGTGGATTTTTTCATCGAATGCGTCAATAATACCGCGTAAGCTTTGAAGAGTTAATGATGAAATCCATAAACTGTCCTCCATCAACTTCTCTGATTCGATATATGTAATAGTTCCTATTGCTGTCATTGCTTGTGTGCCATTGATTAAAGCGAGGCCTTCTTTTGCAGCAAGCTCAATCGGTTCGATTGATAATTCTTTTAAAACTTGTCTTGTTTTAACAATATTACCATCTTTAAACACTTCTCCTTCACCTATGAGCGGTAATGCCATATGTGAAAGAGGGGCAAGGTCTCCTGAAGCACCTAATGACCCTTGTTCAGGAATTACTGGAATAATACGTTTATTAATAAATGTTTTTAACTGTTCGACAAGTTCGACACGAACCCCCGAATGACCTTTTAACATTGTATTTAGACGTAAAATCATCATAAGTAGAGCAGTCGTTTCATTTAAATGATTTCCAACCCCAACTGCATGCGAACGAATTAAATTCGTTTGAAGTTGTGCTGTTTTTTCTTTTGATATTAAAACGTCACTGAATAATCCAAATCCAGTTGTGATTCCGTAGATTGTTTGTCCATCGTTAATAATGTTTTCTACAATCTGCCTTGATGATTTAACACGAGCATAAGCATCTTCTGTAATTTCAACAGTGGAGTCTTTTTCTTCTAAAAAGCGCTTAATTAAATCAATAGATAAATCGCTTCCATTTAATTTTAAAACTACCAACTCAATTCCTCCTTAAAAATCTGAATTTAACAACAGTATAACGTTTACATTTTTTAAAATCAAAAAAAGTTGGAGAAATCTCCAACTTTTAATTTATTCTTCGGTATTTTCTACTTCGTCTTCAATATCCGCTTCAACATCTTTAACAACCGCTACAGTAGCAACGTTGTTAGAGTCATCTAAGCGCATTAAACGAACACCTTGAGTACTACGTCCCGTAATCGATACATCATTAATCGCGAATCGAATAATGACACCACGATTTGTAACGACCATTAAATCTTCGTTTCCGTCAACCGCAGCGATAGATTCGAGTTCTCCTATTTTTTCAGTTAAGTGAATCGTTTTAACTCCGAGACCGCCACGTTTCGTTTGACGATACGCGCTTTCAATCGTCTGTTTACCGTAACCTTTATTTGTCACGACTAACACGTGTTGATTTTCTTTTAATATATCAATTCCAACGACTTCATCACCTTCACGTAGACGCATTCCAAGTACACCTGCTGCCGTACGTCCCATAGAACGAACGTCGTTTTCATCGAAACGAATGAGTTGTCCTTGTTTAGATCCAATGATTACTTCTGATTGACCGTCTGTAAGACGAACTGCGAGTAATTCATCGTTATCTCTAAACGTAATTGCGATTTTACCGTTACGGTTAATACGGTTAAATTCTGATAGTTTCGTACGTTTCACAAGACCATTACGCGTAACGAATAGTAGGTGATAGCCATCCGTATCTCCGTCTTTATCTTTAACCGATAACATCGTCGTGATTTTTTCGTCTTTATCGACTTCAATCATATTAACGATTGGAATACCTTTAGATTGACGCGATAATTCCGCAACTTCGTATCCTTTGAGTCGGTATACACGACCTTTATTCGTAAAGAATAATAAATAATCGTGTGTCGACATCGCTACGATTTTTTCAACGAAGTCATCTTCCACCGTATTCATACCTTGAATACCACGTCCACCGCGTTTTTGTGCGCGATACGTGTCAGCTGGGAGACGTTTAATATAGTTTTTATGAGATAACGTGACGACGATTTGTTCTTCTGGAATTAAATCCTCATCTTCGATATCTATTGCGCCTGCAGTGATTTCTGTACGGCGCTCATCACCATATTTATCGCGAATTTCAATTAATTCTTTACGGATAAGCTCTAACAGTTTATCTTCAGAATCTAAAATCGCTTGAAGTGATTCGATAGTTTTCATAAGCTCATCGTACTCTGATTGGATTTTGTCGCGCTCTAAACCTGTAAGGCGACGTAATCTCATATCTAATATCGCTTGTGCTTGCTTTTCAGATAAACTAAATTGCTCCATTAAGCCTAATTTAGCTTCTTCATCTGTTTCTGACGCACGAATTAAAGCGATGATTTCATCGATATGATCGAGTGCAATCATGAGTCCTTCTAAAATGTGTGCACGTGCTTTCGCACGATTTAAATCGAACTCTGTGCGTCTTGTTACGACTTCTTTTTGGTGCTCAAGATAGTGATATAACATCTCTTTTAACGTGAGTGTTTGAGGTTCACCATTTACAAGAGCGAGCATGTTGACACCAAACGATAATTGTAGAGGTGTTTGTTTATATAAGTTGTTTAATATAACGTTCGCGTTTTGATCGCGACGAATCTCAATGATGATTTTAACGCCTTCTTGAAGTGACGTTTCATCACGTAAATCTGTAATACCTTCGATTTTTTTATCGCGTACAAGTTCTGCGATTTTTTCGACTAAACGTGCTTTGTTTACTTGGTACGGAATTTCAGAAACAACGATACGTTCTTTACCGTTTTTCATTTCTTCAATCGTACATTTCGCACGCATAATAATCGAACCACGACCTGTTTCATACGCTTTTTTAATACCAGAGCGTCCCATAATCAGTCCTGCTGTTGGGAAATCAGGTCCTTTAATAATATCCATTAACTCTAGCGTCGTAATGTCTGGATTTTCTGAAAGAGCAAGGACACCATTAATAGATTCTACTAAGTTATGTGGTGGTATATTTGTCGCCATACCGACTGCAATTCCTGACGCACCATTGACGAGTAAGTTCGGAAAGTGTGCCGGTAATACGACTGGTTCCCGTTCTGTTTCATCGTAGTTTGGTGCGAAATCGATCGTATTTTTGTTAATATCTCTTAATAGTTCCATCGCGATTTTCGACATTTTTGCTTCTGTGTAACGCTGTGCAGCTGCTCCGTCACCGTCCATTGAACCAAAGTTCCCTTGTCCATGAACGAGTGGATAACGCGTTGAGAAGTCTTGTGCGAGTCTCACCATCGCTTCATAAATTGAAGAGTCACCATGTGGGTGATATTTACCCATTACGTCTCCGACGATACGTGCTGATTTTTTAAACGGTTTGTCGTTCGTCATACCGTTATCATACATACCGTATAAAATTCTACGGTGTACTGGCTTTAATCCGTCTCGAACATCTGGTAACGCACGTGATACGATAACACTCATCGCATAGCTCAAGAAGGAACTCTTCATCGTTTTACTAATATTTACGGGTTGAATATTACTATGTTCAGCCAATTAAATTTCCTCCTTAAACATCTAAGTTTTCTACATATCTTGCGTTTTCTTCAATGAATTCACGGCGTAACTCTACGATGTCACCCATTAACATCTCAAATACTTGGTCCGCTTCAATCGCATCTGACAACTCAACTTGTAAGAGTGTACGATTTTCTTCGTCCATCGTCGTTTCCCATAATTGGTCTGCGTTCATTTCACCGAGACCTTTGTAACGTGAAATTGAGATTTTTGGTGTTTCTGGTAGTGTACGACGTAGTTCTTCAAGCGCTTCGTCATCATAGACATAATGTTTTTTCTTACCTTGCTCCACTTTATAAAGTGGTGGTTGTGCAATGTAAATATATCCTGCTTCAATTAACGGACGCATAAAGCGATAGAAGAACGTGAGTAATAGTGTACGGATATGTGCACCATCAACGTCTGCGTCTGTCATAATAACGACTTTATGATAACGTGCTTTTTCTAAATCAAATTCTTCTCCAATTCCAGTACCGAGCGCTGTGATAATCGCACGAATTTCGTTATTTTCTAATATACGGTCGAGTCGCGCTTTTTCAACGTTTAAAATTTTACCTCGTAACGGTAAAATAGCTTGTACTGTCGAGTTACGACCAGATTTTGCTGAACCACCTGCTGAGTCACCCTCAACGATAAATAGCTCAGAAATACTTGGATCTTTTGATGAACAATCTGCTAGTTTTCCTGGTAAACTTGATACTTCTAAAGCAGATTTACGTCGCGTCATTTCACGTGCTTTACGTGCTGCAACACGCGCATGTTGTGCGGTAATTCCTTTTTCGACAATCATTCTTGCTTCTTGTGGGTTTTCTAGTAAATAACGTTCAAACCCTTCAGAGAATAATTGATCTGTAATCGAACGTACTTCAGAGTTACCTAACTTAGTTTTTGTCTGTCCTTCAAACTGAGGATCTGTATGTTTGATGGACACAACTGCAGTCAGACCTTCTCTAACATCTTCACCTGATAAACGTTCGTCGTTTTCTTTTAAAATATTTTGACTAAATCCGTAGTTGTTTATGACACGTGTTAACGCACGTCTAAATCCTTCTTCGTGCGTACCACCTTCATAAGTGTGGATATTGTTTGCATATGTTAAAACGTTCGATGAAAAACCTCTATGATACTGCATAGATATTTCAACTTCAACGTTTTCTTTGTCACCATCTAGATAGATGACTTCTTCAGTTAAGATTTCTTTATTTTTGTTTAGTTCTTCAACATATGACTTTAAACCGCCTTCATAGTGGTACTCATATGTTTCACCGTCTGATGTACGTTCATCTTTTAGACGAATTGTTAAACCTTTATTTAAAAACGCGAGTTCTTTTACACGTTTTTCGAGTATTTCAACTTCATATTCTTGTGTCTCTGTAAATATTTCAGCATCTGCTTTGAAACGAATAACAGTACCTGTTTTGTTTGTTTTATCGATGACTTCTAAGTCAGCATCAGGCACTCCGCGCGTATAACTTTGGAAATGCACTTTTTTATCTCTATGAACATATACTTCTAATGACTCAGATAAGGCGTTTACTACTGAAGATCCTACACCGTGTAGACCACCAGATACTTTATATCCACCGCCACCGAATTTACCTCCTGCGTGAAGGACTGTTAAAATAACCTCTACCGCAGGACGTCCCATCGATTCTTGAATATCGACTGGAATACCACGTCCATCATCGATAACTTTTACCCAGCCATCTTTCTCTAATATAATGTCGACTGCTGATGCATAGCCAGCGAGCGCCTCGTCAATAGAGTTATCGACGATTTCCCACACTAAATGGTGTAACCCTCTAGAAGACGTCGAGCCGATATACATACCCGGACGTTTTCTTACTGCTTCCAAACCTTCAAGTACTTGTATTTGGGTTGCATCATAAGATTCATGTCTTTGTTCTGCCATTTTGTCACCTTCCGCTATTTTTTAACCGTACCTTCTTCAATCGTGTATAAATTCATTTCATCCATAATTTGATGGTTAATATCACTAATTGAAGTCGTCGTTACAAACGTCTGTACACGGTTACGTATCGACGTTAGTAGGTGTGCTTGACGGTGCTCGTCAAGTTCACTGAGTACATCATCTAACAGTAAAATTGGATACTCTCCAATTTCATTTGCGATAACATCGAGTTCTGCAAGTTTTAAAGACAACGCAGTCGAGCGTTGTTGACCTTGTGAACCGTATGTCTGCACATCCATATCATTAATATAAAACTTTAAATCATCTCGATGTGGACCGATTAAACATTGTCGACGTTCTATTTCGTTATCGATTACAGATGCATAAGTTTCTTTTAAAAACTGTAATCGTTCTTCTTTTTTAAGTTCTAAACATTTAATATTTGGACGATATTCAACTGTTAAATTTTCTTGATTATTTGAAATGTCGCTATGTATTTGTTTTGCATACTCATTTAAGGCTTCAACAAATGCTTCGCGCTTATTAATGATTTCTAATGCTGCTTCAACGAGTTGATCGTTAAAGATTTCGACCATCATTTTATCGACGTGTCTTTCTTTTAAATACAAGTTTTTTTGTTTTAAGACACGTTTATAGTCTGATAAGCTTTGTAAATATATTTTAGAAATTTGACCACACTCTACATCGATAAAGTTACGACGTACTTCTGGTGCACCTTTAACAATTTCTAAATCTTCTGGTGCAAATAATACACAGTTCAGTGCCCCGACATACTGAGATAATTTAGCCATCTCAATATGATTGATTTTTGCACGTTTTCCACTTTTAGAAAGTAAAAGTGATATCGGTATTTCACTAAATCTATTTTGTACATATCCAGAAATTAATGCTTCATCTTGATTCATTCGAATTATTTCTTTATCGCGCGTCGTACGATGACTTTTTGTCGTTGCGAGACAATAGATCGACTCGAGTAGGTTGGTTTTTCCTTGTGCATTCTTTCCAATAAAAACGTTCAACTTGTCGTGAAAGTCGAGTGACAATGACTCGTAATTACGAAAATTTTCTAAATGTATACTAGATAGTTTCATCTACATACTCTATTCGATATACTCCAAACTCACCTAGATCGAGGACGTCACCATGATGAAGCTTTTTGCCACGACGATTTTCGGGTTCATCGTTTAAATACACTTCATTCTCTGCAAGAAACCACTTTGCTTCTCCACCAGACTGAATAATAGACTGGTGTTTTAAAAATTGACCGATTGTAATAATTCCATCACTTAATTGAACGATTTCCATCTGTTTTTTCCTCCTCGTATTGTTTATATTATACAGTATTTTCGGTGTATTTTCATCTTAATCGCTATTTTAAGGGTCATAGAGGGCTTTTATATTATTTTGTACTCCACCTACTTAATAACAATTAAAAAAGCTATATGCTCATATTTTAAAACATGAGGCATATAGCTTATAAATTTAGTAAGTTCTAATTGGTAAAATTAATTGAACAACATCGTTTGATGTACTTGATTGAATCGTAAATGGTTTCATCGTTCCAAAGAACTCAATTGAAACTTCTTCTTCAGGGATTGCACGTAGCGCGTCCATCATATATCTTGAGTTGAATGAAATTTGTAGCGGTTCACCTTCTAAATTTAGTGCACCCACTTCTTCTTCTACGTTTCCAATTTCTGGACTATTTGACGATAAAAGAACACGACTATTGTCGATTGTCATTTTAATCGCGCTATTTCCACCCTCAAGTGCAAGTAATGACACTCGGTCAATCGCTTTTAAAAATTCGTTATTATTGATTACTAACTTTGTCTCGAAGTTTTCTGGGAACAATCTTGACGTGTCAGGATAATTTCCTTCTAGTAAACGAGAGATAAATCTTAAATGACCGTATTTAAATAATACTTGGTTTTGTGAGAAGTTAATTTCCACATCTTCTTCACTATCTTCGATAATTTTATTTAGTTCGTGTAATGCTTTACCAGGAATAATCGCATTACTAATTTCGATAGAGTTTTCTTTGTCATTTAACTTACGTAGCGCAAGTCTATGTGAATCTGTCGCTGTAAAATGCAGTGACTCATCAAAGAATTGCCAGTTAACACCTGTTAAAACTGGGCGAGTTTCTGAACTTGATACTGCAAAGTTTGTCTCGTTAATAATCGTTTTTAAAACAGATGCTGCGATTTTAATACTTTCTTCGTTATTCACTTCAGGAAGTAGTGGGTAGTGATCTGGATTTGATCCACTAATGACGAAATTAGATTTACCGCCACTCACTTGAATTCCAAATTGATCTGTTGATTTTAATTGGACGTAATCTCCATCTAATTTTTTAACGATATCTGTGAAAAATCTTGCAGGTAAGACTGCTTCACCAGGTTCAGTAACTGTTAAAATTTCTTCGTTATCTACTTCTGTTGGAATTGTGATTTCGATTGAAATCTCTCCGTTACTCCCTATTAGTACTAATTTGTCAGAAGATACTTCTATTTTAATTCCTGACAAAATAGGAAGAGTTGTACGATTTGATATTGCTTTTAATACGTCGTTTAGTTGTTCTGTGAAATAAGCACGTTGAATTTGTATTTGCATATGATAACTCCTTTTATTCTATATATTATATATAAAAATAGTAAAAGTCGTAGTAGGCACTGTGAATATGTGGATAAGTGGAAAACACGTTGATATATCAAAGTTATTCACATGTGTATAAACTGTTGATATTAGTGTACCATTTATCCACATTACTCACATAATATTAACCGAGTTTATTTTCGATTTCTTTTAATTCCTCTACGAATTCTTCGTCAGTTTGTAGTAATTTAGAAATTTTTTCGTGCGCATGAATAACCGTCGTATGATCTCTACCGCCAAAAATCTCTCCAATTTTTGGTAAAGAGTTATCTGTGAGTTCACGCGATAAATACATTGCGACGTGTCGTGGAAATGCGATAGAGCGCGTTCTTTTTTTAGAACTAAAATCATCTATTTTAATGCTGTAATGTTCAGCGACAACTGCTTGTATGTCTTCTATACTAATTTTTCTTTGTTTTGGCTCTTTGACAATATCTTTTAGAGCTTCCGCAACAACTTCTGGAGACATTTCTTGATTTGTTAGTTTTGCGTATGCTGCGACTCGTGTTAAGGCACCTTCTAGTTCACGAATATTCGTATCAATTTGATTTGCGATGTACAGCATCGATTCTTTTGGAATGACGACGTTTGCTTCTTCACATTTTTTCTTTAATATTGCAATTCTCGTTTCAAGGTCAGGTGGAGTAATATCTGTAATTAACCCCCAACCAAATCGTGATCGTAATCTATCTTCTAATGTAGGGATTTCTTTTGGCG
This sequence comes from Nosocomiicoccus sp. HMSC09A07, assembly GCF_001808485.1. Lineage (NCBI taxonomy): Bacteria > Bacillati > Bacillota > Bacilli > Caryophanales > Staphylococcaceae > Nosocomiicoccus > Nosocomiicoccus sp. HMSC09A07. Next base: position 144,105 of record NZ_KV793632.1, read on the forward strand.
TACGATCACTTGTAATTACGATTTGTTTATCTTCATCATGAAGTGCGTTAAATGTATGGAAGAACTCTTCTTGTGTTTGCTCTTTTCCTGCTAAAAATTGAATGTCATCGATTAATAAGACATCAATATTTCGATATTTATTTCTAAATGCTTCAGGTTTGTTATCACGAATCGAGTTGATAAAATCATTCGTAAAACGTTCGCTTGATAGGTATGCGACTTTAGCATCTGGACGTGTTTTTTGAATATAGTTACCGATTGCGTGCATTAAATGGGTTTTCCCTAATCCAACACCACCATATATAAATAGTGGGTTATATGCTTTTGCAGGTGCTTCAGCGACTGCGAGTGAAGCAGCATGTGCAAATCGATTTCCATTTCCAATAACAAATGTATCGAATGTGTTTTCTTCGTTAATATTAAATACACGTTCTTCAGTAGGTTCAACTGGTTTTTCATCTTTAACTATAGATGAATTTACTGATTCTTCACCAGCGACAATGAGTGTAATCTCAGGCGATTCACCGACTACTTTAAAAATAGATTCTGCAATGAGATCTTTATAATGCTCTTCTAGCCAGTTACGATTGAATTCTGAACTTGATTCAATCACTGCATTTTCTTGAGAAAGTTCTACTAATTTTAAGTCTGCGAACCAAACACCAAAACTTGCACTAGACACATTTTGTTCGATTTCATCTAAAATCTTTTTCCAAATTTCTCCTAAACCATCCATAAATTTAACCTCACTTTTAAGTTAATTCACATACTGTGGATAAATATATAAACAATGGTGATAAAAGTTATCCACAACCTTTCCACAAATGTGGATAAAACACTTATGTTTTTAGTTATTCACATAGAATTCAATAAAAATTATAATAGATAAACGTTAATATATCAATGATCCAACAAAAGTATCCACAAATTCACAAGTTATCCACATAAATAATTAAATGTGTGTTATTTTGTTTATAAGTTATGCACAATGTGGTGGAAAACTAAAATTCATTGAAAAGTTATCCACATTTTTATGAAGAAAACATCTAATTTAATCTGTTAGAATACGTAATAATGCCAAAAAAATAATTGAAATGGTATTTGGATTCTGTTATTATGTAGTAGTTGCTAAAATTATTGACAGAAAAATTCATATAGCATTGGATTACATGGAGGTGTAGTTATGCCTAAACGTACGTATCAACCAAATAAACGCAAGCGTTCAAAAGTACACGGATTCCGTGCGAGAATGAGTACTAAAAATGGACGTAAAGTACTTGCGCGTCGCAGAAGAAAAGGTAGAAAAGTATTATCTGCATAATATGAAGATCATCTAGTCATAGGTGATCTTTTTTGTGTCAATTCATAAAGTGTCATATCATGTCTATATTTTGTATAATATGTAATCATAAAGAGGTACAGTTGTATGAAAAAAGAGTATCGTATTAAAAAACAAAAAGATTTTCAGTATGTCTTTAAAAAAGGTAAGTCTGTTGCGAATCGACAATTCGTTATTTATACGAAAGAAAAGTCTGATGAAACACATTTTAGACTTGGTATCAGTGTTTCGAAAAAATTAGGCAATGCCGTAAAAAGAAATCAAATTAAACGTCGAATCCGCGCATTTTTCACTCAACATAAAGACACACTTAAAACAACAGAATACATTGTGATTGCAAGACAGCCTGTTAAAGATATGGACTATCACGACATTGAAAAGTCTTTATTACACGTTTTGCGAATCGCAAAATGCATAAAATAATGGAGGATAGACACATGTATAAAGTTTACAGAGGTGAAACTGTAGAAGACGCGCTGCAAAAAGGTTTAAACGATTTAAATGTCGAAGAGTCAGACATCAGTATTGACGTACTACAACAAGGTTCTAAAGGTTTCTTAGGTTTAATGAAAAAAGAAGCTGAAGTTAAACTTACGATTATTAATCCGGAGTTAAAACAATTAAATACAATTGAAGCAGTTCAAATGAGGCACCTGGAAGATTCTATAGAAGAAACTACAGAATTAGAGGTTATTGAACAAGAAGTTGTAGAAGAAGAGACAGACGTTAATCAATTAGATACTGTCGAAGAAGTTGTAGGTATGAAAGAAGATACTGTTGAACAACACGAAGAGCAATTAGACGATTCATATGAAGAGACTGATGTACAAACACCGAAATTTACGTTCGATGAAGCAGTCGAAAGTACAGCGAATTATATTCAGTCTGTTGTTAATGAAATGGGTATTTCTAACTATACAGATTATACAGTCGACGATCGTACAGTAATGATTAACGTATTTGCAGATAAAGCGGCAAAAGTCATCGGTAAACGTGGATCGACATTAAATGCGTTAAGTGAAATTGGCCAGCATTACTTCAATAGAATATATAAAGGTTACGGAAGAATTATTATCGATACAGAAAACTATCGCGAAAAACGCGAAGAAATACTTGAAAATCTTGCGATTAATATGTCGAAAAAAGCAGTACGTACAAACCTACCAGTACACTTAGAACTGATGCCAGCATATGAAAGAAAGATCATTCATAACGCTCTTTATAACGTTACAAACATCAAAACTTACTCAGCTGGTAAAGAACCAAATCGTCATATTGTTATTGAAAGAGAATAGAGGGATAATCCAATGAAATTTGACACAATTTCGAGTATATCAACACCGGTTGGTGAAGGAGCCATCGCAATTGTCAGACTTTCAGGAGATGAAGCAATCGCCATCGCAGACCGACTATATAAAGGTAAAAAGAGTTTAAAGGAAGTAGACTCTCATACGATCAATTACGGTCATATCGTCGATCCAAAAACGAACGAAGTAATCGAAGAAGTAATGGTAGCCGTTATGCGTGCACCAAAAACATATACACGTGAAGATATCGTTGAAATTAACTGCCACGGTGGTATTCATACAATAAATCATATCCTTCAGTTAACATTACAAAATGGCGCTGAAATGGCAGAGCCGGGAGAGTTTACAAAACGTGCATTTTTAAATGGACGTATTGATTTATCTCAAGCAGAAGGAATTATGGATTTCATACGATCAAAGACAGATGACGCGTCTAAAATTGCGAACCAACAAATGCAAGGACGCTTAAAAGAGTATATTGAACATTTACGACAAGAAATATTAGTCGTACTTGCTCAAGTTGAGGTTAATATCGATTATCCAGAGTATGATGATGTCGAAGAAGCAACGACGCGTCAATTACTCGAAGCATCGCGCACGATTAAAACAGAAATCGAGGACCTATTAAAATCATCACGTGAAGGACGTATTTTACGTGAAGGATTAAATACAGTAATCGTCGGAAAACCAAACGTTGGTAAAAGTTCTTTATTAAACTATCTCATTCAAGATAACCGTGCAATCGTTACTGATATCGCAGGAACAACGCGAGATATTTTAGAGGAATACGTCAACGTCAATGGTATTCCGTTAAAACTCACAGACACTGCAGGCATTCGTGAAACAGAAGATATCGTTGAGAAAATCGGTGTCGAACGTTCACGTGAAGCGTTACAAAATGCAGAATTAATACTTTATCTATTAGATCATACGACTGGTTTTTCAGAAGAAGATAAAGATATATTAAACAATTTAAAAGAGCGTAACGTCATCATTATCGTCAACAAGACAGATTTAGAAGGTACAATTGATATCGATACTTTAAAATCAGATTATGATTTTCCTGTCGTGTTAACTTCTGTTACAGAGGGCACAGGGATTAAAGATTTAGAAGAAAGTATTAAAGAGTTATTCTTTAGTGGTGGTATTTCGATACAAGATTCAACTTACGTATCAAATAATCGTCATATTCATCTACTAGAACAAGCGCATAGAAGTATTATTGATGCGATCGAAGCTGCTGAAATGGATATTCCAGTAGATATGATCCAAATAGATTTAGTAAAAACGTGGCAATTACTCGGAGAAGTAATTGGTCAAGATGTTTCAGAAGAATTGATTGATCAGCTATTTAGTCAATTCTGTTTAGGAAAATAGGAGGAAAAATTATGGAGCATAATAAATACGATTGTATCGTCGTCGGTGCAGGACATGCGGGTATTGAAGCGGGACTTGCAACGGCTCGTAAAGGGTTAAAAACTTTAATGCTGACAATCAACCTAGATAATATTGCGTTTATGCCATGCAACCCGTCAGTAGGGGGTCCAGCTAAAGGTATCGTCGTAAGAGAAGTGGATGCTCTTGGCGGAGAAATGGCAAAAGTTGTCGATAAAACAAATATTCAAATGCGTATGTTAAATACGGGTAAAGGACCTGCAGTTCGTGCATTACGCGCACAAGCAGATAAATTAGATTATCAAAAAGTGATGAAGCAAGTATTAGAAGATGAAGAAAATCTAGATATCCTTCAAGCGATGGTCGATGCTTTAATTATCGAAGATGATGTCGTAAAAGGTGTTCGCACTAATATTAACACTGAATATTATAGTGATGCAGTGATTATCACGACAGGTACATTTTTACGTGGAGAAATTATTTTAGGAAACTTAAAATATTCTTCAGGACCAAACCATCAAATGCCTTCATTAAAACTTGCAGATCAATTAAAAGAACTAGGATTTGAAATCGTTCGTTTTAAAACAGGTACACCGCCACGCGTGAATTCAGACTCAATCGATTACGAGGAAACTGAAATTCAACCTGGTGACGATGTACCACGTGCATTTAGTTATGACACAACAGAATTTAATATGAATCAACTCCCATGTTGGCTGACTCACACGAATGAATTTACACACGAAATTATAAACGATAACTTACATCTTTCAGCAATGTATTCTGGACTTATCGAAGGTACAGGGCCGAGATATTGTCCATCTATCGAAGATAAAATCGTCCGATTCAACGATAAACCACGTCACCAAATATTCTTAGAGCCTGAAGGTAGACATACAAAAGAAGTCTATGTACAAGGGTTATCTACGAGTATGCCAGAACATGTACAACAAGAAATGTTAAAGACAATTCCTGGACTTAAAAATGCACGTATGATGCGTACAGGTTACGCAATTGAATACGATGCGGTCGTACCGACACAATTATGGCCAACACTTGAAACTAAAAAAATAGAAAATTTATTTACAGCAGGACAAATTAATGGAACAAGTGGTTATGAGGAAGCGGCTGCACAAGGTATTATCGCGGGTATTAACGCAGCAAACAAATTACTTGGTAAAGAACCATTAATTTTAAGTCGTACAGATGCGTATATCGGTGTGTTAATCGATGACCTAGTAACAAAAGGAACAGAGGAACCATATAGATTATTAACGTCTCGTGCAGAACACCGTTTAATTTTACGTCACGACAATGCAGATTTACGATTAACTGATATTGGATACCGTGAAGGACTTATATCAGAAGAGCGTTATGAGAGATTCCAAAGTAAAAAAGCAAGAATTGAAAATGAACTTGAAAGACTCGAATCGATTCGTATTAAACCAAATGAACATACGCAGTCTATTATTGAAAATAAAGGTGGATCTCGATTAAAAGACGGCATTCTCGCTAGAGATTTACTGCGTCGTCCAGAAATGAATTACGATGATATTATGGAAATTCTAAACGAAGAATCCGTACTTTCACCTGAAGAGAAAGAACAAATTGAAATTCAAATTAAATACGATGGCTATATTAAAAAATCTTTAACGCAAGTTGAAAAAATGAAGCGTATGGAAAGTAAACGTATTCCAGATAATATCGACTACGATCAAATTCATTCACTTGCGTCAGAAGCGCGCGATAAGTTAAAAGAAGTAAGACCGTTAGATCTCGCACAAGCGTCTAGAATTTCTGGCGTTAACCCAGCAGATATTTCTATCTTACTCGTTTATATCGAACAAGGGAAAATAGCGAAAATACAAGATTAAAGGCTTATTTAAGCCTTTTTTCTTAAATTCAGAGGGATAATGATGACAAGAGAAGAGTTTATAAGTTATTTAAAAGACGAAGGTATTGAAGTGACAGATTATCAGCTCGAACAATTCGATATATACTTTAAAATGTTAGTCGAATGGAACGAAAAAATGAATTTAACAGCAATTACAGATGAAGAAGAAGTGTATGAAAAACATTTCTATGACTCAATTACGCCGTTATTTTTCTTAGATATCGAAGAAGGTGCATCAATTTGTGATGTTGGTGCAGGTGCAGGGTTCCCCTCATTACCGATGAAAATCATTCGTCCAGATTTAAAAATAACGATCGTCGATTCATTAAAAAAGCGTATTACTTTTTTAAATGAATTAACAGCAAACTTAAAATTAGATAAAATTACATTAGTACATGACCGTGCAGAAACATTCGGTCAACATGGTCAACGACATATGTTTGATATCGTAACAGCACGTGCAGTTGCACGCTTAAATGTATTACTAGAATTATGTTTACCACTCGTTCGTACAGGTGGGCGTTTAATCGTATTAAAAGGTCAAAAGGCAGAAGAAGAATTAAGAGAAGCGGAATTTGCTTTAGAATTACTTGGTGGAGAATTGAGTCAAGTGTTCTCGTTATCATTGCCACATGAAAATAGCGAGCGTTATATTATCGAATTCGATAAAAAACGAAAAACTCCGAGAGATTTCCCGAGAAAACCAGGTACACCGAATAAAAAACCATTAGTAAAGTAAAGGAGGAATCACGTTGAAAAAGCCATTTTCAAAGTTATTTAATCTACTCGATAAAACGGATCGTCACGTTGAAGATAAGATTGAAAAAATACCGGTTGAAAAAATCGTACCGAACAGATTCCAGCCGAGAAAAGTATTTGATAACAAATCGATCAAAGAACTTGCCGATTCTATTGAAGTTCATGGTCTACTTCAACCGATTACGTTACGACCAATCGAAGAAGGTATGTATGAAATTATCGCAGGCGAACGCCGTTTTAGAGCAATAAAATCATTACATTTTGAAAATGTCGAATCGATTATTCGCTATTTTACAGATCAAGAAGCAGCAGTTATAGCGATTATTGAAAATATTCAACGTGAAGACTTATCTCCTTACGAAGAAGCACTTGCATATAAAGACTTATTATCTATGGATGACATTACACAAAAGGATCTCGCGCATTCACTTGGAAAAAGTCAGTCCTTTATCGCGAATAAATTACGATTATTAAAGCTATCATCACCCGTTATAACGGCGTTACAAAATAATGATATAAGTGAAAGACACGCGAGGGCAATGCTTTCTTTAGATAACGCTATGCAGTACGAAGTGTTAGAAAAAGTAAAGGACAAAGATTTGACCGTTAAAGATACCGAGCAGCTCGTTAAAAACCGTTTGAAACAAAAAGAAACGCAAATTAACTTTAATGATGACATGACATTTCTCATGAATGATTTAGATAATGAAATTCAAAAAATTAAACGTCACGGTCATGAAGTGTTATGTGAAAAAACAGAAGATGAAGATACGTATATCATTAATATAAAAATTAAAAAGTAGGAGAGATGCAGAAATGAGTCGCTTAGAAAGTATTCGTGTTTCTGATATCAAACCGAATCCATATCAGCCGAGACTGCATTTTGACGAAAAAGAGTTAAATGCATTAAAAGTTTCTATACAAGAAAACGGACTACTTCAACCGATTATTGTGCGTCAAACTGTTATAGGGTATACGTTAATTGCTGGAGAGAGAAGATGGCGTGCGTTTAAAGCGTTAAACTTAGAAACTATCGATGCGATTGTCAAAGAAATGTCAGATGAAGAAATGATGACATATGCGATAATTGAAAACTTACAACGTGAAGATTTAGATCCATTTGAGGAAGCGATGAGTTACAAAAAATATATGGAAACGTTGAATCTCAATCAATCAGAAACGGCTAAAAAGCTTGGTAAATCGAGATCATATATCGCGAACATGATTCGTTTATTAAATTTACCTCATTCAGTAATACAACTTATACAAGATGGTAAACTAACAACAGCACACGGACGAACATTACTCAGTTTAAAAAATCAGTTACATATTGAAGAAATCGCTAAACGAATTGTCGATGAAAAGTGGAATGTTCGTGAGACAGAACGTTTTGTACGTAAATTCGAAGCGACTAAAAAAACAGAAAAGAAATATGTCGAAAAACCCGCACCAATCGCACGTGTGGAACAGTCCTTAAAACGACGGTTAGGTACGGATGTCGATATTAAACAAGTCGGCAAAAAGGGACAAATAGTTTTATCTTTTACGAGTGTTGAAGAGTACAAGCGACTCGTCACATTACTGAGTGAAATAGGAGAGGATTAAATGATTCTAAAATGGCTAACGTTGATGGCAGTCGAAGCGATTGATACACCATTAGATACGAGTTTTTTAGATACGATATGGAAAAAAATCACATCTGTAGAACTATGGGTTAACGTTGGAGAACGTGTATTATGGTCAATTTTTATAGTCATTTTAGGGATGATCATTATAAAAATTGTCAATCGTATTATCGAAAACTTTTTACTTAAGAAAATCTCCATTCGACCAGGTAGAGCACCCATTAGTTTAAAGCGCAATAAAACACTTCTAAGTATGTTACAAAATAGCGTGACGGTATTTGGATGGTTCGTTATTGTCGTGACAATTTTGGAAATATTTAACATACCTGTTGGGACACTACTCGCTGGGGCAGGGATTGCTGGTTTAGCAATCGGTTTTGGTGCACAAAGTTTAGTTAAAGATATGATTACTGGGTTTTTTATCATTTTAGAAAATCAGTTCGACAAAGGTGACTTTGTAAAATTTACAAATCAAGGATCACCAATTGCAGAAGGACAAGTCGTATACCTCGGACTTAGAAGTTCGAAAGTTTTAGGTTATAACTCTGAAATGTATATGGTGCCAAATGGTACAATAGGAGAAGTTGTGAATTTTTCTAAAGAAAATTCGATTGCGTTTTTAGAGTTTTACTTACCGATTGACACAGATATTAGTCGAGTTGAAAGATTATTAAGTGTATATTTTGAAGAAAATTGGCAGAAAAACGAAAGTATCGTAGAACCACCACAATTACTCGGTGTTCAAGATTTCATTAGTGGTCAATTACAATATAGAATTATGTTTATTACGCGTCCAATGGAACAATTCCAGGTGCTACGTGATTATCGTAAAAACATTCAAACACTTCTTAAAAACAACGAAATTATTCTCGGTGTTCCATCTGTAGAATTTAATGAAGAAAAGAAGTAAAGAGGTAAATATATGAGTAAAGAATTCCAGCTTGGCAGTATTGTTGAGATGAAAAAACCACATCCATGTGGAAATAATGAATTTAAAGTCACGCGTCTTGGTGCAGATATCAAAATTAAATGTACAGCGTGTGATCGTACGATTATGTTACCGAGACCAGAGTTTATAAAACGTATAAAGCACATCAAACAATTTTAATTTGAGGAGAGAAAATAATGGCATTAACAGCAGGAATCGTCGGATTACCAAACGTTGGTAAATCTACTTTATTTAACGCAATTACTAAGGCAGGGGCACTTGCTGCGAACTATCCATTCGCAACAATCGACCCAAACGTCGGAATCGTAGACGTACCAGATGAAAGACTTGATAAGTTAACTGAAATCGTCGTACCAAAAAAGACAGTCCCAACAGCATTTGAATTTACAGATATCGCAGGTATCGTAAAAGGTGCATCAAAAGGGGAAGGTTTAGGTAACAAGTTCTTATCTCACATCCGTGAAGTAGACGCAATTTGTCAGGTCGTTCGTGCATTCGATGACGACAACATTACACACGTTTCAGGTAGAGTCGATCCAATTGATGACATCGAAGTAATTAATATGGAGTTAATTTTTGCAGACTTAGAAAGTATCGAAAGACGCTTACCACGTGTTGAAAAAATGGCACGTCAAAAAGATAAGGACGCAATGTTTGAAACAGATGTATTAACTAAAATTAAAGTCGCACTTGAAGAAAACAAACCAGTACGCTCAGTTTCACTGACAGCTGAAGAAAAAGCAGTTGTAAAACATTTAAACTTCTTAACACAAAAGCCAATTATATACGTGGCAAACGTTGCTGAAGATGAATTAGCTGATTTAGAAAACAACGAATATTTAAAGAAAATCATCGATTACGCAAAAGCGGAAGATGCACAAGTTGTACCAGTATCTGCGCGTGTCGAAGAAGAAATGGCAGTACTCGACGATGAAGATAAAAACGAATTTTTAGAAGCACTCGGACTTGAAGAATCAGGACTTGATAAATTAATTCGTCAAACATACGACTTATTAGGACTTGCGACATACTTCACAGCGGGCGTTCAAGAAGTACGCGCATGGACGTTTAAAAAAGGAATGACTGCACCAGAATGTGCTGGGATCATCCATACAGATTTCCAAAAAGGATTTATCCGTGCGGAAGTAATGAGCTACGATGATCTCGTAGAACTAGGAAGTGAAGCGGCTGTAAAAGAAGCGGGTAAATCACGATTAGAAGGAAAAGATTATATTATGCAGGATGGAGACGTCGTGCATTTTAGATTTAACGTTTAAACACTAGTCAATAACTGCATCACTAAATGATGCAGTTTTTAATTTATTAATTTTAAATATAGGTTTATAATAATTATAAATTTATAGAGGGGTTACTAGATGAATACACCATTTAACATTGATCTTAGTCAAACCAACATTAGTCCTTACCTGCATGCAAGAAAAACAAATAGAGTAAGATTCGATTTTGATTGTGTAAATGAATATATTTTTAACTTTATTATAAGTTTATTTAAAGAAGATGAATCCTTTCATATCTTTTATCTAGACAGTTACTCAATTAATGGATTATCACGAGAAATATTAAATTTAAAATTAAAAAGTTATATGGATGCGTTTAAGAATAAACATGATTTTAAACTAAAACAAGTGAACTATACAGAAGAGGACGACTTAATTGAATATATTTTTGCTGAAATTAAAAATGTAAGTCCTGAGGTAATTCGTTATTATTATCAATATATGAAATCATTAGATGCTGAAGATAATTATCTTTATTTTTATAATAAAAATTTCATTGTTTATATAACTACAGATGTATTGGATGTTGTGAGTAGTGATAAGGAATTTATTAAACGTATAAAACATTCAATTATTTCATATGATAAATATTATGAGTGATTTAATAGTTAAATATAAAAGAATATTTCACATTAACAATTGTATTTCGTAAACCAAACTGGTATAATATCTGATTGTGAGTAATGAAAATTATTCCTTGCCAAAACGAATGTTTTGGCCGCAAAGTCCATAAGGAGGTGTAAAGATGAAAAGAGCATACGAGATTTTATATATCGTACGTCCGGATTTAGAAGAAGATGCAGTAAAACAACTCGTTGAGCGTTTTGACGAAGTGCTTACTTCTAACGGTGCTGAAATCATCGAATCTAAAGAGTGGGGTAAACGTCGTTTAGCTTACGAAATCGAAGACTACAAAGACGGTTTATACCAAATTGTTAAATTAGATGCAGAAGATTCAAAAGCAGTTGACGAATTTGACCGTCTTGCTAAAATCAGCAACGACATCATTCGTCACATCGTAGTTCGCGACGAAGAACGCGAAGAAAAGTAATGAATAGAAAATGGAGATGATTACATGCTGAATCGTGTCGTTTTAGTTGGCCGTCTCACAAGAGATCCTGAACTCCGCGCTGGTCAAAGTGGTGTACAAGTAGGTAACTTTACCTTAGCAGTCAACAGACCATTTACTGACAGAAACGGAGAACGTGGTGCTGACTTTATCAACTGTGTTGTATTTAGAAAACAAGCAGAAAACGTTAAAAACTACGTTCAAAAAGGTAGTTTAGTAGGCGTTGATGGAAGACTCCAATCACGTAGCTACGAAAACAAAGAAGGTCAAAGAGTATATGTTACAGAAGTAGTATGTGACAGTGTTCAGTTCTTAGAACCGAAAAATCGACAAAACAGCAGTAATCAGGCAAGTCATGCGGCAGAAAGTTATTCTGAGCCGTATAACAGCGGAAATCAATCTTACGGTTCACGTCCACCTGAGAATCCATTTGCGAATTCTACAGGAAACGTAGACATTAGTGAGGACGATTTACCGTTCTAACATAGAGAATTTAATTTTATAACTACGAATTGTATGTGTATTAGTAGTGTTAAAACTGAAATCAATGTGTGGATTTCGGTGTGTGCAAACCGAGACAATCGTCTCGGTTTATTTTTTTACATAAGTTATTTTAAAATATTTATATAGTGTGTTTAATGCTATTTTTTAAGGAGTTTAGTTATGAGTTTTATAAATAAAAGACAGTCGATCATACTATTTGTACTTATGGCGGTGACATTTGTATTGGTCGCATGTCAAAATAATTCATCTTCAAATAAAGAGGAGCCACCGAGTAAAGACAAAACGGTAGAAGAAAAAGAAGAAGAAAAAGTAAAAACGATAGAACCAGAAGTTGTAACGATATATGTACGTGAAAACTTACAAGAACCATTTGAGGAAATTGCGAAAAACTTCCAAGAAAGTCATGAAGACATCATTCTCGACGTTAAATATTTAAAAAATGATGAAATGATCGATGAAACAATCAATAATGATAAAAATGCAATTGTATTTACAACAGAAGATATTGTAAATGAAATGATTGATGAAAAATTAATCGAACATAAAGACACTGGTGTTGGCATGATGGATGAGCTTGTATTATTTACAAAAGTAGATTCACCAGATATTCAAAAGACATCAGATATCGATGAAGATACGCGTATTGCTATCTTAAACCCTGAGCTTTATGAAGAGGGTGAGTTGAGCAAAAAAGTATTTGAAGACGATGAATTTAAAGATGTAAGTACGACAGACAATCTAATTCTCGGCGATAGTGTAGACGATGTAAAACAAGACATTGCAAATAACAATGCATCTGTTGGAGTCTTATATCTATCAGAAGTTGAAGCAGATGAAGATTATCATGTCCTGAAACGATTACCACGTAACATTGTTGAACCGTATATCTACAAAGTAGGAATTATAAAAAAGGAAGAGCTCGAGAGTAGCACACGAACTGTTTATAGTTACCTATTATCAAACGATAGTTTAGATGTATTCTCTGAGTATGGGTATATTATTTAAATGAAAAGAATACTATTCTTAATCTCACTTATTTTTGTATTAGTATTAACTGCTTGTAGTAATGATTCAAAACAAGAAAGTAAAAAAGAGACAAAAGCAGAAACGATTACAGTATCTGCAGCAGCAAGTTTACAAGATGCGCTAAATGAAGTAATCGAAGAGTACAACAAAGAAAGTGACGTAAAAATCGATGTCAACTATGGTGGTTCAGGCGCGTTATGTGAACAGATTTTAAAAGGTGCACCGGTTGATTTATTTATTTCTGCATCACAAGATGATTTTAAACAAGTCGATGACGAAGGGTTAATTTTTGAAAAGAAAGATTACCTTGAAAACAAACTCGTTTTAATTCGTCCTGAAGACGGTACTGTAAATTCAATTGATGATTTAAAATACGTATCACAAATCGCAATTGGTGAGGTAGAAACAGTACCAGCAGGAAAGTATGCAAAAGAAGCGTTCACATTTCTTAATTTGTTTGATGAATTAGAGAGTAAATTTATATATGCAAGTGATGTACGTGCAGTTCTCACTTACGTTGCTCAAGGTGAAGTAGACGCTGGGGTTGTTTATGAAACAGATGCTGAAACTGAAAAAGACAACGTCGATATCGTCGATGAATTTGGTAGCGACACACATAAACCGATCATTTATCCGATTGGGACACTAAGTGAGTCTGAATCAGTAAAGGAATTTTATGATTTCTTAAATAGTAACGCTGTATTAGATATCTTTAAAAAGTACGGTTTTACTGTAGAGTAGGGTTTATATGAATATTACTGATATGGCCTTTTGGACCCCGGTAATTTTATCGCTAAAAGTGGCGTCAGTTGCACTTATACTTGCATTTATATTTGGTGTACTTGCAGCGCGTCTCATGACGAAGTATCAATTTAAAGGTAAAGTCGTTTTAGAAACGATACTCATGTTGCCAATTGTACTTCCACCAACAGTAGTTGGATTTATACTCATTATCGTATTTGGTAAAAAGTCGTATATCGGTCAGCTGATACATATGATTTTTGATCACGGAGTACTCTTTACGATATATGCAGCAATTATCGCAAGTACAGTTGTTGCATTCCCTTTAATGTATCAATCGGCGAAAAATGGTTTTTTATCAATTGACCAACATATTATTGAAGCGGCACGTGTTGATGGGAATTCAGAAGCACGTATATTTTTTAAAATAATTATCCCGCTGTCAAAAAATTTACTCATTACAGGTGCGATGTTAAGTTTCGCACGTGCACTCGGTGAATTCGGAGCGACGTTAATGTTTGCAGGTAATATCCCTGGTAAAACACAAACGTTACCTACAGCAGTATACTCAGCGATTCAATCTGGTAACATGACACTCGCTTGGATGTGGGTGATTTCCATTATTACAATTAGTTTTGTAATGATGCTATTTATCCGCGTAAAAGAAAATTGACATTAAAAATTAAACACTATATAATAGTAAAGCACATAAAAACACACTACTATACACGTTTTGAATATGTAGTTATAGATACGAATATCGATCACACACATCGATAGTGAATCTATAATCAAGAGGAGGATTACTATGGCAGGTCCAAGAAGAGGCGGTCGTCGTCGTAGAAAAGTTTGCTACTTTACTGCAAACGGAATTACGCACATCGACTATAAAGAAGTAGATCTTCTGAAAAAATTCATTTCAGAACGTGGTAAAATTTTACCAAGACGTGTTACAGGTACTTCAGCGAAGTATCAACGTCAGTTAACAACTGCAATTAAACGTGCACGTCACATGGGATTACTTCCTTTCATTAAAGAAGAAGCTTAATCTTAACACCCTCACTGTACTAGAGGTTACAGCGAGGGTATTTTTTTCTGTTTTATTTTGAAAACGATTGCTTTATAGGCTAAAAATATTTTATGATTACTATAACTATAAGTGGAGGTGTATTCCATGGAAAACACGAAGAAAAGTCTATTTCAAAGAACGTTAGACGTGATTGAAAAAATTGGATCACGTTTACCGGATCCCTTTGTACTATTTTTAATATTTGCAGTCTTAATAGTTGTTATATCAGTTATTGCAACAAGTCTTGGTGCATCAACAGTACACCCTTCAACAGGTGAAGTTGTTGAAGTTAAAAGTTTACTGTCACGTGAGGGTATTGAATTTATATTAACTGAGACAGTGACGAACTTTACAGGATTCGCACCACTTGGTCTTGTTTTAGCGATGATGCTCGGTGTTGGACTTGTAGAAAAAGTAGGATTTTTTGATTATGTAATTAGAAAAACTTTACTTAAAGCACCACCATTTATACTTACGTATACAGTTGTGTTTGTTGGTATTATGGGGAACATTGCTTCAGATGCTTCCGCAGTTATCATTCCGCCACTCGCAGCGCTCGTATTTTATAAAGTTGGACGTCACCCACTTGCTGGTCTTGCAGCAGGTTTCGCGGGTGCAGGTGCCGGATTTACAGCGAACTTATTAGTCGCGGGTACAGACGTATTACTTTCTGGTATTTCTACAGAAGCGGCGAGAATTATTGATCCAGAATTTGTAGTGACTCCATTAGATAACTACTTCTTTAACGTAGTATCAGTATTTATGTTAACGATTATCGGTGGGTTAATTACGACGAGATTCATAGAGCCAAGACTCGGTACATATGAAGGTGCAGTAGAAGATGAAGAAGAAACTGAAGTTCAAAATGGTGGACGCGGTGTGTTATTAGCGGTAATCGCATCAGTTATTTACTGGGGACTTATCGTTGGTGGATTCTTCTTACCAAACTCATATTTAGCAGGAGAAGACGGTGGATTTTTAAATTCTCCATTATTAAAAGGAATTGTACCTGTTATTTTAGTATGGTTCATGATTGTTGGTGTGACGTTTGGCTTTACGACAAAAGTGTTAAAGACTTCAACAGATGTCACTAATAAAATGGCGGAAGCGATAAAAGATATGGCACCTTATATCGTATTAGTGTTTGCGATTGCTCAGTTCATCGCGTACTTTAACTGGTCTAACTTAGCAATTTGGTTAGCAGTAAACGGTGCAGCATTCTTTGAAAGTATCCAATTCACAGGTATTCCGCTAATTATTCTATATGTCATATTTACTGGTTTATTAAACTTCTTAATTACTTCAGGATCAGCAAAATGGGCATTAGAAGCACCGGTATTTATACCGATGTTTATGCAACTCGGTTATGACCCAGCATTCGTACAAGCAGCATACAGAATCGCAGACTCTAGTATGAACATCGTAACACCACTGTATCCTTTAATGATTGTTATTATTTCATTTATGAGACGTTACGATAAAAATTCAAATATTGGAACATATATGTCATTAATGATTCCATACGCATTCTCATTCTTATTTGCATGGATCATATTACTATTAGTGTTCTACTATACAGGCCTGCCACTCGGACCAGGTGCATATACGTTATTAGAATCTAGAGGATAGAAGGGATATTTATGGACGAGCTAATTAAGTATGCAAAAGAAAATCGTAGGTTACTACATCAAGTTCCAGAAGTTGGATTTACAGAGTATATTACGACATACTTAATTTATGAAAGACTGTCTCAAACAAACTTTAATTTATATGTTGGAGACGATGCACTCGATATTGACACGCAAGTCGGTTTACCGAGTGATGACGTAATGGCAAACACATATCAACGTGCATTAGATTACGGAGTACCGTCTTCATTTCTAGAAAAAATACACCCGTATAAAACAGGTGTAGTTGCGACAATCGATACAAATCAAAAAGGACCTCATGTGGTCCTTCGATTTGATATCGACGCGTTACCAATTAAGGAAAGTAATGAGATTGAACACGTTCCGTTTAAAGAAGGATTTCAGTCGAAACATGACGGTGAGATGCATGCTTGTGGTCATGACGCTCATGCAGCGATTGGAATTAGCGTAGCGACGTATATCGACGAACATATCGATGAGTTAACAGGAAAGTACACAATTATATTTCAAAACTCTGAAGAAGGTGTTAGAGGTGCGGCAAGTTATGCTAAAAAAGGTTGGTTAGATGATGCGGACTACTTTTTAAGTGGACACGTCGGGACAATCAGCGAAGAAGTCGGGACAGTAGGAGCGACAGCGACAAACTTTTTAGCAAGTACAAAGTTCAACGTTGAACTTTTCGGTCAGTCATCTCACGCGGGGTCTAATCCGCAAGACGGCAACAACGCACTTCTCGCAGCATCAGCGATTGCTTTATCATTAAATACAATCGCACCACATAGAGAAGGAGCAACAAGGTTAAACGTCGGTACACTGCAAGCAGGACAAGGTCGAAATATTATACCGGATTATGCAAAACTCGAGTGTGAGTCACGCGGGGAAACGACACAGTTAAATGAATATATGTTTGAACGTGCAAAAGAGATTATCGAAAACGGTGCAAAGATGTACGGCTGTGAGAGTAAAATTACGGTTGAAGGATTCGCACCGAGTGCGACATGTTCTAAAGAGATGATCGATATTGTGAAAAGTGCGACTGTAAGTAATGACGCTGTAAAAACAATTGTCGATGAAGTGTCTATGGACGCATCGGAAGATGCAGCAGTATTTATAAATATTGTTCAGGAGAATAATGGGAAAGCGACGTATTTAATTTTTCCATATCACTTAAAGTACGGTCACCATCATCCGTCGTTTGATGTTGATGAAGCAGTTCTAGAAGTTGCGATTACGACATTTATTAATATTTTAAATGAGTTAAAATGAAGGATTTGAAATTAATGAAACATGAAGAATTTATAAAAGATATTATTGAGTCAAAATCAAAATTTTTAAACGAGGTTAGTACGTATATATTTGAACATCCAGAGACGCGCTTTCAAGAATATAATTCATCAAAAAAGTTAATCGAAACGTTAAAACATGAAGGATTCGAAGTTGAAGAAAATGTCGCAAATATCGATACGGCATTTTTAGGAAAATTTGGTTCTGGGAAACCAGTCATTGGTTTTCTTGGAGAATTCGATGCATTATCTGGTTTAAGTCAAGAGCCAGGCATTGCTGAGCATAGTCCTATTGAAGATGGAGGGAATGGTCACGGTTGTGGACATAACCTACTCGGTATCGGGTCACTTGCTGCAGCAATCGCTGTAAAAGAATATCTCGAAGCTAATAATCTAGAAGGAACTGTAATTTACTACGGAACGCCAGGAGAAGAAGGCGGATCTGGTAAAACATTTATGAGTCGTGAAGGCGTATTTGATGATTTAGATTATGCATTTTGTTGGCATCCAGCGCCAATTAACGCTGTAATGATGAACAAAACACTCGCAAACTATCAAGTGAAGTTTAAATTTAAAGGTACGAGTGCACACGCTGCACAATCTCCTGAACTTGGTCGTAGTGCGTTAGACGCTGTAGAACTTATGAACGTTGGCGTTAACTATATGCGTGAACATATGAGTGACACGGCGCGTGTCCATTACGCAGTGTTAAATACAGGAGGAACTTCTCCTAACGTCGTTCAATCAGACGCAGAAGTGTTGTATTTAATCCGTGCAGAAACGTTAAAAGAAACACGCGAATTATTTGAACGTGTTAAAAAGATAGCTCAAGGTGCTGCATTAATGACAGAAACAGAATCATCATTTGAAATTCAAAAAGCATGTTCAGACTACGAACCGAACCGCGCACTTGAAGCGGTCATGTACGATTATCTTAAAAAAGAAGAAGCGGAAATTACTTTTACAGATGAAGAACTCAAATTCGCTCAAAAAATTGTCGATACACTTTCAGATAGTGAAAAAGAAGGAGCAATTAAAGCCAATGAGAGTTTTGGTGCGGTTGTAGATGGCGAAAAAGTAATCGGAAAACCATTAAGTGACGTCGTTCATGATTACGTTGTAACGGGCAAGGTAATGCTCGGATCAACAGACGTTGCAGATGTAAGTTGGGTCACTCCAACTGCACAAATATCTGCAGCAACGTCAGCATTTGGAACACCACTTCATACGTGGCAAATGACAGCGCAAGGTCTATCAAGTTATGCATTTAAAGGGATGTACAGAGCAGCGAGAGTGATGGCAAATACAGCAGTTCACGTACTTCATGACGAAACACTTCTAAGTGAAATGAAAGAAGAACACGAAGAAAAACTAAAAAAACAACCATATGAAAACCCGATTCCAAAAGATGTAAACCCGCAACCATAAAAAACGAAGAGAGGATATTATCCTCTCTTCGTTTTTTTATTATTCCCTTCTATAAATGAACGCTCAGAGTTCAGCCCATAGCTATCCAGTATTTCTACAAATTCTTCATCTTCTAATACGTGATTCGCCTCAGATTTTGGCTTTAAATCTGTTTCATCATCTATTTCGACTTCTTTTTTACCATCATTGATAATAAGTATAAACTCACCGTTTATAAGTGCTTCATGATACGTATTTAAACTCTCGCCATCTAGGTTAAAGCGGCGTGATATGAGTGATTCTGGAGATTTGTTAAAAAGCCCTCCAACGGTTCTTTCCCATATCGTTCCATCACCTTTTACAAATTCAACATCTGTATTATGTTTAAATTCTTTCGTTGGTCGTTTATTACTGACTACAGTCATTTGGCGCGTCTTAATAAAATTTAATTTTAATTCAGTAATTTTATCAACGAGCGATTTTTCGTCTTGGAATGTATATAGCGTCATCATTTCAACCCCTATTATTGATCTATGTACTTAAATGATACCATAATCGTCTATATGATAACTCGCTCTGTTATAAGTTGTACTTTTATAATTTATAGGATATGTTTATATCAAATATACTTATGAGGTAAAAATAATGTTGAAAGAATTGATGTTCTATTTAAAAGATAAACGACAACGACTCAAATGGACTCAGCACGATTTATCTCTTGAGAGTTCAATTAGTCAAACGGTGATTTCACGCATTGAAAATGGACACGATACGGGAAGTGTACGAGAGTTTTTTGCCTTGTTAGAAACGTTAGATATCGACAGAGAAGAATTCATCATGCAACTCGATTTAATTAGTCCGAGAAAGCAATTAGATGACGCAAGGAAACATAAAGATTTTACTAAAATGAAAGAAGTACTTGAAGGTATTCCAAGCTACATACGTGAGAAAAATTCATACTTAAATACATATTGTATATACCATGAAGCACTTTTAAGCTATAGAGCAGACGATTTAGTTCGTGCAATCCACTTGTTACAAGAAGCTAAATCAATGCTAGAAATATACAATCCTATCGACGTGATACTCGCAGAGATTCATTTAATGATAGGGATTATAGAGTTACAGTTAGGACGAGAAGCGTTTCAACATTTTAAAAAAGCGAATCATGTTATCAAAAATGTCCTTGTTACTCGACAAAACTTTAAACATATCATAAGAGTTTATGGTAACTTAGCAGCAATTTATTGCCGTAAAGGATGGTTTCATCTTGTAAAAAGAGAGTTAGACAATGCAACAGCGCTACAAAAGCAATTCGAGTCGACGTATTTAAAAACAGACATCGAGTATTCACGACTGTTGTTATACATGAATACAAAGGACCCCTTACTACATGATCAATTCACGTATATGAAATGCTTATTAAAAGATTATCCAAATGAGAAAATCAAGCAAAGATTAAGCAATATTCGTATACGAATAGATTAAAATTAATCGATAACATTTAAAATACGCTCTGCTATAATCGATTTAAATTTACAATCATTTAAATTAAGAGGAGAGATATTTAATGAGAATGTTATATTTAGTCACTACGATGTTAATTACAATACAACAGTTGGACGACTGCATCTGTCCGGATTTTATTATTTTTTAAAATAGTGAGGCATATTGATGAAGTCGTTAAATGATCGATTATTGATATGTGATATTTTAGAATGCAAGAAACGTGAAAGCAGCTGCGACGAAGTAAAGCGTTACTGTGATTATTGTATCGATATTATTAAAAGCGGAATTAGCAGTATGTATAAAGAAGTGTTCCAGTTTTTAGAAATGGATGAAGAAATTAACAACCAACTGATTAAAGAAGTAAATCGAATTATTAAGATGTATGAAGAAGTTGAACATTTATTAAAACACAATGATGCGTTATACAAACGATATCAACATCAACTATTTACTGGATTTACAGACCATCTATGTGAGAGCTATTATCTATTTTTAAAACGTCATAACAAAGTAACGATTCCGCGTCACCCTGGAAAACGTAAATCATTAAAAGAATATCGAAACTTTTTAAAGCGCTTTAATTACTCGATACGAGAGGAATATTTATTTGTAAATGAAAAAGAAGATACGAATTGATGTGCTACCCTAAAGTTGGATTTTAGTGTCCAACTTTAGGGGTGCAGCTCAAATTAACGTCTCTTCTTTTTCATTAATTTTAGTAATTGTCTCTTTTACTTAGATCGATTTTTTCTTCATCTTCAAGTTGTACTTGCCCTATACTCTGATACGGAATATAAAGTACGTATTGATCAGCATCCATAGCGTTACTAAACTCTGTTTCTTCATAAGGAGTAAATTGTAAATCTTCAGTAGCTCGCTCTTCGCCGTCTTTATCAGTAAATAAAGACTCAAACTTTTGCCATAAATTTCCTTCTCCCATACGAATTTCTACATCATGCTCGCGAGTAAATTCTGTCGGAGGAGAATGTTTTGAGAAAAGAATGACACGTCTTTCATCGACACCTTCGTGTCTTAATTGTTGTACTCTTTTACTTACGTTACCGATATCATCATACACTTCTATATTTCTATTTTGTTCCATAATAGAACACCTCGTTTATTTTATAGTCATACTTATATCTACCCTAAATAAATTCATGTAAACAGATATAATTAAATTCATACACAATTTAGACAATTTAAAATATTTAATCTTGAAAATAATATACTTTAAATACGTTTTAGACTGGTCTATAATAGTACTAATCTATTTTAGGAGGCTAGTTCAATGTGGGAAAACAAATTTACTAAAGAAGGATTGACGTTTGACGACGTACTACTTATGCCAGCTCATTCAGAAATTCTACCAAGAGAAGTAGACACAAGTGTGCAACTGACTGACAAAATTAAGCTCGGCATTCCAATAATCTCTGCAGGTATGGATACTGTTACAGAGTCTAAAATGGCGATTGCGATTGCACGCCAAGGTGGTTTAGGTGTTATTCACAAAAATATGTCAATCGAAGCACAATGCGAAGAAGTAGAGAAAGTTAAACGTTCAGAAAACGGTGTAATTACAGATCCATTCTTCTTAACAAAAGAAGAAAAAGTATTCGCAGCTGAACATTTAATGGGTAAATATCGTATTTCAGGTGTTCCAATTGTAAATAATCCAGAAGAGAAAAAACTCATTGGCATCCTAACAAATCGTGACTTACGTTTTATTACAGACTATTCAGTAGTAATTGATGACGTAATGACTAAAGAAAATCTGATTACAGCACCAGAAGGTACTACGTTAGAAGATGCACAGAGCATTCTTCAACAACATCGTATTGAAAAGCTTCCAATTGTCGATGAAAACAACGTATTAAAAGGTTTAATTACGATTAAAGACATCGAAAAAGTCATCGAATTCCCAAATGCTGCTAAAGATGAGCATGGACGCTTACTTGTAGCTGCAGCAGTTGGTATTTCTAGAGATACAGACAAACGTATTGAAGAATTAGTAAAAGCTGGTGTAGATGCGTTAGTTATCGACACAGCACACGGACATTCAGCAGGCGTTTTAAACGCAATCAAAAAGATTGTTGAAGAATATCCAGAAGTCGAAGTAATCGCAGGAAACGTTGCCACAGCTGAAGGTACGAGAGCTTTAATTGAAGCGGGTGTTGACGCAGTTAAAGTAGGTATTGGACCAGGATCTATTTGTACAACGCGTGTCGTTACAGGTGTTGGTGTACCACAAATCACTGCAATTTATGACTGTGCAACTGAAGCACGTAAACATGGTAAATCAATCATCGCAGATGGTGGTATTAAATTATCAGGAGATATCGTTAAAGCTTTAGCAGCAGGCGGACATGTCGTAATGCTAGGTAGTTTACTCGCAGGTACGACAGAATCTCCAGGTGAAATTGAAATGTTCCAAGGTCGTCGTTATAAAACATATCGTGGTATGGGATCGCTCGGTGCAATGGAACAAGGTTCAAGTGACCGTTACTTCCAAGATGAAAAAGAAGCGACTAAATACGTTCCTGAAGGTATCGAAGGTCGTACAGAGTACAAAGGACCTGTAGCAGATACAATTTATCAGTTAATGGGTGGATTACGTTCAGGTATGGGTTACACAGGCTCTAAAGACCTTAAAGCATTAAGAGAAAACAGTCGATTCACACGTATTACGTCAGCTGGACTTATCGAAAGTCACCCACATAACGTTCAAGTTACTAAAGAAGCTCCGAACTACTCTATTTAAGAGAGAGGCTATAAACTTATGGAAATGGCAAAAGAACAAGAACTTATTATTGTAATAGATTACGGTAGTCAATATAACATGCTTTTAACACGTCGTATTCGTGATTTAGGTGTATATAGTGAATTACGTAATCCAAGTATTACTTTAGAAGAAATTAAAGAACTAAATCCTAAAGGTATCGTATTATCAGGTGGACCAAAATCAGTATACGAAGAAGATGCATATACTGTTGATAAAGGTATTTTTGACTTAGGAATACCAGTTCTCGGTGTCACGTATGGTATGCAGTTAATTGCATACAATAACGGTGGAGAAGTAAAACCATTAGACAACGCATTTTCAGGTGTTGATACGATTGAACTTAATACTGAAAGTCCATTATTTAAAGGATTAGACAAAGAAGTTAACGTTGCGATGAGTTACCATGACGAAGTTGCGTCAATCGGTGATGACTATGAGATCATCGGAAGTACGAAAGACTCAAAATACGCAGCAATTCAGCATAAATCAAAACCTATTTACGGTATTCAGTTCCACCCAGAATCAAAATCAACAGAGAATGGTGATACATTTATCGAAAACTTCGTAAGAGATATTTGTGAATGTCACGGTGAATGGACGATGGGTAACTTTATCGACATCGAAGTTGAGAAAATTCGTGAAGAAGTTGGCGACAAAAAAGTAATTTGTGCGATGAGTGGTGGAGTAGATTCATCAGTTGTTGCAGTACTTATGCAAAAGGCGATTGGCGACAATTTAACATGTATCTTTGTAGATCACGGCTTACTTCGTAAAGGTGAAGCGGAAATGGTAATGGAAGCGTTCGGTAAAGGATTTAACATCAACATCATTAAAGTCGACGCACAAGACCGTTTCTTAGGAAAATTAAAAGGTGTGTCTGATCCAGAACAAAAACGTAAAATCATCGGTAACGAATTTATTTATGTATTTGACGATGAAGCGGCGAAACTTAAAGATATCGACTACCTTGCACAAGGTACGATTTACTCAGACGTCGTTGAATCAGGATCTGAAACGTCAGAAACAATTAAATCACACCATAACGTTGGTGGATTACCAGAAGATATGGAATTTAAACTCATAGAACCAATCGCGACACTCTTTAAAGACGAAGTGCGCCAATTAGGACTTGAGTTAGGTATTCCTGAAGAACTCGTATGGCGTCAACCATTCCCAGGACCAGGTCTAGGAATTCGTGTCCTCGGAGAAGTGACAGAAGAAAAATTAGAAATCGTTCGTGAAACAGACTATATTTTACGCGATGAAATTCAAAAAGCAGGCTTAAATAAGAGCATTTGGCAATACTTCACAATATTACCAGGTATCCGATCAGTCGGTGTAAAAGATGATAAAAGAACGTACGACTACACAGTAGGAATTCGTGCAGTACACAGTGTAGACGGAATGTCATCAGACTTTGCGAAAATCGACTGGGATGTACTTGAAAAGATTTCAAAACGCATGGTAAAAGAAGTTAAAAATGTAAACCGTGTCGTGTATGATATTACTAGCAAACCACCAGCAACAATTGAGTGGGAATAATAACAAAACCGTAGCCAAGACTGATATGCTACCGAGAAGTTGGACTTTTGGAATTAAGCAGATTGTAAGGTATGTTTCCTGAATTGTTCAGGAGACATGCCTTTTAATTTTAGTTTAATTCTACCTTTATCATATTGTCTATACTATTAAATGATTAGGCGTTTAAAATTAATCGGACAAATTCATCGACAACTTTTAAATTTAAGCTTTCTTCTTTATACGCTAGCCACGTATTTCTATAAATATTTTTACCATTATCTTTAATTGGCATCGTATAGAGGTTGTTTTCATTTTGAATGTTAATAGCTGGAACGATTGTATAACCGAGTCCACGTTTTACCATCTCTATACTCGTTTCTATTCGGTCAACTTCCATTGTTGTATAGACTGGAGAATTATAATTATCTCTCCACCACTTATCGATTGTATTTTTTAAACTGAGATCTGTTAGGTATTGTATATAGTTCTCTCCTGGTAAGGAATCTAAATCTAACTGCTTTGTTGAGATAATATGTAGATTATCCTTTTCAAGTATGTGCTTTTTACTGTTCCACTTAAAATCTCCTCTTAGAAATGCGACGTGTATCGTTTCGTTTTGGAGCTTTTCTAATATTTTACTACTCCATCCGGTTACGAGTTCAACTTCAATATTCGGATATTTTTTAATAAAATTTTCCAGTAAATCTGGTAATTCATAATGCGCATAGTTACTCGAAGACCCGATGTGAATGGTCCCTTGAAGTTCATCTTTCATATTTTTTAAATGATCCAGTAGCTTTCTTTCTTCTTTTAACATTCTCTTTGAATGTTCAACTAAATAAATACCTTCAGCAGTAAAAGAGATTCCTTTATTTCCTCGATGTAAAATTTGTATTCCAAGAGATGATTCGATTTGTTTAATTCTGTAAGTTAATGATGGTTGTGTCGTGTACAATCGTTTAGCGGTGCGTGTTAAATTCATTTCTTCATATAGAGTAATTAATAATACCCAATCTTTCGTATCCATTTTTAACCTCTTGATATAAATAAATTCTATTAGTTTATATTTAATATATATATTTTACTTATGTCAAACGATTTCATAAAATTTATATAAGAGAACTTTTAAAAGGAGTAATAAAAATATGGAATATAAATTTGACATTGTCGTTGTAGGTACTGGTAATGCTGCGTTATCAGCAGCAGTTGCTGCAAGTGAAGAAGGTAAAAAAGTATTGATGCTAGAAAAGGGACCAAAAAATAATAGAGGCGGAAACTCGTTTTTCACAGACGGCGCGATACGCTTTGCATATAAGGATTTAGATAGCTATAGAGAAATCGTGTCGGATATTTCAGAAGATGATGAAATCGTACTTCCGAAATACGATAGTGAAGACTTCTATAATGACATGATGAAAGTCACGCAAGGTAAATCGAAACCTGAACTCGCAAGACATCT
Source organism: Nosocomiicoccus sp. HMSC09A07 (assembly GCF_001808485.1). Lineage (NCBI taxonomy): Bacteria > Bacillati > Bacillota > Bacilli > Caryophanales > Staphylococcaceae > Nosocomiicoccus > Nosocomiicoccus sp. HMSC09A07. The sequence continues at coordinate 170,687 of NZ_KV793632.1, forward strand.
CGTAGAAAATTCATATGACACAATTCTTTGGATGAAAAAACAAGGCGTAGAATTCATAGCAAATGAAAACCAGTATTTTGAAAAAGACGGTGTAAAAACGTTTTGGGGAGGATTACCTACAAAAACATATCGTAAAGGGATTGGTTTAGTAGAAGCATTATTTAAAAAAGCTGAAGAGAACGGTGTAGAAATATGGTATAGCTCACCTGCAGTTAAACTTGAAGCAAGTAATAATAAAATTACTGGTGTACACGTGAATAAAGACGGTGAGAACGTACAAATTGCTGCAGATGCAGTCATCTTAGCATGTGGTGGATTCGAAGCAGACGCTAAAAAGCGTACAGAAAATCTAGGTGAAGAATGGTCTGAAGCAGTCGTTCGAGGCACAAAACATAATACAGGTGACGGTATTTCTATGGCGTTAGAAGTCGGGGCTGTAAAAGCTGGACAGTATGATGGATGTCACGCACATACGACAGATTACAACGCACCAAAATTCGGTGATTTCGAAAAGCCTGGCGATATATACAAAAAATCCTCATATCCACTCGGTTTAATTGTAAACGCTGAAGGTAATCGATTTGTAGATGAGGGTGCGGATTTTAGAAACTATACGTACGCAAAATACGGAAAAGAGACGTTAAAACAAACAGATCATAAAGCATTTCAAATTTACGATAGCCAAGTAAAACCACTCCTACGTGTAGAATACGAAATAGACGAAGCGACTAAAATCGAAGCAAATACTTTAGAAGAACTTGCTGAAAAAATGAATGTCGATACAAAACAATTTTTAAAAACAATTGAAGAATATAACAACGCGGTTGTTGATGGTGACTACAATCCGAGCATTAAAGATGGTAAATCAACATCTGGCATTGACCCTAAAAAATCAAATTGGGCGTTAAAATTTAACGAAGCACCGTTTTATGCATATCCTGTAACTTGTGGGATTACGTTTACATTCGGTGGCATTAAAGTGAACGATAAAGCAGAAGTATTAAATGTAAATGACACACCAATCACAGGGCTATATGCAGCTGGTGAGATGGTCGGTGAATTATTCTATCATAACTATCCAGGTGGATCAGGACTCATGTCAGGATCAGTATTCGGAAAAACAGCAGGGAAAAATGCTGCGAAATTATAAATTTTAATTACTCGTCCTTACTGATGGAGCGCCAAAAGTTGGATTTTATATCTGGCTTTTGGAGTAGTCATTTTGGATGAGTTTTTTTATTAAACTAAATTGATATAATTAAATTAAAGCGCTTTAGGAGATTATTATGAGAAGACTATTGAAAGTAGATCTTGCTACTAAAATTAATGGAATCCTTTTAGGAGTCATTAGTTTGTTGATTATCTCTTTATCATCTTTTTATTTATATCATTATAGTCAAGAGTATTTTGAAAATGCTAAAGGGATAACACTTCAATCGGCAAAAACCGTTTCATACTTACCAGGTATTGTATCTGAGAATGCTCTAGAAGATAAGCAACAATTATCGATAGTAATGGATCAATATATTTTCGATACAGATATTGATTTTATAATTATTCAAGATATCGATGGAGAAGTATTATACCATCCGAAAAGTGAAGAAATCGGAAAAATTTATGATATAAAAGAAGAATCCAAAGCTCTAATATTTGGTGCTTATTATGTTAAAGAGAACAATATTGATATAGATGAAAGGGCATTCATTGCTTATGCGCCAATATATTCTGGGGAAGAGGTTCGTGAAGTTGTAGGAGTGGTTAAAGTTGGGTATTACAAAAGTAAAATTATTAGTGAAATTTATGAAAAGATAATTCAACTGTTAATAATTACGTTTGTCTTTATTTTGATTAGTATTTTTATAAGTAGATGGTTTGCTAACTATATAAAATCCGAAACGCTGGGTTATGAGCCAAATGAAATAACAAATATTCTTAAAAACAGAGAAAATATTTTTTCAGCATTGAATGAAGGTATTATTTCAACAGATTTAAATGGAAAAATTGAGTATAGCAATAGGGCAGCAAAGTATTTCTTCGATTTGCCTGATATCGATTCAATTGTATATATAGATGAATTTTTAAATACCGATATTAATCAAAATTTAGAATCAGCAAAAACGACTAAAAAGGCAGAGTATTTACAAGCTACGTTTAAAGAAAAAGAATTTATAGTGATTATAAATAATTTGTATGATAGAAATGAATTAAACGGTTATGTGTTTATTATACGTGATATGACGGAAAAGGTAGAACTTACTAACAAATTACAGATTGTTGAATCATTATTCGATGACTTAAGAGCGCAAAGTCACGAGTATAAAAACAAACTACATTTAATATCTGGGCTTTTAGAATTGAAACAGTATCACGGTATACGTGAAGTTATTGATGAAGAAATGAATAATATAGATGATTATCATAAAAATATATTTGAAATAGAAGATGATAATATCAAAGCATTGTTATTAGCTAAGATCAACAGTGCCAGAGAAAAACAAGTATATATTGAGATTGAAGAGGGAAGCCAAATGAATGAAATTATTAGTAGACGTTTTTTAAATTCGCTTCTGACAATCATTAGTAATTTGCTAGACAATGCGATAGAAGCTGCTTCTAATGAAAAAAATAAATCTGTTAAGGTATACTTTGGCTATTTTGATGATTGGCTAGAAATAATGATACAAGACTCAGGGACTAAAATCATAAATTCAGATGTGATTTTCAAAAAGGGATATTCAACGAAGGAATATGGTATTAATAAGGGATATGGTCTCTATAATGTTAAAAGAAATGTAGATTTACTAAATGGGTTTATTGACGTATTTACAACAAAAGAAAAAACGGTGTTTACAGTAGAAATTCCAATATATAGAAAGGACGAGTGAAATGAATATATTAGTAGTTGAAGACGACTTTCGTATTGGCGAAATGTATAAAGAGTATTTATCTAGCAATGCTGAACTGAGAAAAGTAGAATGTGTACTGAATGCAACGTCAGCAATAAAGTATTTAGAAAAAAACTCAGTAGATATTGTGATTATTGATATATATTTGCCGGATTTAACAGGAGATAAGTTGGCTGAAAAAATCTTAAAAAGACACCCTTATACAAACTTTATTATCATAAGTGCGAATCAAGATGCAGATATTATAAAAAAATTATTCAACCTTGGTATCCTTTACTATTTAGTAAAACCAGTGAAACTTGAGAAGCTAGGATATATAGTTAACCAATTCATAGAAACTAATAAGAGGTTAGATAAGCAAGAAGTTTTAAACCAAGAACAAATTGACGAGTATTTTCGAACTTCAGCAGAGTTCGAAGGGAAAAAGTTACCAAAAGGAATTGACTCCGTTTCTTTAGAAAAAATTAAAGCGGCTTTTGAGGATCAAAGTGAATGGTCATCGACTAAATTGGGATTAGAATTAGGGACTTCAAGGACGACAGTAAGAAGATACTTAGAATACCTAAGAGAACAAGGTCAATTAACAGTTACTCAAGAATTTGGAGATAAGGGACGACCAGAAAAAATTTATAAAAAATAGAATCGTGAACTTTATGTTCTTTAATAACATAAAGTTCTTTATATTTTTAAATATGATAGCGTTTACATATAAAGGAATTAAATTTATAATGAAAACTAACAAATTAAAAATGGGAGGAAAAGTATATGAAATTTAGATGGATGATATTACTTATGTCACTAGTCGCAGTGGTTCTAGGAGCTTGTAGCAGTGATGCTAAAGATGAATATCCAAATAAAAATATCGAGATAATAGCTCCAGCTACACCAGGTGGTGGATGGGATGCAACAGCCAGAGCAATTCAAAATGTTTTAGATAAAGAAGGAATCGTTGAACAAAATATGAATGTAGTAAACAAACCAGGTGGTGGAGGAGAAGTTGGTTGGCAGTATTTAAAGAACAAAGATTCTCACCATTTGAGTGTTAATTCAAGTTTAGTTATTGCAAATAATTTATTAGGGCAAAGTGAACTTACATACAACGATTTTACTCCACTTGCAGTGCTCGCAACAGAGTGGATTGCAGTAGCTGTACCAAATGGATCTGATATTGAAGGTGGAATAGATTTATTAGATAGATTAAAAGAAGATCCATCATCATTAACAATAGCTGTAGGACCTGCACTTGGAAACAACGATCACTTATCTTTTATTAATGTTGCTGAAGAGTATGGGGTTGATGTATCTGAGTTACGATTTATGGTTTATGAAAGTGGTGGAGATGTATTAACTGCATTACTCGGAGGTCACGTAGATTTAGCAACATTCTCTCTTTCTGAAGCTCAAGAACAACACGAAGCGGGGAATATTAGAGTAATCGCTACAACAGCAGATGAAACTATTGATGGGATGGAAAGTTGGCAAGATCAAGGTATAGACTTTAGTTTCCCACATTGGCGTGGGCTTATGGGACCACCTAATATGACAGAAGAAGAGATTGCTTATTGGGATGATGCAATCCAACAAATGGTGAAATCTGATGGATGGAAAACAGTATTGGAAAACAATGGTTGGAATGATTACTACATGGATAGTAAAGAAACTAAAAAGTTTTTAGACGAAAAAAATGCGATGTATGAAGATTTAATCGAAAAATCTGGTTTAGGAAAATAGTTATTTAAGCAGGTGAAAATATGAGATTTTTAATACCTGGGATTACGATAGTAATAGCAATAATTTATTTGATTTTGACCTACAACCTACCACAATCAAACATTGGAGATCCGACTGCAGCACAAAAATATCCTTTATTAATAGGATATGCACTATTAATTTTATCTATTTTGTATCTGATTTCTGAATTTAAGAATGAAGATTCTGTTCGAGAAGCATTTAAAATTTTTGCTGATAAGGAATTAACCATAAAAGTTATTGTGACATTAGGTCTATGTTTAGTTTACACATTTATTTTTGAAACACTAGGATTTTTAATATCTACGTTCCTGTTTTTAGGAGCACTATTATTCTTAATAAATGGTCCTAAAAAGTGGTTGTTAAATATAATTATTGCTTTAGTATTCTCAGTTGTAACATGGTACGCATTTGCAGAATTGCTGAAAGTGAGTTTACCGTAGAGGAGGTTTACAATGGGAATAGATTGGGGAAGTTTTTTAGAAGGTTTATCAATTGCGATTAGATTTGAAAATTTAATATTTATAATAATCGGTGGATTACTAGGAACTATTGTTGGAATGTTGCCAGGACTTGGCCCAGCTACCGCAGTAGCTGTATTAATACCAGTAACTTTTGGGATGGACTCAACTAGTGCATTAATTTTACTAGGAGCGATTTATTATGGAGCAATGTACGGTGGGTCCAGAAGTTCAATATTAATTAATACACCAGGCGATGGATCTGCTATTGCTGCAACTTTCGATGGTTATCCAATGACTAGAAAAGGTCAAGCAGGACAAGCGCTAACCATTGCTACACTAGCATCACTAGTCGGAGGACTTATCGCAGTCGTTGGATTTGTATTTTTAGCTGAGCCACTTGCTAAATTCGCATTAAAGTTTGGCCCTGCGGAATATTTTTTCTTACTGTTGTTTACATTATCTGCGGTAGTTTCTCTTTCAAAAGGAAACATGTTAAAAGGCTTCATTTCAATGTTTTTAGGACTACTTATTACAACTATAGGTATTGACTCTCAGTCAGGAGTTTATAGATTTACCTTTGGAATGCCACATCTAAGCGAAGGTATAGATTTCTTAGTTGTTATTATTGGTATTTATGCTGTAGGGGAAGTTCTATATAACATATTATTATTGAAAGATGAATCTTATCGAATTAAAAATGATGTTGGAAGTAAATGGATTACTAAAGAACAGTTTAAGCGTTCTTTTTGGCCAACTATTCGACAGTCTCCTGTAGGATTCTTAATAGGGATTTTACCAGGAGCTGGAGGTTCTATCGCGTCTATGATTAGTTATTCAACAGAGCAGCAATTATCTAAAAGAAGCGAAGAGTTCGGTAAAGGAGCACCAGAAGGCGTCGCTGCACCAGAATCCTCTAACAATGCTGCTGCAGTTGGAGCTTTTATCCCATTACTTACGATGGGGATACCGGGATCGGGAACAACAGCTGTAATACTTGGTGCATTGATTATGCTAGGATTACAACCAGGTCCAATGCTGTTTCAAAATCAACCAGAAATTGCTTGGACTTTTATAAACAGCTTATTCATAGGAAATATTGCTCTTGTTATAATCAATATTTTATTAATTGGTTTCCTAATTAAAATTTTAAGAACACCTCCAAACATTTTATATCCAATTATTTTAATTCTTGCATTTATTGGAACGTATACATTAGGTTATAGCATTATCGATTTCTTTATATTAATGATTTTTGGTGTAGTTGGTTTATTTATGAAAATTTTAAAAATACCAAGTGCCCCATTAATCTTAGCAGTAATTATAGGTAATCAATTAGAACAAAACTTTAGAATGGCAAGAGTTAGCTACGATAGTATCTTTGGAATGATGACAGCATCATCAATATCAATATTCTTTTTAATTCTTACAATACTATCGATACTCCTACCATTTTTATTAAGTAAGTTTACTCAGATTAGAAATCAAAGAGGATGATTCAATATGACTTGGTTTTTAGAGGATATGAGGTCACAGGAAGAGTTAGCCAATAGATTTTTAACTAGTATAAACGGTGGCGAAACAAATATTATAGTAGGAGCTCATGATGGTATGAGTTCTTTATTAGCAAAAGAGGTAGGATTTAAATATTTGTATCTTTCTGGTGGAGCATTATCAGCAAGTCTTGGTTTACCAGATATAGGTATTCTGACTCTAGATGATGTAGTTACGAAAGCAAGGGAATTAATAAGATCATCTAACATGCCATTGTTAGTAGATATCGATAATGGATTTGGAGAGCCATTGAATGTAGCACGTGCATGCTATGAACTAGTAGAAGCTAGAGTGGCAGCTGTTCAAATAGAGGATCAAGAGATACCAAAAAAATGTGGTCATTTGAATGGAAAAAAGTTAATATCAAAAGAAGATATGGTAAAGAAAATCAAAACGATAAAGCAAGTCACTCCAAGTTTAGTCATTGTTGCAAGATCAGATGCTCATGCAATAGAAAGTTTTGATGCAATGATTAATCGATTAAATGCATACGTTGAAGCAGGCGCTGATATTGTGTTCCCTGAGGCTATGCAAACTATTGAAGATTTTGAAAATGTAAAAAACAAAGTTTCAGCACCAGTTTTAGCAAATATGACGGAATTTGGTAAGACAGAATATATTAATTTAAAAGAATTTCAATTAGCAGGTGTGGACTATGTTTTATACCCTGTAACCTCTTTAAGAGCAGCTGCATTTAATACTAAATCTGTTTATCAACATTTAAAGACTCATGGTACTCAAGTTGATTATCTAAATAAGTTACAAACAAGAAAAGAATTATACGATGTATTAAAACTTCATGACTTTGAAAGTATGGATGAATCCATTGATAAAACAGAATTACCAAAGCATATCTTTTATGATGATTAAAAGTATTATTTTTACGTTTGTTAATAAAATCAAGGCTGTAGACTTATATGTCTACAGTTTTTTTGATAAATATTATTATATAAGCACACGATAAACAAGTTATAGATGGAATGATACTTAGTGATTATAATATTTATTAAGAAAGAATTACTAAAACTAGGAGGGGAAAATAATAACCAATTATTCTTAAATAAATATAATTGAAAGAATGTAATTAGGAGAGATACGATGAATATTGGCTTAATTGGTGCAGGTGCGATTGGACAGTTTTTATTAAAACATACGAAAGAACGTAGTGACTTACGTATTACGAATATTTTAGTACGAGATAAATCTAAGTATCAGCATTTAGAAGAGGCGTATAATGTAGATTTGTATACGGATCTGAACGAATTTTTAAACTCAAACATTGATATTGTAGTAGAAGCCGCGAATGTTGAAGTAGTTAAAACGTATTTAAAAGATGTCTTAAACGTAAAAGATATGATGGTAATCAGTATCGGTGCGTTTAGTGACACTTCGTTATTAGAGAGTGTAAGTGCGAGTCAACATAAACTCTATTTACCATCAGGCGCAGTTGGTGGTCTAGATTTAATACAAAACGTAAACACTCTAAATCATTTAAGTAGTGTCACACTTACGACGACAAAACCAGCATCATCACTTGTAGACGATGAACTATCAGAACCAACAGTCGTATTCGAAGGTGATGCAAAAGACGCCATCGACAAATTTCCTAAAAACATGAACGTATCGATTATTTTATCTCTCGCAGGATTAGGGATAGAAAAAACAAAAGTTCGACTCATCGCGGATCCGAATGCGACAGAAAATGTACACCACGTAAAAGTAACGGGAGAATTCGGAGAAGCGACAATTGAAGTTAAAAATCATCCGTTAAAAGAAAATCCAAAGACAAGTGCACTTGCAGCTCTTAGTGTCTTAAGTTCGTTAGAGCGTCTTGATAGTAATGTTTTTATTGGATGAAGTTCGTAGAATAAACAAAGGACGTATTCTAAAATGTTTTAGAGTACGTCCTTTTAATTATGAATATTATTCAACCTCATAGAACCCCATATATTCATTTCCAGAATAATTTCGTAGTAGTACATTCAGACCATGATTTTCAAGGTGAGTAAAATCTGAGAAAATACCTGTATATAATTTCTCGTTTTTAGGATGCTTTTTAAAATCTGTAAATAATAAAGAGACTTCATTTTTATCTTTATCCAGAACATCTATGGATAAATTCGTGCCATTTAATTTATAAGAGCCAGGATAACTTTCACCAAGATATTGAATAGAAACTTTATTGTTTTTATTAAAATCAAAGATTAAGTAAGCACTGTTTGTCGAGAAATCATCTAACGTATTACCAATCTGAATCACAGTAAACACAGAGAGCTTTTTGTCGGTTAATTCATTAGCTTCTGAAGAACATCCATTCAGCAGGAAAGCTACAGATAAAATAAGAGCAATACAAAGTTTTTTCATTAATTTACACCGCCATTTCTTTATGTGGAACAAAATTACCATATCTTAATATTCCACAATAATTACCCAAGAGCGTATCATTTCTAGTTTTCTCAAAGTATTCTAAGTAAACATAACCACTATAAGGACCTCTTTTAACCCAGATTCTAGGAGGGAAAGAGCTTGTCAAGTGAATCTCTTTTTCAAAGCAATATGTAATTTTAGCAACGTTAGGAGAGATATCTGCTGTGTTTTTTATAACTGTTTCTTCTGCATGAGCGTGATTAAGTGATAATAGAGTCATAAAAGGGATTATCAAGTAAAGAATTAATTTCTTCGATTTCATCTTCATTTATAACACCTCATTTTTATAAACCGGTATTGGATGCGTGGTACCACAAACATAAAGATAACCTTCGTAGACATAATATCCTTGAGTCATATTTTTAGCTGCCAGGTAACCTTCATAGCAGATAGATTTATTATGTAGTCTTTGTATCATTCTAAAGTATTTGGTTTGACCTTCATAACGCATGGCTCCAGTTTGATGCCACCAACGCCATGGGATCTTATTATTTGAATTAATAACTTCATAATTTAACTATGTAATACTATGATCAATCACACCTCCTTTGGCATCGCTTACATTAATTGAACCAAGGAACATACTAATGAGAAAAGTGGCAGTAAATAGTTTCTTCACAATAAAACCTCCTTATATATTATGATTCTATTATAAAGCTAATTAATTCTAAATTTCAATTATTTTATCTTATAAAACACTTTTTACTTAATGAATACCAAACATATTGTTTAAATACTTGCTGATTATATTTACTTTAAATTCAAACTATACTTTCTACACTAAGTATAAAAATACCCTTAAAGTTGATTGTCGTTTTCAACTTTAAGGGAGTAGGTCATTGTGATGTACCTGTTATTTTTTGTTCTGCTCTTGTTCTAAGATATGATCAATGATTAGGTCGACCATTGCTTCTACACCGTCTGCGTTTAAGTGAATACCGTCTGGTTCAAAGTATTCGACATGTCCTTCTGATGCTTTGTACCAGTCGATGACTGTGACGTTTTCAAATTCTTCTCCTGCAGTGTGTATTTTTTTGTTAACATTGCCTTCCCAGTCTCTTGGGACACGTATTGTCACGAGGTAAATGTTTGCACGGTTAAATGTTTGAATGAAGTCTTCAAGTTGTTCTAATGAAAAGTCCCCGTTTGTTCCAAGTTCTAAAACGATGTTTTCATTTTCGCTATTAAAGTGCGGATATTTCGTTCTTGAAATTTCAATTGCTTGGTACATTTGACGTCCGACTTCACCGTTGATGACGGCGTTTGGTATACGGTATTGTATGTTACTACCGATATTTACCATGATTGAGTCTCCGATAAATAGTGGCGATGCATGTGATAAATATTCACTCGCAAAGTCTTGTTTTTCTTTTTCAAGTTCGGCTTGTTCTTCTTTGTCAGCTTCTTCTTGAGCGATTCTCGCTTTTTCATCGGTAAATTGCTTATGATTTTTCTTTATGTTCCATGCAACGCTTTTTGGTGTACTAGAAAACTGCATCGTACCATCTTCAGTGTTGAATGATGATTGTTTGTTCACATCTTTATGGAGGTGATCAAAAATTCCGAGCAATGTGACGAGTAAACCTGCGACTAAAATGACACTTACTGTGGATTTCACAATGAGTGCGCGACTCGTGTTATATGCGGGCTTAAAGAAGTTAAACCCTTGTTTACGAATCGGTGTTTCAACAAATCTAAATGACAACTCTGCAGCAATACAAGTCAGTACTACTTGTAATAGGATGACGTGAAGCGGGATTTGTCCTGCTACGTAATGCATGTTCATAAAGACGATAATCGGATAATGCCATAAGTAAAGACTATATGAACGTGTTCCGATCCAGAGCATCACCGGGTTTGATAATGCATGACCAAGTTTTGACACTGGATGTACACTCGCAGCAATTGCTGGAAGTGTTAATAGAGTGACAAAAAACAGTCCGCCGGCATATAACCAGTTTGAGTAATCTTTTGTAAACATCATAAACAAAATGAGTATGATGAGTGACGTAATACCAATAGTATCAATCACTTGTTGATACCTTTTAGGTGTTTCTGTTTTTAAGTTAAATGGTGGCCAAATGAATGCAAGTAATACACCGAGTAAAATCGTATGTGCACGTGTATCTGTTCCGAAATACACGCGTGAGTTGTCCATATCTGGCACCATGAATAAAGTCATTAAAAAGAGAGACACAAAAGTCATTAGTAAAACAGCTATCGGCATCGTTTTATTTGAACGCCCGAATTTAAGTAATAAGACGAAAATCACAGGCCAAATGATATAAAACTGCTCTTCAATTGCTAAACTCCATAAGTGCATTAAAGGTTTTGGTTCACTTGCTTCGAAGTAACTCACATCTTCAAATATGTACCACCAGTTCGACACGTAAAAGAGTGCAGCGAGTGAATCGTGTTTAATTGTTTTAATCATTTGAGGTTCAAATATTAACGTATAAAGGATGACGACCCCGATTAAAAAGAACACAGCCGGGATTAGTCGTTTAATACGGCGAATCCAAAAGGCGATTAAATCGATAGATCCTTTTGATTGGTACTCATGAATGAGTAAACTTGTAATTAAATATCCTGAAATTACAAAGAACGTATCTACACCTAAAAATCCACCAGGAAGCCATAGTGGATTTAAATGATATATAATAATCGCAATAACAGCGATTGCCCGTAGGCCATCGAGTCCTGTTAAATAGCGTTTCGGTTTTACTGAAAAATGAAATTTATCCGGCATGAGTATCTGTGCCTCTCTATAATATGATTCAATATAATAATTTTATAATATAGAATGTTACTGTACCATGTCAATTGTTACACGAAAAAGACAAAAATAAATCGTTATCATTACTAATTATACCATTTTTATTATTTGATATAATGAAATTGTGTAAAAATAAATTGACGAAAATTCAAAATAACGGGGGTTACATTATGTTTAATCAAACAGATACTTTACAGTTTTTAGAAGACTTACTTAATATCAATAGTCCAACAGGATATACGAAACAAGCGATAGATTTCTTAAGAACTGAAATAGAAGCACTCGGTGTAAAAACTTCGACGACACATAAAGGGAATTTAATTGCGTATATCGAGGGAGAAGATACGTCAGTGACGCGTGCATTATCTGGACACGTGGATACGCTTGGTTTAATGGTACGCTCTATTAATAGTGACGGTACGTTAAATTTAACAAAACTTGGAGGTCCTCTGACACCAACATTAGACGGAGAATACTGTGACATTATTACGAGAAGCGGTCATGTTTATACAGGTACGATACTATCGACGTCACCATCGATTCACGTATTTAAAGACGCGTCTAAAAAAGAAAGAGAAATCGATAACTTAGTCGTAAAGATAGACGAACGTGTCGCGTCAAAAGAAGATGTTGAACGTAAACTTGGTATTCAAAACGGTGATATCGTCGCGTATGATCCGAAGACTGTAGTGACATCATCTGGTTTTGTAAAATCGAGATTTTTAGATGATAAAGCATCTGTAGCGTTATTAGTAAGTCTCATTAAAGCAATTAAAGCAGAAGACGTTAAACCGAAAACAAACTTACAGTTTATATTCACAGCGTACGAAGAAGTCGGTCACGGTGCATCATATTTACCTGAAGAAATTACAGAGCTTCTTGCGGTAGATATGGGCTGTATTGGAGAAGACCTAAGCTGTACAGAATACGACGTCAGTATTTGTGCAAAAGACTCATCAGGTCCGTATGATTACGAAATGGTTTCGAGTTTAATAGAATACGCAAAACAAGAAGAACTAGGGTTCGCTGTAGATATTTACCCAATGTACGGCAGTGATGCGAGTGCAGCACTGAGTGGTGGCGCAAATATTAAGGCCGCGTTAATTGGACCAGGCGTTGCAAACAGCCACGGCATGGAACGTACGCACGTCGACGCGTTACTCAATACGTTTAAATTACTCGTGAAATATGTAGAAAACTAATGATGAAGTGGCATAAAACAGTCATGATATCCGCGCCGATTGATGAGGTGTTTCATCTATTTAAAGTTGAAAACTTCCATAAAGTGAAGCCTGAGTTGAAGCGGATCGAAGAGATTCGTAAGACTCCTAACAAGAAAGGTAGCACGTATAAAGTGACGCATGAGGAACACGGTAAAACGATACAGTATATCGTGACGCTCGATAGGTATGAGAACGAAGCGTACTCTAAGTTACTACGCTTTTCTTATACAATTAACAAATTCTTTCAAAAGAGTGCACAATATAGGTTGATAAAAAAACAACAAAGAGAGACTGAACTCATCTACAGCGGAGAGATGCGCGGCAAATATTTCCTAGGAAATATTATATTGAAGATGTTATCAAAATCTCACCATGACCAAACGATTGAGGCGTTTCTCTTACACATAAAAAATTTGTATAAAGAATGATTGATAAAAAACCTCTTTCCCGTTCAGATGAGTGGGGAAGAGGTTTTGGTGTTGTAGATTGGTGTGCGTAGGTATTTTAACGTAACTTTTTAGAAGTTGAAAATCCATGTAACATATAAATTGTAGATTTCATGTACATATTTTTATCTAATGAGCAAATAAATATTCTACTATTATTTATAAATAACTTTCAAGTATGAATGATTAATTGTTTTTCTATAAAAATAAGTTGGGGCGTGCATGTTGGGATAAAAACGTTTATATTTTTTAATTGTAACATCTGCATATATACCTAGCTGACTATATCTTGCTGAATTAGCAGGTATGTTTGTGGTTACTGTATTCTTATAAGTAAATGACAGTTTGATACCGGAATAAGATCCGGAAAATTTGTAAGATTCACCTTGAGCAATACTGTAGCCTGAAGACTTAGACCAATACTTCGTCGCATATCCACCGAAAACTCCATAAACTTTTTGTGTTGAAACTAGTTTATCTGCAGCGATTGTGTTTAATTCGTTATTGTTTCTAATACTTTCTAAATAATTGCATATCATTCTCATTAGTAAAAACTAATACCTCATTATCGTTAATCATTAACTCAAAAGTTGATGGGTGACTTAGTTCATCTGTAGTCGTAAGTGCCTGTGCTTCTAACTCATTTAAAAAACCAATAGAGATGAACAATAAAATCGAAAAAATTACCTTTTTCATAAATACCTCCTAGATTAAAAGTAATTGATTTTTTATAAATTTTATTTTAAATTTAAAATTATTACAAGCGTTTTCTTAAAGGAGGTCATTAATGTGACAAATAGTCAAAAGACGATTTTAATTAATGTAATGTGGATGGTATTTATTGTGTTTTTAATATTTATGTGGAATTTTCGTAGGGGGACAATCATACCTTATTGGTTATTAATTTTCCCTGCGGTTTTGTTCTCATTTATATTTATAAAAGATAAAAAAATCGATCGATTCATGTGAAGGTAATTCCCACATGAATCGTTTTCGCAGCAAAATTCCAATCCAGTCATCCAGTAATTAGCCCCAGTAAAACAAAAAAATCGTATGCGACTCTCTCCGTTCGCATACGATTTTTTATCACTTTTACGGTCTAACTTCTAATTTCTTTGGATTTACAAACTCATAGCCTTTATATCTCAGGCCTTCAAGTATTTTTGGGAGTGCGTCTCTCGTCCATTGACGGTCGTGCATAAGTAAGTTTGCTCCGTGATCGAGGTATTCTGAATTTACCATCTTATATTCTAAAATGTCTTTGTCGAGGTATCCAGGAGTTGCATCGTATCCATACGTCCAGTTCATGGACTGCATACCTTCGTTTTTTATAATTTGTTCAGAAGCTTCTGTATTAATACCAAAAGGTGCACGGAAGAATCTGGGTTTTTCTCCGGTAATTTCTTCGATGAGATTATTTGTTGATATAATTTCTTCGTTTACTGCTTCATAAGATAACTTTGATAAGTCTGGGTGATTTTGTGTGTGGTTTCCAATTTCAAAACCTAAATTATAAATATCTTTTAACACATTTTTACCGCGCTCCGAGTTTAAAAACATTCCGTTTACAAAAAAGATTGCAGGTGCGTCGTACTCTTTTAATATATATGCGATGTCTAGCGCATAATCTGCGGGTGCATCATCAAACGTGAGTAACGCAACTTGTGTGTTAGTACCTTCTTCGATTGGAAGGACTCTATACGTTTCGTGATCTATATAATACTCTCTCGCTATTTCTTCATCTTCTTCTACAATTTCAGTTTCAGTGTCTTCTTCACTCTCATCATGATCATTTTCGTCTTCTTCAGGTTCAGTTTCCTCTTCAACAATTGTTTCAGTGTTGTCATCAGTTTGTTCGGGTACTTTTTCTGTATGTTCTTGAGTGTCTTCTTTTGATGTACATGCAGATAAAATAAGGAAAGATAGTAGTAACATATAAAGAATTTTCTTCATAACAATTAAACACCTCTTACTTCATATTATATATGAAATTTTAAGAAGTTTTATAAACTTAAAGGAATTTCTATGAAAGATTAGTATAATAATGTTAAACAAATATATTGAGGTGGTATAAGTGAGTAAAGAAGCTTTATTAATTGTTGATATGAGTAACGACTTTGTAGATTTAGAAGGGCCATTAAACGTTGGAGAAGCCGGACTTGCCATTACGCCTTATATAAGAGATTTAGCGGACGAATTTTTACAAGATGGTAAGTATGTGGTGATTTCTATGGATGACCATGCGCCGGATGATGCGCACTTTGATTCTTGGCCAGTTCATAACGTAACAGGAACAAAAGGACAAGAGTTATATGGACCACTTAAAGAGTGGTACGATGAAAACAAAGATAATGATCACATTATTTATTCAATGAAAGAAAACTATAATGCATTTTTTAACACTGGTTTGGATGAAGTGTTACGTGAGCGTGACGTTGATACGGTACACATTTGTGGAGTCGCAACAGATATTTGTGTGTTTTTAACAGCGTCAGGTGCAGATGCGAATGGTTTTAAAACAGTCATCCACAAACGTGGAGTCGCGACGTTTACAGATCAACAAGAGTCGAGTCTAGAACATATGGAGCGTTGCTTCCATTCAGAAATTGTAGAGTAAAATTACATACATAATATTGAATAGGAGGAATTATATGTTTGATTTAACGAAAAAAATTGCACTTGTCACAGGTGGTGCGAATGGAATTGGTAAAGGGATTTCGACGATGCTTCAAAAAGCTGGAGCATTCGTTATTATTGCAGATTTAGACAAAGAAAACGGTGAAAAAGTCGCAAAAGAATTAAACGGAGAATTTTACGAGCTAGATGTGACAAATCTTGATGGTATCGAAAAAACGGTCGACAGCATCGTTGAATCTCACGGAAAAATCGATATCCTCGCTTCAAATACAGGGATATTCCCTCAAAAATTCATTGAAGACATGTCTGAAGCAGATTACGACAAAGTACTTGACGTTAACTTAAAATCATCTGTCTTTGTAAGTAAAGCTGTGTTAAAGCATATGAAAAAGGCGAATTACGGCCGTGTTATCTTTACATCTTCAGTAACAGGACCAATCACTGGATATCCAGGGTGGGCACATTACGGTGCGTCAAAAGCAGCACAACTTGGATTTATGAGAAGTGCAGCGTTAGAGTATGCAAAGTACGGTATAACAGTAAACAGTGTGCAACCAGGTAACGTGTTAACCGAAGGCTTAAAAGCACAAGGTGAGGAATATTTAGAAGGTACAAAATCTATCATTCCGATGCATGAATTAGGAAAGCCCGAAGATATTGGCGCAGCAGTTGCATTCTTTGCATCTGACGAAGCGGGTTATATTACAGGACAAAGTATCGTCGTCGATGGTGGACAGATTTTACCAGAAGAACCAGACGGTATTTTATAGAACGATTTGAAAGTTTAAATGGAGCGTATTTTTATGAAAAAAATGATTGGACTTTCAGTGCTTACGATATTTTTAGTCGGATGTACTGGAAACAACGGCATTATTAATAAAGACGATCACAAAGTAACTTCAACGCCTGCTGAAACAAATGAGCAGGTAGAAGAAGAAGTTGTCGAAGAGACACCACTTGTAACGGAAGAAAATGTGTTTACAGAAGGTACGATCGAACAACTCGTAAACCCAGCGTATGCATTATCTGAAACATATGAACCGTCTGACTTAGTACTCGTTGACTTACTGAGCACGCAAGAGACATATTTAAGAAGTGAAGCATATGAGGCACTAAAAGAACTATTTGAAGCTGCAAATGAAGAAGGTCTACAACTTTATGCGGTATCTGGATATCGATCATATGCAATGCAAGAAACGCTTTACAATAACTATGTATATCAACATGGACAAGAAGAAGCGGATCGATTTAGTGCAAAACCAGGGACGAGTGAACACCAAACGGGACTTGTGATGGACGTCAGTAGTGAAAGTGCGTGGTTTGGATTATCAGAAAGCTTTGAAGCAACACCAGAAGGTGAGTTTGTAAAAAACAACGCACATAAATATGGATTTGTCGTTCGTTATTTAAAAGGTAAAGAAGATATTACGGGGTATATGTATGAACCGTGGCATATACGTTACTTTGGTAAAGAACTCGCACAAGAATTATACGATAGCGGGTTAACATACGAAGAATATCTAGAAAATAACAATATATCATTAACACCAGTAAGTGAAGTAAAATAAATTTCAATAATACTAACGCCCTTTGCCCAATCAACATCTCTTCTGAAAAAGATATATCGCTTTTATAGTTGTACAATATATTGTACAATTCAATTAGGAGATGATAGTAATGAGTGTAGAAACATATTCAAATGCAAGAAAAAATTTCAGACAATTAATTAATCAGGTAAATGAAAATAGCGAAGTGATAACAATCACAACAAATGAACATAATGCTGTTTTGATGTCTGAGGAAGATTATAATTCTATTATGGAAACTTTTTATTTACAAAAAAATCCATACAATAACGAGCACTTAAAACGTTCAATTTCACAATTAGAAAATGATGAAATAGTTAAGGATAATATTGATGACTAAACTACTCATTACATTTTCAACTGATGCTTTTGAAGACTATAAAGAGTGGCAAATACAAGATAGAAAAACTTTGAAAAAAATTAACCAACTCATCAAAAGTATTGAGAGAGATGGAGTACTTGAAGGTATCGGAAAACCAGAAAAATTAAAAGGAAATTTAAGTGGCTGGTATAGTAGGAGAATTACACAGGAACATAGACTTGTATATAAGATTGATAAAGGATCAATTATGATTGCTTCATGTAAATATCATTATAAATAAATGCAGTGTATACTATGTTCACATCGGTGATAAAATGAAAAATATGAGCTAGAAAAGTGGAAATATAATGAACGATATAATTAACGGAAAAGAGATATAAAGCAAGATTCGTGTTGTTTAAACAGAATCTTGCTTTTTTATTTCTTAACAGTGATTAAGTCAACTGATACAGGTCGGTTTTTATATTGAGATAGTATTATTCATACAAAACGTTGAATTATTTATCTATTTTCGTTACATTTTAGAAAAGAGAACGCTTTTTGTGAGGAGTGTGTCGGATGGATATTAAGCAGTTTTCCGAGGATTCTTTAACGATTTACCTCGGTGACACAGTGGATGTTGAGACGAATCAAAAGTTGATGATTTTAAAATCGATAATTGAGTCATGGAATTTTCATGGCATTTATGAAATTGTACCGTCTTATACGTCGCTTACGATTCATTATAACTTATTAGAAACTGATGTGACAAAGTTAAAAGAGAAGCTAGGTGAAGTGGATACGGCTCTACTCGACATTTCTGAGTTGTCTTATAAAGTTGTCGAGATACCGGTATGTTACGGCGGAGACTATGGGCCAGACGTCGAACGTTTTGTAACGGATGAGTTTACAGAAGACGATTTAATACATCTTCATGCAGGTAGAGAGTATCATATTTTTATGCTCGGATTTATGCCAGGATTTCCGTTTCTCGGTGGGTTAGATGAAAAACTATATAAAGAACGTTTAGACAACCCACGTACAAAAATCCCTGGAGGATCTGTAGGAATTGGGGGAGAGCAAACGGGTGTGTATCCGTTTGATAGTCCAGGTGGTTGGAATATTATCGGTCGTACGCCAGTCCCGTTATACGATAATAATCGAAGTGAACCGATACTGTATGAAGCAGGAGACCGTATTGTGTTCCGTTCAATTTCTGAAGAAGAATATGACACGATTGTCGAGGCATATAATAACGGTGTTTATAAAGCAAAAGTGACGAAGCGAGGTAGTAATAATGACAATTAAAATTATTCATCCTGGAATGTATACGACAATACAAGATAGAGGGCGTTATGGATATGAGTCACTCGGTTTTTCACCAGCTGGTGCGATGGATTATGAGAGTTATTATTTAGCAAACCAGTTGATCGGTAACGACTTAAACACGCCTGTCTTAGAGATGACATTAAAAGGCGCGAAGTTTCAAGTGACGAGCAACGTGACAATTGGAACGGCTGGAGCAGATATGCCGCTACTCATAAACGATGAAGAATATAGAGTCGGAGCAGCGATTGATTTAGTAAAAGGCGATATCGTTGAATTTGGATACGCGCGTCACGGTGTGCGTACATATGTCGCATTTTTAGGTGGATTTGATATCGATGAAGAACTTGGGAGTTATTCTACTCATTCGAGAAGTAAAATTGGTGGGTTCCAAGGTAGAGCACTTCAACCGTTTGACGTCTTATATATAAACGGTGGGCTCGCGCGACATGGTTATAAAGTTGTAACGAAAGAGCTCGACACGTCAAACGTAATTAGAGTAGTTAAGGGACAACAATATGACCGCTTCGATGAGGAAAACTTAGATCACTTTTTCCATAGCGAATATACAGTATCAAAAGAAAGTGACCGAATGGGATATCGTTTAGATGGTGAATCTGTTGAAGCAACGAATCATGATATTATTAGCGAAACGATTCTATTCGGGAGTATTCAAGTGCCTAAAAATGGAAAGCCAATTATATTACTTTCAGACCGACAAACAGCGGGTGGTTATACAAAAATTGCGACGGTTGCGAAAGTAGACATTCAAAAAATCGCACAAAAGAAACCTGGAGATAAAATACAATTTAAACTCATCACGATTGAAGAAGCGACTGAGCTGTATAAAGAACAGTTACGCGCCATTCATAATAAAGAGTTTATCGGAACGACAAAAGAGTTTAATAACGTAAGACGCCCAGTTTCACAGCGTATTCATACATTAATTGGAGGTAAAGCGTAATGGATATCAATACAGTAAAAGAACTGATTAAACTATTGAACGATGAGAATTTATCGGTTTTAAAAATAGAAAGTGATGATATTAAAGTACACCTTGAACGTGATACGAATGTTTCAAAAGGAGGTAGTCAGAAAGTTGTAACGAACACGCCTGTCGAACGTAAAGAAACAAACACACCAGCAGACCCTTCGAAATATGTAGAAATTACAGCACCTCAGATCGGTACATTCTATACAAAGAAAGATGAACATAGCAGTGAAAACTTCGTCGAGATTGGTGACCGAATAGAAGTTGGGGACCAAATTGGCTACATTGAAGCAATGAAAATGTTTAACGATTTAAAATCAGACGTTTCTGGAATTGTTCGAGAAATCGTCGTACACAATGGAGAAGATGTAGAATACGGGGATGTACTCGTCCGAGTAGAACCGGAGGGTAATTAGTATGAGAAAAGTATTAATTGCAAACCGCGGAGAGATTGCGGTACGTATCATTCGTACGTTAAAAGAAATGAACATGACGAGTGTTGCGGTATATTCTACAGCTGACAAAAACTCGCTCCACGTGGCGATTGCGAACGAAGCATATGCAATTGGTGGACCAAAAAGTATCGATAGTTATTTAAACATCGATGCGATTTTAACTGCAGCTGAATTATCTGGAGCCGACGCGATACATCCAGGTTATGGATTTTTATCAGAATCAGCGGAGTTTGCGAGACGCGTCGAAGAAGCGGGACTGATTTTTATTGGACCAACTGCAGATATGATGGAAAAAATGGGTAACAAATCGATGGCGCGTGAAACGATGGCGAGTGTTGGAGTACCTGTAATCCCAGGAAGTGACGGAATCATCGACTCTGCTGACGACGTAAAAGAGATTGCGAAAGTCCATAACTATCCACTTGTCATAAAAGCTGTGTCAGGTGGCGGCGGTAAAGGGATGCGTTTTGCGTATAGTGACAAAGACGTAGACAAACTATATTATGACGCTAAAAACGAAGCGAAAAATGCGTTTAATGATGACAGACTATACGTAGAAAAGTTTATCGAGAAAGCACGACATATCGAAGTTCAAGTCATTGGTGATGGTAAAGGTGATGCGGTTCACTTATATGAGAGGGACTGTTCAATTCAGCGTAACAACCAAAAGCTGTTAGAAGAAGCACCCGCTGCTATTTTATCTGACGAAGAACGTAAATACATTACAGAAACGACACGTGACGCGATGAAACAGTTAAAATATCGCGGTGCTGGAACGGTCGAGTACTTATATGTTGAAGAAGAAAAGAAATTTTACTTTATTGAAATGAATACACGTGTGCAAGTCGAACATACAATTACAGAAGAAGTCACAGGTAAAGACATTATTAAAGCACAAATCATGGTCGCTTATGACGGTGAAATAGGTTTTACTCAAGACGACGTGAGTTTAAATGGTCACGCAATTGAAGCACGTATTAACGCTGAAGATCCGATGCACCAATTTAGACCGTCTCCTGGTAAAATCGAAGAGCTGCACTTCGGGCTTGGGCGTAATGTGCGAATTGACTCACATTTATACACGGGGTATACGATACCTCCGTATTACGACTCGATGGTCGCAAAACTCATCGTAAAAGATGATGACCGTGACTCTGCACTTACAAAACTCAAACTTGTCATCGGAGAAACAGTCATTGAGCCGATTAAAACGAACTTAGACTTTCAATTTTTCTTACTGTCACATCACAAAGTAATTGCGAATGATTATGATATCAAATTTATTTACGAAGAAAATATTATCGATACGGAGTGATAACGATGACACTAACAATTGATTTAAATGCAGACTTAGGCGAAAGTTTCGGGAACTATACAATCGGAAATGATGACAAAATTATTCCGCTTATTTCGTCAGCAAACGTCGCATGTGGTTTTCACGCGAGCGACCCTAAAGTAATGTTAGAAACAGTTAAACTCATTAAAGAATCAGGCGCGGGGCTCGGAGCTCATCCAGGATTCCCAGACAAAGAAGGATTCGGACGTAGGTATATGGACTGTACAGATGAAGAAATTTATAGTATGGTATTGTATCAACTTTCTGCGCTAGACGGTATTGCGAGAACAGTCGGAGTTGAAATGAATCACGTCAAACCACACGGTGCATTATATAACGCAACGTTTACAGATAAAAACCTCGCCCGCGTAATCGCACAAGCCGTCAAAGACTTTAATCCAAATTTAAAGTTAATGGGGCTATCGGAAAACAACCTCGTAAAAGCTGGAGAAGAAATAGGTTTACAAGTGGTACATGAAGTGTTTTTAGATCGTGCGTATGAAAACGACGGTACACTTGTCTCTAGACGTAAAGAGGGTGCGATGATTACAGATAGTAAACTAGCAGTTGAACGCGGGATTAGAATGCTTACTGAAGGTAAAGTAGAAGCAATAGACGGCACAGACATAGACATTAAAGCAGATAGTATTTGTGTACACGGTGATGGTGAAAAAGCACTACAATTTGTAAGAGAAATTAAATCTGCACTTGAAGCAAAAGGAATTGAAATACAAACGATGTAATCAAGATGAAGGAGTGAACTTATGCAAGGTGAAAAACAAAAATTAACAGCGTCACAACGTAGGCTACTATTTGGCGCAGTATTCTTGATGGCTACGTCATCAATTGGTCCAGCATTTTTAACACAGACGACAGTATTTACTGAACAGTTTTTAGCGAGTTTTGGATTTGCGATTTTAATATCAATTATCATTGATATCGGCGCACAATCAAATGTATGGCGTGTGTTATCAGTTAGCGGGAAACGTGGACAAGATGTTGCGAATGAGGTATTTCCTGGTTTAGGATCATTTATCGCAATTTTAATCGTGATCGGAGGATTTGCGTTTAACATCGGTAACGTTGCAGGCGCAGGGCTCGGTTTCAATGCGATATTTGGTTGGGATGTGCGAATTGGTGCAGCAATTACAGGAATATTTGCGATTATCATTTTCCTCATTAAAAATGGAAGAGCCGTAATGGACATCGTCACGCAAGGGCTCGGTATACTAATGATTTTAATCGTGTTATACGTTGCGATTGAATCAAAACCAGATATCGGTGAAGCAGCATTTAGAACGATTGTGCCTGAAGATCCAGTATCAATGTTACTTCCAATTGTTACTATTGTAGGTGGGACAGTTGGAGGATATATCACGTTTGCCGGAGCACACCGTTTAATTGAAGCGGGTGTGACAGGTAAAGAGAATTTACATTTCGTATCTAAAGCAGCAAACTACGGGATTATTACAACAGGTGTCATGCGTACGTTACTATTCTTAGCAGTACTTGGTGTACTTGCTCAAGGTGCAGTGCTAGATCCAGATAACCCACCAGCGTCAGTATTCCAATTTGCGCTTGGAGACATCGGAGTAAAAGTATTCGGTGTCGTATTACTCGCTGCAGCACTATCTTCAGTCATCGGTGCGGCATATACGAGTGCGAGTTTCTTACGCGGATTTGGAAAAGTGTTTGATAAGCACAACAACCTCATCATCATAGCTTTCATTTTAGCATCGACGATTGTTTTCGTATTCATCGGTAGACCTGTAACACTACTCATACTTGCAGGTGCATTCAACGGACTCATTCTACCAGTCACACTCGCTGCGATCCTACTCGCATCGAGAAAGAAAAGTATCGTTGGAGATTACCGCCATCCAACAGCATGGTTAATGTTTGGAGTAATAGCAGTTATCGTTACTGCAGTAGCAGGGATACTATCGTTAGAGGGACTTGCACAACTTTGGAATGGATAAAGTAATAGAAGTTCGCGTATAATCGAACTATATGACAAAACAAATTTATGATTATAGTATGGATTTAAATTTTATATAAAAAGCACCCTGAAGTTGGATCAAAGCCTAACTTCAGGGTTATTTATTATTATGAGATGATCTTCTATAATAAGTTAAAGGAATAAGGAAGAATCAGGTAATTTTTTTATTTCTTCCAATACTTGATTAGGAGATTTTTCCTCGATATGCCAAGTTCTGTACGTCGTTTTTTTTATAAATTCATTTAACAATATCTCCACTTCTTTTATGCAAATTTGCATATATAAAATTTTGCCAAATTGTTGTATGATTAAGTTAATACGCATATATGAATGAGGTATAGATCCAATCATAGGTGAAATATAAACAAGAGTATTACTATACATACATAAACTTATATTAATAAGTAATGGAACCAGCTAGTATTTGTAAGAGGTGTTATATTATGAGAAATATATTCATTTATTTTGCAAGTGTCTTAGTTCTAACGACAGGTGGTCTCATATATAATTTTGCGATAAGTTATTATATATTAGACGTTACAAAGTCTCCCTTATTATTTTCAATTAATACTGTAATAATGAGTGTTGGAACAATCATCTCACTCCCGATAATGGGTACTTTTATAGATAAGTATAACAGGAAATCTATAATAATATTTTTGGAAGGGCTTTCTTGTTTAAGTCTTATTTTGCTTCTAACATATATTTATATTTATGGTTTTAATATTTATTTTCTATTTTTTATTACAGCGATTAGATCGTTCATCGTGCCGGTTGTTTCTAATGCTTTTGATGCTTCACTCACTCAATTATTTAACGAAGATAAAATTCAAAATATTTTAGGGCAGGTTGGAACGATAAGAACAACAGTGTTTTTATTAGGACCATTAATAGCAGGAGTTATCTATGGCTTTGTTACCTTAGAAACTATGATATTAATATTTTTAATTTTACAATTTATTTCTTTACTTTTAAATTTCTTTTTAGTGTTTGATGAATATGAGACTAATCCGATAAAAGAACATGAAGACAAAGAAAACATTATAAAATATGTGGTGAGAAAGAATAAAGAAGCCTTTAAATATATTGAAAAAAATGATGTTTTATGGAGGATTATTCTTTTAGCAATGATTATTAATAGTGTTGGTGCAGCAAGTTTCAGTGTTTTACCAGATACAATAATGATTAAAGAATTATCATTCGATCCATATTATGTCGGAATAGCTAGTTCCATAATGGGCTTAGGATCCTTATTAGCTACATTAGTTCTTTCGAGGTTGAAACTAAACAATCCCTTAAAAGCAATGAAAATAGCATTTTTAGTACTAGCTATAGTAATGACTACCTTTACATTACCTGTATACGTTAATATGAACAATATTTATAGCTTGGTATATCTATCGCTGATAGGATTGACTATGGCTTTTACATTTCAATTTGTATCAATACCAATGATGAGTTATATGCAAAAGAGTATCGATAACCAATTCAAAGGAAGAGTTTTTTCTCTGTTAAATACTTTAGGAAATGTTTTGTTGCCTATTGGAACTTTAATATTTGGAGCTCTTTATGAAATGAAAATATATTTTTCAGCTAACTTATTTTCTTCAATCATAGTTATTATTGTTGCTTCCTTATTATTAAATAATAGTGTGATTAGGAAGAGCAAAACAATATATAATAACAAAATTCAACTATAGAAGGAGGGATGAAAATGGTACTAAAATTACAAGAGTTAAATCCATTTTCATCCTTAATACCAATCTATTATAGATTTTTTCTGAATGCCGAAACACACCTAAAGTTGGATTCTAGTATTCAACTTTAGGTGTTTAGTTCAAAATCTCTCTTTTACCGTTTCTATACTAAATCCAATCGCTCTTTATAACACTTACGACATACAGGGACGTATTCTTCGTCACCGATTTGAATCGATTCACCGACATTTGTCGGAATATTATTATGTAATCTCATATTTAATGTCGCTTTTTTATTGCAGAACTGACAAACTGTTTTTAATTCGTCGATAGCATCAGCGAGTTCAAGTAGTGTACGACTGCCTTTGAACAATTCATTTCTAAAATCTGTTTTTAAACCAAAAGCAATAACAGGAATATCGAGTAAGTCTGGAATATCGCTTAAATTATGAATATCTTTTTTCGATAAAAATTGAGCTTCATCGATCAAAACAGCAAACACTTTTTCTTTCTCATTCTCTTTTTTAACTTTTTCAAAGATATCATCCGTTATATACTCTGCTTCCAGTTCTAAGCCGACTCTAGATTTTATTTTTTTATACCCACTTCTTGAATCAATCGGTGTCGTATACGCCAAGCATCTCTTACCTTGAGTCGTATATTGATGATGAGTCGTGATAATTTGATTACTTTTATTACTTTGCATTGTCCCGTAACGGAAATAAAGTTTCGCCATAATAATCCCAACCTTTATATAATCAGCAACAATTTTATCATGAATTTCAGTTTTATGTATTATAAAAGTCTATTCTCGTGTAACATAATAATTGAATAGATAATGTTAGGGACGATTGTATGGGGCTATTTAAACAAGCAACAGAGTTTATTAAAATGATGTACGACGAGTTAAAATTAGGTGATCCAGCGAATAGGTTAAGCGAGATTAAAAAAGAGATTGATGAGACGAACCATTACACACATACGTCTAAAGAGTTAGAATACGGAGCACGTGTTGCTTGGCGTAATTCGAACCGTTGTATTGGTAGATTATACTGGGAAAGTCTCGTCGTTAGAGATGAAAGACATATCGATAATGAGGAAGATTTCGTTCGATCTATTGAGACGCATATTAATGATGCGACAAATGGTGGTAAAATTGTGCCGATGATTTCAGTGTATAGTAATGATATTAAGCTATATAACGAACAACTTATACGTTACGCAGGATATGATAATGTCGGAGATCCGAGGTCGAGAGCAGCGACTAAACAAGCAGAAAAGGTCGGTTGGAAGAGTGAACCAGGTGACTTTAATGTGTTGCCTCTTTTATATAAAGTAGGTGATGGAGAGATTCATTATCATGAATACCGTGAAGGCCTTATTAAAGAAGTAGACATCGAACATCATCATTATCCAAAGTTAAAAGATTTAGGTCTTAAATGGTACGCGGTACCGATTATTAGTTGTATGGATTTAGAAATAGGTGGAATTTATTACCATACAACACCGTTTAATGGCTGGTATATGGAAACAGAAATCGCGGTTAGAAATTTTACCGATGATTATCGATATAACAAATTAGAAAGTATCGCTAAAGCACTAGAATTAGACATGTCGAAGACGACGACATATTGGAGAGACCGAGCGCTCGTAGAAATTAGCTACGCAGTGTACCATTCGTTTAGAGATAGTAAAGTAACGATGGTCGATCATATTACAGCATCTAAACAATTTAAAACATTTGAACGATTAGAACAAGAAGCGGGACGTACAGTAACAGGAAAGTGGAGCTGGCTCGCACCACCGTTATCACCGTCTCTGACTCATAACTATCATTACGGATTTGATAACACAATGAGGTCACCAAATTTCTTATATCGAGAAAACAAATGCCCCATGCATTAAAAATATTTCTTAGGAAATAATGAGACTGTAGATAACTCTTAAGAGGTCTACAGTCTTTTTTGTTATCTTTATTTCTTTACTAACACTCCTGTCGATGAGAGTCTATATTTTAATTCGACTTTCGAGATGGTTAAGCTATATGTTTTCTCTAAGTATTTAACCATTTTATTTAATGACATTGGATTCTTTTTGTAAATGTCTTTTAGTACGTCACTTTTTGACTGTACGTTAAGATCGTTAGTGTAAATGATTGGCGAACTGAAGCTTTGAGGGTATATGTTTTGTCTCGTTGCTAAAATTCTCTCTAACGTATAATCATTTAAGTAATCGAACAATTCGTGTTTAAATCCATGTTTTTTTAAGAATGGTAGTGTAAAGTATTTAAATTTCTTCGTAAATTGTTTCACTTCATAGATGAAACTGTCCACCATCGGTTTTGAAATTCCAAGATTTATTAAGTAAGTATAGTGGATGAGTTCATTTGGGCTAAGTCTAAAGATGATTAAATCTCTTTCGAGTTTGTATGTCTCAGAGTACCACTGTTGTGCTTTAAAAATTTCACGCGTATCAGTTTCAAATACTTCTTTAGAGACAATCCACGCTTTAATGGCTTCATGTGCATTGTTAAACGTGTCTTTATAAATAATAGCGCTACCTTTTGTCGTATAGCCAAGATTATGGAATAGTTGTTTACTCGGGATGAGTTCTTTATTTGCGATTTCAGACAAGTCAGCCATGACGTCAGAGACTAAATAAATCGGTTCAGTGAGACGTTTTTTTGCTTCTTTATAAAACGACTCACATTTAGGAATCGTATTATGGCAACGAATGATTCCGTCAAATATATAGTCGACGTGTTGATTAGAAATATACGTAAACATCGTATCTCTATGTAACCCGTAATCATTTTGTAAATGATCGAGGAGCTCGTTTAACGACCGACCGGTGTACTGACATACTTTATCTTCTATAAAGTTTTGGTGGCTGCACCCGACTTGAATCGTACTAATTCTAATGATGGAAATGACATCATTAAATTTTGATAGACCGACTTTATTCATGAGACTACCGAGTTCATATCCATTTATAAGACCAATCTTCGATAGTGATTTTCTATGATTATCGTAAACGAATTGTAAGCCGTAGCTCCCTTTTAACGTCGATAATATATTGTTAATGATGTTGATCGTGTCTTGAGTGATGTTTGTGTCATAGTATCTAAATTGATGTTTGATGCTCTTTACGACAGAATCTGAGTTGTCGATAATCGATTCGAATCGACGGATATCTGTTGGTTTAATATTTAGCACTCGGTTTGTTGTTAACTCGTTCATATATAATTCGTAAAATGATTCGAGTGCAAATGAGCGGTCTTTATATCGATATACTAAATCTTCAAAGAGGTTCGTGCTCGATTGTGTCACGACGTTGCCTTTACTGTTTATAAACATCTTTTCAAAATAGAGTAGGCGAGACAATTCATCTTCAGTTAATATGTGGTCTTTAACGATTGCTGCGACGTCAGTTGAGGAATCATTCGTTTCAAATTTATTATATAAGTATGATATGACGTCATCATCTAATTGAAACACGTACTGAAACGTATCACGAGGCATATTGTACGTTGTGATGTATTTACTGTAATCATTCTCTTTTAAGTAATGTGGAATGAAATTCGTATTAATACGAGACACATAAGTCAGTACAGTCGTTCTTGACACGCCCGTACTTTTTCCGATTTCGCGCACACTGACACCGTCTAGGCGCATTAAATATGTGTCTTTGTTTGGAAAATCAAATGCGAGAACGTCTTTTAAAGACCAACGTTTGACGTAGTATTTATCTTTCACTTTTACAAGAATTTCATCATCAATTAAAGCTGCTAGAGTTTCATATACTTTTTCTTTACCGTTTGAATAAAAATTATTCGATGATTGAATTAATCTTGCGACATCAATAGGCTGATCAATATCGTGTTCGACGAGTAATACGTATGAAATCACATCAATATATTTTTCAGAAAAAACGCTTTCAAATTCTTTTATAGCGGCTTGAGCTTTCTTATATATGGACCCGGCACCACGTTTTAAGTGGTAGTCATATTGTTCTTTAGAGAGCTGTTTTAATTGATGAATAGTTTCAAAACCAGCATTTTTTAATGAGCGATGGACAGATGGTGTCATTCCGAAGCCTTTCAGTAAATCGATGTGCATTAAATCATCGACAGAAAGCGTGGCATTCTCTTCATATAACACGCTACAAATTCTTCGGATTTGAATATCTAATTCGCTATAGTTTGATAACACACGTTTGTTACTATATACGAAGTCGATCAATCTATACTCATCTTTAACGAGTGGTTTTACTGCGTTGAGTAGCTTTTTGTTATGTACGGATAACACAAATAATGAAATCGACACAAGAACTCCCTCCTTCATTATTTAAATAATTATGATTATTATATCACTTCATTTTAATAATGAAAGCGTTATTTTGTATAAAAGTAAAATAAAAAACTGTAATCTAGTGAGTGAATCACTAAATTACAGTTTTATGTTTATAAGTTACCCATTACTTTACGAATTTTAGGTCCTAAAATAATTAATATAACAGCAACGATAATTGCAAATGAACCTAAGTACATGAAGTACGCTTTCGTATCAATGAGGTCATATAATTTAACCATTTGTGCGTTCAGGCCTTGTGCCATTGCATTGGATAAGAACCAAACAGACATCATTTGTGATTGGAACGCTACAGGTGCAAGTCGTGTAGTAGTTGAAAGTCCGATTGGTGATACGAATAACTCACCAATTGTAACAAGGAAGAAGCTTAACACGAGCCATAATGGATGTATTAACCCTTCTGTACTTAAAGGAACAATCATAATTAAGTACGCTGCTCCGGCAAGTAATACGCCGACTGTAAACTTTGTGACAGTTGACGGGTTACGATCTCCAAGTTTCACCCATAGTCTAGAAATAATCGGTGCAAAAAATACGATGAATAACGGGTTTAATGACTGGAACCAAGCAGCTGGTATATTGAAATCAATTAAACCATTTGTAATATTTGCTACGCTTAATTCTGTTTTAGTATCTGCAAATGCTGCAAGTACTGTTGCTCCTTGTTCTTGAATCATCCAGAATACAACAGATGCTAAAAAGAGCGGAATGTAAGCAAATAAATGCGAGCGCTCCTTCTTGGATACTTTTTTCGATAGGATCATTTTCGTAATTAAAACAGTCGGTAAAATGACACCTAAAAATGTAATGAAGTTAGCGAATGCACCAATTGTTAATGTATTCGTCATTAAAGTAATTGTTATAAATAGCACTATCGCAATGATTGTGACTGCTGCGATAATACCGAATTTTTTCTTTTCTTCAGCTTTTAAAGGGTCAGACGGTTTTAAGCCGAGATCGCCAAGGTTTTTCTTGTTTGTGATTACATAAGTTAATAACCCAAAGAACATTCCGACAGCTGCAAGAGCAAATCCTGCATGGAAGCCGTATTTAACTTGTAATGTTCCAACGAGTAACGGTGAAATTAAACTTCCTAAGTTAATGGACATATAAAATAATGTAAATCCACTGTCGACCCTCGGGTCGTCTTTTTCATATAACATACCAACATTTGTAGATATATTTGGTTTTAATAATCCGGTACCAATAATGAGTAGAAGTAATGCAATCATTAAAACAGTAAAGTTATTTGGCAGTGCGAGTAAGATGTGACCAAGCATGATGAGTATTCCACCATAAAAAATCGAATGGCGAATACCAAATACTCTATCTGCGAGCCATCCTCCGATAATACCACTCATGTAAATTAACGCACCGTAAATCGATACGATTTGTAACGCAGTAGACTGTTCAAGTCCGAATCCGCCTTTTGTTACTGAGTAGTATAAGTAGTAGGCTAGAATCGCTTTCATACCATAGTAACTAAAACGTTCCCAAAATTCAGTAAAGAATAATGTAGATAACCCTCTCGGTTGACCAAAGAATCCTTTATCTGGAATTGACTGCTTGCTTGAATTATTGTCAGTCATATAAAATCCCCTTTGATTAAATTATAAAATGAACATAAGCTAGTGTAACACAATTTTAAATATTTCGTAGAAATAAAAACGAGAAGCTTAAATAAAGCTTCTCTTTAAAAGTAAAAATTAAACTAATTTTTTATATGCGCCAATTGCTGCTGACATATCGTAGTATGATGCACCGACTGATTTGAAAATTGTAATGTCTTTTTCATCTCTTTCAAATTCTTGATCTAATGCATCGTTTAAACCGATTGCTTTTTCCCACTTAAAGTCACCAGTTTTAACAGCGTGAATGAATTCACCTGCTTCTTCGATTACACCGTCGACGTCGTCGAATATGACGTGGCGTGCACGTTTAATTGAGTCGGTATGAATTTCACGCATCTCTGGCATATATGATCCGAGACCATTAATGTGTGCGCCGTCTTTTACATGTTCGTCTTCAAATACTGCTTCAGTAGAGTTTGTTGCGGTATTGATGATATCTGAAGCGCGTGTTACGTCGTTTACGTTCTCACATATTTCGATATCTGCTTTTACACCATGTGCTTCAAGACGTGTTTTAAAATCATCACATTTACTTAACGTACGGTTAAATAGGCGTATCGTTTTAATATCGCGCACTTCAAGTACACCGAGTGCTTGCTCAAACGCCATACCGCCTGTTCCGATGATACCTAATTCTTTTGCATCTTTTTTAGCGAGTAAGTCTGTAGCGATACCTGTCATCGCACCGGTACGTAATCTCGTTAAATAGCTCGCATCAAGCGTTGCGACGTTTTCACCGTGCTCGAGTTCTGTCAGTACAGTAACTGCTTGAGTTGCAGGGTAGCCGTCTTTAGCATTGTCTGGGTAAATTGAGATAATTTTCACTGCTGAAAATTTTTCTTTGTTATCAACACATGGCATGTAAAGCATGACTTTATCGCCATCTACAGGAATAACAGTACGTTGTTCCATTTTAATAAGACCTTCATTTAAAGTGTTTAATGTGTTGTAAGTATCTTTAATTGCTTCGTCCATTTTATAGACCTGTTCGATTTCTTGATCGTTAAAAGTCTTCACTTAAAACCCTCCGTAAATTAAACTTCTTCTGTAGTAATCTTGCTTTCTTCAACTTGTGGCTTATGTTTAATTTGTAACACACTGAAAATTGAAATTAAAGAGATAACCATAATATACAGTGCAACTGGTAGCCAAGATTGGTCGAATTTACCCATTAAGTATTCAGCGACCATCGGAGCTGTACCACCTGCAAGTGCCGCACCGATTTGATAACCGAGCGTAACACCTGTGTAACGAACTTCTGCACTAAATACTTCAGAGAACATTGTACCTAGAACGGCTGTAATTGGTGACCAAATAATACTTAACCCGATAATTGTTGCTATGAACAGCATAATAATGTTATTTGTTTGTAGCATTAAGAAATACGGAATCATAAATAAGAACATAGCTACTGAACCAATTAAAAATAGCTTTTGTCTTCCAATACGATCACTAAGAGATCCCATATAAGGAATGAGTATAGATGTGATTGTAGCACTAATCATAACGACGAGCATTACTGTACTAAACTCATACCCTAGAGACTTCGTTGCATACCCAACAATAAATGTACCAAAAATATAGAACGGTGCAGTTTCAACAAATTTCGCACCACTCGTAATTAGCACTTCTCGTTTATGGTGTTTCCATGTATCAATAATAGGGACTTTTGGAATTTTACCTGATTCCATAGACGCTCTAAAGTCTGGTGTTTCGTCTAAATCTTTACGAATCCACAATCCAAATACGACTAAAAGCGCACTTAAAATAAATGGTATTCTCCATCCGATACTTAAAAATAACTCTTCACTCATAATAGATGTCATTAAGTAAAACGATGCAGAACCGAGTACCATCCCGATTGTAACACCCATTTGTGGTACTGCTCCGAAAAATCCACGTTTAGATTCTGGTGCATATTCTGTTGCAAGAAGTAAAGCGCCACCCCATTCTCCACTGATTCCTAGACCTTGAATTGAGTCTAAAAAACAGAAGTAAAATCGGTGCAAGTATCCCGATTTGAGCATACGTTGGTGTTAAACCAATACCTACAGTCGCAACACCCATTAATGTTAATGTAATAACTAGTGTACGTTTACGACCGATTCTATCACCAATATGTGAAAAGATAACGCCTCCAAAAGGACGTATAAAAAATGATAATGCAAGACCAAAATAAGCTATCATCGTTGAAAGTGTAGGGTTATCCGTAACGAAATATTGTGTGTTAAAGACAACACTTGCAACGGAAGCATATAAGAAAAAGTCGAACCATTCTATCGATGAACCGACTAAACTTGCGGTTAACACTTTTCTTTGTAATTTCTTATCCATTTTAGACATTAAGATCCTCCTTTATAATATAAAACGCTTACATCATAGTATGATATATGATATAATATAAAAATACTAGTGATATTTTTAAATGATTAAAAAGTTTATAAAATAAATGAATTTTAAATTAATAAAGCGTGCTGAACGTTTTGTTCAACACGCTTTTAGTATTTTAGATTAATCCAATCCATTTCCAGTATGTTGCACTGAATAGGAAGATTAGTAGTAATCCGATAATTGTTAGTGGGACACCTGTTTTAAAGTATTGTTTTACTGTAAATGTTTCTGAACCGTATGCGAGCATTCCTTGTGGTGAACTGATTGGTAATAGGAATCCAAAACTGATTACAAATTGTTGAATTAATACGAAACCTATTGCTTGGTCACCTAAGTCTAATGTCGCTGTAAGTGATATAAATACCGGAATTAACGCCGCTGCTAAACTTGTCGCACTCGCAAATCCTAAGTGGATGAGTACGTTAAAGATTGATACGATAATGATCGTTGCAAGGATCGGCATTGAGTCTAATCCAAGTGATCCGAATGTTTTATCACTTAACCACTGCGCGCCACCTGTGTTTAGTAGTAAACTACCGAGTGAGATACCAGCACCGAACACGATTACTGTGCCCCATGGGATATATTTGACAGCGTCTTCCCATTTAATGACGCCGATTTTAGGCATTAACATAATCGCAATCGCTACTAAAGTTAACGATGAAGAATCGATTGGGTGGAGTACTTTTTCAGTTGCCCATCCGAGAAGTAGTAATACTGAGATGATGATTAAACGCCACTCACGTCCAGAGATTTTACCCATGTCATCGAGCTGTTGTTTAATCATTTCAGAACCACCAGGTACTTCATCGTACTCAGGTTTCATGACTTTCATCATGACAAAGTAAAGGACTATAGACATTAAGATCGACCACGGAGCTGCGTATAAGAACCATTCACCCCATGAAATGTCGACGCCCATCGTGTCGCTAATAAAGTTTACTGCAACTAAGTTTTGCGCTGCTGCAGTTTTAATACCGATGTTCCAAATAGATACGGCTTGTACTGCAGTGATGACGAGTAAACCTGCGAGTTTACTATCTTTTGAAATATTAAACGCTGTAATCATACCGATTAAAATCGGAATGACTGCTCCAGCACGCGCTGTTGCAGATGGAACGAAGAACGCTAAAATAATCGCAACGATAATACTACCGATGACGATACGTGACGTCTTATTACCAACGAGCGATAAGACGACGAGGGCTAAACGTTTGTGTAAATTTGTCGCTTGCATTGCTGCAGCTAAAAATAGTGCTGCTGCTACAAGGACAAGTGCAGATGAAGAATACCCACTAAACGCCAGTGATAGAGAGTTTTTCGTACCTACTAAGTCACTACCTGACGCTGCTCCTTTTGTTAAATAATCTCCTAATTCACCTGCTGGGCTAAACCCGATGAGTAATATAATTAGTGCGAGGATCATCACTGAAGATGTCGGATAAGATACTGCTTCAGTCACCCACATAATGACTGCAAATGCTAAAATCGCAAGCGCCATATGTCCAACGACTGGTAAACCGTCTGGTGTTGGAATAAGTAATATAGCAAATAATACGACGAATGCTACAACCGTCCAGACGATGTTCATAGAACGTTTTTTATTTTGTGTTTGATCGTTTTCACGACTCATCAAACCATCCCTTTCTATACTATTAAATCAAATAATAGTCTCACTCTTATTATAAAGGCTATCTATGTGAAAATAAGCGCAAACTATGACGATATTGTTATATTTTTAATCGTCATTACATATATAGACGTTTTTCATCGATATTAATCTAAAAAAGCTAGATTTATAGCACTTTCTAAAAGAAATCGAGTGGACAAATAATCGTTTAAATTGCACAATTAAAGTAATCATATGTGAAACGGAGATAATAACATGAAACGACCTGTATTTATAGGGCTTGCGATATTATTTGTAGCATTTATCGTGGTTGCAGGTTTTAAGATCGCAAACCACCAAAAGTATGCAAATGTGTACGCAGAAATATATTCGATTTCGAAAACGAAGTACGCATCTTCATCGACTGTGTTCGATAAAGAAAAAGACGCGATTGAAACAAAGTATGAAAATGTTAAAGAAATCGATGAAATGCGCGTGAAATATAATTTTTCAGATGTAGACGGTGGATTTGTCGTCGAATTGTTTGATGGGGCTAGTGTGTATACCGTGCGTTATAATGCTTCAGATAAAGTGCTGTACGAATCATTTTCTGGTGATGAAAGTAAAGAAGCGGAGCTAAAGGAAGTATTTAAACGTGAGTTTTTAGAAGACTGGTTTAATACACGTGCGAGTCGATTTAGTATGGATAATTTAGGAGACGTTGAAGTCATAAACGAATAAAAAACGGGTAATGAGTCATTTTACATGTTTCTCATACCCGCTTCTCGTTAATTTTTTTCGTATATCTCTTTTGTTAAATGGGAAAGTTAAACCGATTAATGTTTCGCTTTCTGTATCGCTATTAAGTGCTTGCTTCATATACGATTTACCGACTAAATATTCCCCGTCTCTATAATAATTTGAATTAAAACCTTCAACTGTATCAAAACTCTTTACGCCATCGAGCAGCTCTTTTCGAAGGCGTTTTTTTCTGTTACTAAGTTCTGAAGTTTTAATATGTCCTTCTTTAGTCGTAAAGATTTTAGTTTTCTCGATCGATATTGGTTGATTATCTTTGTATGTAATTTTGACGATAGATGACGTATTGTGGACGTTATCGATATTTTTATAAATCTCTTCGTTATCGTCTAGAGTTGTTAAACTCTCTTCTATGAGTAGATACGCTTTTGTATCACGATGAGATTTTTTAAAACGATTGTCAAACCAAATGGAAATAAAAACAATAAATACCAAAAGTAATACGATAAATATCCAACCACTAAGCGTAGTAGGCATCGATAGCTGATTGTAAAGCATAAGTCACCTTCTTCTCTGTAGTCGTTAATACTTTACACACATTTACTAAAAAAGAAACATAAAAAATCACTTTACTTTTTGTAATCGCTTACTTATATTTAAAGTATCTTTACTTTAAGGAGGTTGTATTGTGAAGGAGAAAAAAGAAAAGTGGTATAAACGTCTGGAAATGCCAGATGCATTCGTCATTATATTTAGTATCGTACTACTCGCGGCTGTTTTATCTTACTTAATACCAGCTGGGACATTTGTACGTGAAGAGGTTGACGGAGTAACGCGTGTCATTCCAGGAAGTTATACGTATGTAGAATCTAACCCTGCGAATGTATTGGATTTATTTGTTTCGATACAAAAAGGGATGATCGACACAGCGAATATTATATTTTTAATTTTGATAGTCGGTGGAATCGTTAAGATTATTGAATATACTGGTGCGATTGATGCCGGAATAAACGTCCTAATTCAAAAGACAAAGGGCCGTTATATGGTTTTAATTACTCTCGTTGCCTTAACGTTTGGTATTTTAGCATCTATGGGACTCGTAGCGAACGCGGTAATCGCATTTGTACCGATTGGTATTGCGTTAGCTAGAAACTTGAAACTCGACGCGATCATTGGAGTATCGATGATTTACCTCGGCTATTATGCCGGGATGGTTGCAGGTATTTTTGACCCAGTTGTATTAGTGTTCGCACAAACGATAGCAGAACTTCCACTATTTTCTGGTATGACATTACGTGTATTTATATTTATCGGTATGATTTTATCGGTCATTATATTTACAAATCGTTACGCGAAAAAAGTAAAAAATGACCCGTCAAAATCTATATTAGGTAATCGACCATTTAATGACGATGAAGGAATCACAAATATTGAACCTCCGAAATTTACTGTATTACACGGAATTAACTTACTCATTTTCGTCGGATATCTCGGGTTTTTCATCTGGGGAGCATTTACGAGAAGTTGGGGAATTAATGAGTTAGTTGGTGTATTTTTAATGATGGGCTTTACAGTTGGATTTGTGTCACGTATTTCGCCTAACAAATTCGTTAAAATATTTATTGAAGGTGCGCGTGGTATTACATACGGTGCTTTAGTCGTTGGTCTCGCGCGTGCGGTCGTTATTATATTAGAAAACAGTCAAATTCTTGATACGATTGTAAATGCAA
This sequence comes from Nosocomiicoccus sp. HMSC09A07, assembly GCF_001808485.1. NCBI lineage: Bacteria > Bacillati > Bacillota > Bacilli > Caryophanales > Staphylococcaceae > Nosocomiicoccus > Nosocomiicoccus sp. HMSC09A07. Next base: position 209,047 of record NZ_KV793632.1, read on the forward strand.
CGCTCGTACCGTTACAAGCAATGCCGACATATCTAGGTGGACTGATGTTATTTGTTTTTAACTTACTGTTTAACTTCCTCGTAACGTCCGGTACAGGACAAGCGGCAATCGTTATGCCATTAATGGTTCCGATTACGGATGTCATTGGGATTACAAGACAAACAGGTGTATTAGCATTTATACTCGGTGACGGTATTACAAATATCGTGGCACCAACGTCTGGTGTACTTATGGCAGTACTTGCGGTTGGTGGAGTGAAGTGGACGGACTGGCTGAAATTTGTTTGGCCAATTTTACTTTCATGGATTGTCATTGGAACGCTTGCGCTTCTATATGCGCTCGTTACAGGATACGGACCATACTAATATCGTTTGCTTAAGGATAAAAATAACTTTACACTTATGACACAAAACAATTTAAGGTGGTTTTGAAATGAAAAAGTTATTTTCTATATTTTTATCTTTAGCAGTTTTAGTCACACTTGCTGCTTGTAGTAATGATGATAACAGTGAGGAAGTAAAAAGCGCAAAACAACAAGAACCAGTTGAAAATAAAGAAGAGACTAGCGAACCTAAAGAAGAGGAAAGTGAAACTAAAGAAGAGACTGTCACATACGAGAAAGAAGAGCAGGGTATTTTAGTGACGGTTGATTTAATTCATAAAGGTGAGGAACTCATCCGTCAAGTTACGACAACAAAAGCAGATTACGAAGCCATTAACGTTTCTAATAAAGATGAGGCAAAGCAAAGATTTGAAGACATCGATGCTTTTGAAGCGTATGAAGGTGAAGAAGGTTTAAATTACGATGTAGAATTTAAAGACGATCATTTCATAGAAACGATCGAGGTCGAGTATTCAAAAATAAGCCCAGAAAAGCTAAATGAATTAGTACGTCCAGCAGAAGATAACAAGACTGGTGAAATACAAAAAATAAGCCTTGATTTAACGATTAAGGAACTCGAACAAGCAGGATTTAAACTTAAGGAAAAATAAAATTTTTGACAAGATTTATATAACATTATACAATTAGTTCGAATTCGAAATAATTTTAAGGGGTGACATTTTATGACGAGGCAAAGCGATGCTTTAAAAACATTCGTGGCACTTAAACGTACGACAGATAATTTTTTTAAGCGAGTTAAAGCAGATATAAAATGTCACGGCCTGACTGTGAATGAGTTTGCGGTACTTGAAGTGTTATATAACAAAGGGCCACAACCCATTCAACAAATTAAAGAAAAAATACTCATCGCGAGTAGTTCAACGACGTATGTGATCGATAGTTTAGAAAAACGCAACTATGTCGTTCGTACACAAGATTTATCGGATAAGCGTACGTATCATGCGAGTCTGACTGAAAAGGGATATCAGTTGATTGATTCGGTGTTTCCAAGTCATGCTCAAATGATTGAATCATGCTTTCAAGATTTAGATGATGCGTCGTTAACTCAGCTTAGAGAATTATTAAAAATAGTTTCAACTCGAGTATCTAAATGATGCCGAGTTTGTTTTTATGATATATTTCGAATTCGAAATAATGTAGGAGGTAAAATTATGGAAAACAAACTTCTAGGACTCCACCACGTAACGGCAATGACAAAAGATGCGATAGAAAATTATAAGTTTTTCACTGAAATTTTAGGCATGCGACTCGTGAAAAAGACAGTCAATCAAGATGACATTTATACGTATCATACATTTTTTGCAGATGATGTTGGGAATGCAGGTACGGATATGACATTTTTTGATTTCCCAAATCAAGTTAAAGGTAAAAAAGGTACAAACTCTCTCTATAGAACGTCATTTCGCGTACCAAGTGACGCGGCAATTGAATATTACAAAAAACGTTTTGAAACATTTAATGTCACACACGAAGAAATCACTGAATTTAATGGGCATAAAGTTTTACGCTTTGAAGATGATGATGAGCAATACTATCAACTTATATCTGACGAAGATAACAGAGGTGTTCAAGCAGGAATTCCGTGGGAAAATGGACCTGTGCCAAAAGAATACGCGATATACGGTCTAGGTCCAATGGTAATTAAAGTCAGTTATTATGATGCGTTTATTGACATGTTACAAAATGTGTACGACATGGAAGTTGTATCTAAGAATGACACGTATACTATTTTAACGATGGGTGAAGGCGGTAATGGAGCTGAATTGCACGTGTTCCACGATGAAGAGAGTGAAGACTCTAAACAAGGTTATGGAGAAATTCACCATGTGGCATTTCGCGTAAAAGATGATGAAGCATTGAATAACTGGGTTCAGCGCTATAAAGAACACCGTGTGCCTAACTCAGGAATCATCGATCGATTTTATTTTAAAGCGTTATACGCAAGAATTGGTCATATTCTCTTTGAAATCTCAACAGATGGACCAGGATTTATGACCGATGAACCATACGAAACACTCGGTGAATCATTAGCATTGCCGCCAGCCTTAGAACATAGGCGGGAAGATATCGAGAAGAGAGTTCGTCCGTTTGACACTTCAAGGAAGTAGGTGAACGTTATGCACTATATATTTAATAAAGGCCAAAAAGGCAAACCGATATTCTTACTTCTACACGGAACAGGATCAGACGAAAGAGGATTGCTGCCACTCGCAAACATGTTAGATGATTCATATGGCGTGTTATCTGTTAGAGGAAATGTTCAAGAAAATGGCATGAACCGATATTTTAAACGTCTTGGTTTCGGTCAGTATGACTTGGAAGATTTAAATTATAGAGGGCAAGAATTGCTTGATTTTCTACAAAAGATATCGGAATCTGAAGAGTTCGATATACAGGATCTAATTCCGGTTGGATTTTCAAATGGCGCAAATATCGCAATTCACTTACTACTACGTGAGGACGTTAATATTAAACGCTCGATACTATTCGCACCACTATATCCGTTAGAACTAACAGATAACAGTAAAGATATGTCCGACTTAAAAGTATTCTTATCAGTCGGAGATAACGATCCAATGGTGACACAAGAAGATAACGAGTATGTAGAACAAATTTTTGCTTCACGTGGAGCAAAAGTAACAACAGTTCATGTGAATGGGCATGAAATTACAACTGATGCAGTTGAGAAAGCAAAAACATGGTTATTAAATCATTAAATTTATAAGGAAGATGGAATAAAAATGAAAACATTTAAATTAGACAAATCACACAGCTCAGTAGAGTTTTCTGTAAAACATATGATGGTATCTACAGTGAAAGGTAGATTCACAGAATTTGATGGAGAAATTTCAGGTGATCTTGAAGACTTAAGCACATTACAAGTTAAAGGAATTGCGTATGTAGATTCAATCGAAACTAAAAATGCAGATCGTGATAATCATTTAAGATCAGCAGACTTTTTCGATGTAGAAAAATTCCCTGAAATAGAATTCGTCTCAAAATCAGTGACGGACAATACGATTACAGGTGATTTAAAAATTAAAGATGAAGTTCATGAGGAAACTTTTGAATTTGAACATAACGGCGTACACAAAAATCCATTTACAGATTCTTACGTGACAGGAGTTATTTTAAGAGGTACGATCAACCGTGAAAAATATGGACTTACTTGGAACCAAGCGTTAGAAACAGGAGGCGTTATGGTTGGTAAAGACGTCAAAATTGAAATCGGTGCAGAATTCGAAATCGCAGAATAATTTGTAAAATTTTCAGAAAACATGTTGACATTCATTTTTCAATGAATTAAAGTTATATCCAACAATTTAATTTATCTTATCCAGAGAGGTGGAGGGACTGGCCCTTTGAAGCCTCGGCAGCGAGCATTTTATATGTGTTGTGCCAATTCCAGTAGCGTTTAGCTAGTAGATAAGAATAGTGCGACCCTATTTTTATCTATATAAAAATAGGGTTTTTTATTTTGTAATTTGCGTTGGAAGGTGAATTTTGTGATTCAAATTGAAAATGTCTCAAAGACATTTAATCGTAAAGGTGTAACAACCGAAGCATTAAAAAATGTTTCACTGGATATTAAAGAAGGTGAAATATACGGCATTGTCGGCTTTAGTGGTGCTGGGAAAAGTACGTTACTCCGTACGATCAACCACTTAACGACGCCGACAAGTGGCGAAGTCATCGTGGATGGTAAGCATTTAAAGAAAGCGAATAGTAAAGAAATTCGTGAGATTAAAAAAGATATCGGCATGATATTCCAACATTTTAACTTGCTGAATTCAAAAACAGTATTTAAAAACGTGGCAATGCCGCTAATTTTATCTGGCACACCGAAAGAAGAAATTGAAAAAAGAGTGAACGAACTCCTTGATTTCGTCGGTTTAAAGGATAAAGCACAGAACTACCCGGATGAATTGTCGGGTGGTCAAAAACAACGTATCGGAATCGCAAGAGCACTCGCAACACAACCTAAAATTTTACTCTGTGACGAAGCGACAAGTGCTTTAGACCCTGAAACGACGGCATCAATTTTATCTTTACTCAAAAGAGTAAATGAAGAATACAACATTACGATTTTACTCATCACGCACGAAATGAGTGTCGTAAGAGAAATTTGTGACAAAGTTGCGATTATGGAAAACGGTGAAGTGATAGAGTCTGGTAGCGTGTTTGATATTTTTTCAAATCCAAGTACGAGAACGGGTGTTAAATTCGTAAATACAGTCATGCATAGTGAAGTTCCGGACTTTGTACTTAGACTATTAAGCGACGATATAAAGCGTCATATTTATCGACTCAATTTCATCGCAGATAGTGCAGGGCAACCGGTACTCAGTCAATTGTCAAAACGCTATGACGTTGAAGCGAGCGTGTTGTTTGGAAACATTACAGAGCTTCAACGTACACCATTTGGTAATTTAATTGTCGAATTTATCGGTGAAGCCGAGGAAATTGAAAAGGTTAAAGCATTTTTAACAGAACAAGAGGTCTTATATAGTGAGGTGACAAGAAATGCTAGTGAGTACTGATCGAATTTTAAGTGCACTCGTTGAAACACTTCAAATGGTGACGATATCGTTTGTCTTTAGTATTTTACTCGGGATTCCACTTGGGGTGTTACTATACGTCACGAGAAATGGCGGAATTTTAGAAGAAAAAATAACATTCACTATTTTGAGTTTCGTTATTAACATTTTAAGATCAATTCCATTCATCATCTTACTCGTTGCAATTATACCGTTTACGAGACTCATCGTCGGAAGCTCAATTGGAACGGCGGCTGCGATTGTACCGATGGTCGTCTATGCAGGACCATATGTTGCAAGGCTCGTAGAATCATCGCTACTAGAAGTAGATGACGGTGTGCTTGAAGCGGCAGATGCGATGGGCGCAACGCCTCTACAAACAATCTTTAGATTCGTTATCCCGGAAGCGTTAGGTTCACTCATCTTAAACTTCACAATCGCTACGATCGGTTTAGTCGGAGCATCAGCGATGGCTGGAACTGTTGGTGGTGGAGGAATTGGAGACTTAGCCATTACTTACGGTTATCAAAGATTTGATGGTATGACGATGTTAGTCACAGTAGTTATCCTCGTCGTTTTAGTTCAAGGATTACAGTCACTTGGAAATGGATTATCAAGAATAGTTAGAAGAAAGTAAAAATTAAAAGGGGAAATTTTATAATGAATAAATTACATGTATTATTTTTAGCACTTATATCTATCGTTGTCCTTAGCGCATGTGGTAATAACGAAAAAGTGAAAATTGGAGTTAGTGGTACAGACACGACAGTTTGGGATTTTGTCGCTGAAAAAGCGAAAAAAGAAGGTATTGATATTGAAATCGTATCGTTTAATGACTACGTTCAACCAAACACTGCACTTGCTGACGGTGATATCGATGCGAACGCATTCCAAACAGTCGCTTACTTCGATGAGTTTATTAAAGAAAGAGATTTAGACTTAGTACCGATCGCAACGACTAACTTAGCACCAATGGGAATTTACTCTAACAAAATCAAAGATTTAAGTGAGTTAAAAGAAGGAGACACAGTTGCGGTACCAAACGACGTTTCAAACCAAGGTCGTGCGTTAATGCTTTTAGAAGAAGCGGGAGTTATTAAATTAGTAGATAACTATAACGGCTTAGATTCAATTGAAGATGCGGTTGTTGAAAACAAGAAAAACATCCAGTTTAAAGAAGTCGCACCAGCACAAATCCCGAGAACATTAGATGACGTAGCAGCTGGAGCAATCAACAACGGAATCGCTCGTGACGCAGGATTCGATATTCAAAACGATTCAATTTTCTTAGAAGACGACACAGCGACGCCTTACGTTAACATTATCGCAGTCCGCGCTGAAGATAAAGATAACGAAACACTGAATAGAATTGCTGAACTTTACCAAGAAGATGATACGAAACAACTAATCTTAGATACTTATGGTGGTGCGTTAATTCCAACGTTCATTCCACTTGAAGATATTGGTTGGTAATAGAAAAATCCACTTTTAAAATGATGTGTTACCCAAGTTGTACTATTTGGTATTATACTGATTTTAAGGTATGTCTCTTGAAGAATTCAGGAGACATACTTTTAATTTGAGCTAAATTCTATATTTTTATAATAATCGATGCATTCAATTAGAAGCTTATGCGCCCTCTTATGACAGTATGAAAGAAGATCTGTCGAAAGTAAGAGAATATTTAATTAATGATAGGAAGTTAAATCCAGACATTGTAAATACATTGATGAGTAAAGGGTTTATCCGACAAGATGAGAGAAATAATGCCGTTTATACATGGGTGAATAATGGAGAAATTGTTGGTCATAATTCAGAGGAGAGTTATAAGAAAAAAGATGGTGGAAGATACAAG
>NZ_KV793632.1:215862-216380 GCF_001808485.1 Nosocomiicoccus sp. HMSC09A07
ATATTTACTTTTTTGAAAGCGAGGTTGATGCGATTAGCTATACTTCACTCAATGGACTAACACCAAACTCAAAATATGTTTCAATGCGAGGTGTTAACAATCCAAGCATAATTTACCAACAAATTTTAGAAGTTGGTCAAAATACAGGAAAGATACCAAATGTAGTGTATGCAGTAGATAATGATGAAGCAGGATTAAAATTTAATCAAGATAAAATTGAAAATAATTTAGTTCACCGTGAACACGGAGAAATGTCGATATATTTTGCTGTGCCACCTAAAAAAGAAAATGTGAAAGATTGGAATGATGAATTAGTAAGAAGAAATGGTCACGCTTATCAAGAACATGAGAAAAATATTCCATTAAGTAAGAAACAGTATTTACAAAATTACAGACATTTAGAGAGTAGTAGAGGTATGGAAATGGAATAATCAGTAAATATTGATAGCAAAATTATTTTATATTATAATATATGTACAACTTCTTTTTTTCTAATTCTTTTATAGAATTAGAGATGA
>NZ_KV793633.1:0-1902 GCF_001808485.1 Nosocomiicoccus sp. HMSC09A07
TGGTTTTATGAGAGCAACTGAAATAACGGTCAATAAGGAGAATGGATCGTACAACCAGCATATGCATATTTTACTTTCTGTTAAGTCTAATTTCTTTTTAAATAAAGAGAATTATATTACTCAAAGTGAATGGACAGACTTATGGCAACGAGCATTACAAGTGGACTATAAACCTATTGTGAACATTCGAGCAATCAAACCGAATAAGAAAAAGGATTCTGCCATTACATCAGCAATCAAAGAAACGGCTAAATACAGCGTTAAATCATCTGATTATCTTACAGATGACCTAGAAAGCAATTTAAAGGCCGTAGAAGACCTTGAGAGAGGTTTATATGCTAAACGACTTATTTCTTATGGAGGAGCTTTAAAAACGGCTCACAAGCGTTTAAATTTAGACGATAACGAAGATGGCGATTTAATTCATACGAGTGATGATGAAATTTCAGAAACAGAGTCAAAAGCAAATTCAATTATTGCGATATTTAATTATGAAAAACAAGATTATTATTTAAAAAACGAATAAAAAATAGCCTAGATCTAATTTATAGGTCTAGGCTATTTTTGTATGTATTTATCAAATTTTAATTAGTCGTACTCATAAAAATATTTGAATAGTAACGTCGAACGCAGGTGAGAAAAAACTTTCCTACGAAGTAGAAAATAAAAGTTTTTCATCGACGTCGTTTACGACGTGTAGATGCGCCCTTACGGGTTTCTAACGAAAGTTTAACGTTGATTTTTAATTCTGTAAAGTGATATGCTCATTCTCAAATTATTCATATACGAATAAAATAAAGATAAACCTTGTAATTTTGTTAAGAGTCGTTTTTATGCCGAGAAAACTTTTTGGCTTTGACAGGTCTTAAAATATACTAAGAGCGAAAGCGAAAGTAGTAGCGTAAGCTATTAACTTTCGGTTGCAAAAGCTCTTAGATTTTTAAGACCGCAGCGCATCAAAGCCATAAAAGGAAATTGGAATAAAGCAATTATGTTATTTTGATTAAAGAAAGGGGGGGCTTGTATGAAGTTTGGAAATTATAAAATTGATTCTTTTTGGTTAATTATGATTATAGGTTTTTTAGCTACTTCTATATTTTTTCCTTTCATGCTTTTGTCTGTAATTATTTTATTGATTTTTGGTTTAGAAAAAGATGATAAAAAAGGTTAAATTCGATTTCTTGGTTTTGTTTTTTGAAACGAGTGAAACGAGTTTCTTCTTATCTTGATACTATATAGAAACAACGTCATTTTATATATTTATGTGTAAATCCTTATATATCAAGGGTTTAACACTGTTTTTAGGCTTGAAAATCTTTGAAAGAAAAAATTGCATAAAAAAGAGCCCTCTAGTAAGATTAAGATACGCTAATAACTTAATACTAGGGGGCTTCTTATATGCATATTAATAATAGCATGACAGGAAATGACAGACAAGTAAATAAACCATTTAAAGATATTACTAAAACAGGAAAGACACGACCATGGCGTGAGAAAAAGTTAGCGAACGTAACATATGCTGAATTACTTCAAATACTAGAATTTAAGAAATCTAATAATGTTAAACAGTGTGGCGAAGTATTGGAGTTTAAACCGAGCGATACTGGACATTTAAAACTATATCGAGCATGGTTTTGTAAATCAAAATTATGCCCAGTTTGTAATTGGAGACGAGCAATGAAACAAAGTTATCAATCGCAACGAGTGGTTGAAGAAGTTTTAAAAGAATATCCAAGCTCTCGTTGGTTGTTTTTAACACTGACTGTTAGGAATGTTTGGTCGGGTCAAGAATTAAATGAATCATTAAGTTATATGACTAAAGCATTTAGAAAGTTAATGATGTATAAAAAAGTATCTAAAAATCTTATTGGTTTTATGAGAGCAACTGAAATAACGGTCAAT
>NZ_KV793634.1:0-7900 GCF_001808485.1 Nosocomiicoccus sp. HMSC09A07
TAAATCGGGATATCTAACAAAATCGCAAAATTTTGTTAAATAAAATTTGGCGTAAGAGTGTTTTTCATCTTTTAAGATAAAAAGAAACTATCGCACATTGGTTATTTACAAAAATTCTCTGAATCTGTGAGATATACCAGGATAATTAACAAAACCTCGGGCGCCGACCCGAAATTTGTTAAATTAAACCAAGCGAAGTTCTATAATTACACATCGGATACAACCAAAAAACTCCACAAGGCCATTTATCAGCCTTGCGGAGTTTCTTACTTTTAAATATTATGATTTTCTTAATCGTCCAAATATGAATGAAACAATTAAGATTAAGATGATCGCACCGAGTAGTGTGCCTATGATACTCATGCCACCAACTGTTGGTCCAATATTTAATCCAAGTGCGTTACCAATTGATGCTCCGACTAATCCTGCGATGATATTACCAATAACACCACCTGGAATGTCTTTACTAATGATTAAGCCGGCGATCCAACCAAGGATACCCCCAACGATTAATGTCCAAAGCCATCCTAACATAAAAATTCCCCCTATAAGTAGTTTATATATTTAATAAACTAAATGTGTTATTAAATACCAGTATTATTATCTGATATATATTACATACCCGACTATATATGTTATAAACATTTACAGTAAAAACTTTTATGCTTTTTCTTTTCGATGCTTAAATACAAAGGCCAAATAAAAACTAAAAGCGATGATAATACTTATCGCGCTGATTAAGTAAATGTACGAATAACCAAATAAATCTGACACGAATCCAAATATTAACGCTCCGAGTCCAACTCCTAAATCAAAAAATGAGAAGAACGTTGCGTTTGCCATACCACGCCTGTTCGACGCTGCGCGATTTACTGCCATCGCTTGGAGTGCGGGTTGTACAAATCCAAATCCAAGTCCGTATAGTATTGCTGCGATGTATAACGTGGTCGCTGATGTCATAGAGAACATCATAAACATAGCAACTGTAATCATGATCATTCCTGGAACGAATACGACTCCCATACCGTGGCGGTCAAATAATTGTCCCGCGTAAAATCGAGTAGAGAGTAGTGCGAGCGCGTATACGACAAAATATATTTGAATGCTGTGAGACGAGAATCCAAGTTCGATTGTGTATGCAGGTAAAAACGCTGCGATACCACCGAACGTAAATGTCACAAACATAAGTAAAAATGAAGCCGGTAACGCCGTTTTTTCAAATAAATCAAAACGGTGATACGTCGTACTCTTACTCGCTTCTTTATCCGGTTTAACATAATTAATTTGCGTTGCAAGAATGAATGCAATGAGTATTAATGTTCCGCAGAGGATAAACAACCACGTAAACGAAATGTAATCGACTAAAAATAAACCGAGTGCCGGTCCAAGCGCAAGAGCAATATTCGCACTAATAGAGAAAAATCCGAGACCTTCACCACGACGAGATGCCGGAATTAAGTCTGTTGCGATCGTCCCTGTTGCGGTCGTTAATGATCCCCATCCAATGCCCTGCACAACTCTAACTATTAATAAGACGAATAGTACTGTACTAATTGTTAACGAATATGTCGACACTAAAAATATGATTAAACCGTAGAAGAACACGTAACGACGACCTTTTGTGTCAAGCCACGTCCCAGCAGCTGGCCGAATGAGTAGTGCACTAAAAGTAAATATCCCAACGACGAGACCGATATATTTATTATCTAAACCGAGGTCTTGAACGAACAACGGTAATGTCGGTAACGTCATTTGAAACGATAGAAAAATAAAGAAGTTTGCAAATAAAATAATAATGAAATCTTTTGTCCATATTCTATCGTGTAAATTACTATTGTCCATCGCTAGTATCCGCCTTTCTATTAAATTAAATTTCGTATAAAATAGAACGTATCACTAACATATAGAGGAAATTTTATGAATATACTAATGATTGATAACTACGATTCATTTACGTATAATCTCGTTCATTATTTAGAAATGAACGACAAAGGTGTAAATATAATCGTGAAACAACCGTATGAACTTAACAATAATACCATAGATGACGAAAGTATTATAGGGATTGTCGTTTCTCCAGGGCCATCTCATCCGAAAGACCGACCTGAAGTAATCGAGTTTTTAAAATCTGCTTGGGGGAAAGTTCCGATTTTAGGAATTTGTCTCGGCCATCAAATGTTATGGCATATGACAGGTGGCACAGTGACACATTTAAAACGTCCGGTGCACGGAGAAACGTATGAACTCACGCACGACGAAAAATTTATCTATAAAAATATCAATAATCCAATTCAGATTACGCGTTACCATTCTCTCGTCTGTAAAGGCGATAACGACGAATTTGTAGTCGTCGGCACAGCAGACGATGAAATAATGGCGATCCGCCATAAAACGGAGGACATTTTTGGACTTCAATATCATCCAGAATCGATATTATCTGAAGAAGGTCATGCACAAATTAATAATTTTATCGATATCGTATTGGAGAGATGCTAAATGAAAGCACATATCAATTTCACAAAAAATGGCGTCGTTGAAGACTTGTATTTTGTAAAACCGGTTAAAACATACGATGAAACAACACCTTTAAAAGATGTATTAGACGCGTTAGAAACTGCACAAAACAACGACCAATATGCACTTTTTGCAGTGACATATGAGTCTTATAAAAAAGATGAAACAGAATTTCTCGCTGTAATTTACGATGCACCAGTTTCGAGAGACGTCTTTTTATCTGAAAGAGAAAATGGTTCGTATAAATTATCTCCGTATAAAATGATTGAATCACAAGAAGAAATCGAAAGTAATATCGAGAAAGTGCGAGACTATATACGAGATGGGCATACGTACCAAGTGAATTATACGACGCGTATGCATGGGGAGTTTTCAGGAGATGCGCATGCGCTCTATGAAAGACTCACTGAAGAAAATAATGGTGGCTACACAGCGTTCATTGAGCACGGTGATTTAGCGATTGTTAGCGCGTCGCCGGAGTTATTTTTTGAAATCGATAGCGACCGCACGATTCGAACGCGCCCAATGAAAGGAACAGCTCCTCGTGGTGAAACGCTAGAACAAGATGAAGAAAACTATGCCTTTTTAAAGAATTCTAAAAAAGACCGTGCAGAAAACGTAATGATCGTCGACTTACTTAGAAACGACGTATCGAGAGTATCACAAAGTGGCACGGTGAATGTTCCGCATTTATTTACAATTGAAAAATATAAAACAGTATTTCAAATGACGTCGACAGTTGAAGGTCAGTTAAAAGATATACCATTTAGCGAGGTGTTCGGCTCACTCTTCCCGTGTGGATCGATTACAGGTGCGCCAAAACAAATGACGATGGAAATTATTGAAGCGCTCGAATCGACAAAGCGTGGGTATTACTGCGGGGCAATCGGTCTTTTATATAAAGATCAAACGACAGTTGTGAACGTACCGATTCGTACGATTGTCATCGAAGGCAATACATATACGTACGCAGCTGGCGGCGGTATTACGTATAATTCTGATAAGACGAGTGAGTATCACGAAATTCTTACAAAATCTAAATTTTTAGAGCAAGCATATGACTGAACTTATTGAAACGATGCGCCTTGAAGACGGTGTCGTGAAGCGTTTAGACTATCATAATAGACGTATTAATCGGTCGGCTGAAGTATTTCATCTGAACAAGATAGATTTAAAAGAAGCGGTTAATAGTTATGTAAAAATACATAACTTAAATCAAGGCGTATACCGAATTCGTGCACTATACAATAATGATTTGACATTGATGCATGATAAGTTAGAAGAAACAACAGAAATTACCGCAAATGTCATTCAAATGGACTGTACAGAAAAGAAATGGTTAAAACATAAAACGACGAAGAGAAACCAATATAAAACAAGTGAGTATCCGTTTGCGTTATACTATGATAAAACGGAAAGAATCACAGAGTTTAACATCGGTAATCTCGTCGTTAAAACGCATGATGGTTATTTCACACCGAGTAAAAGTGGTCTATTAAATGGTGTGATGAGACAATTTTTATTAGACAATGGTACTATAAGTGTACGAGATTTTACTTTAGATGAATTAACCGAACGATATAACAATAACGAGATTACGATTTATTTAATCAATAGTTTAAGAGAGTGGGTCAAAGTGAACCTACAAGTTTAGGAGTGAACTATGTTTACACTATTATTATTAGGCATATTAGTCGCCGTCATTATATTGACGTTCTATATCAGTACATATTTATATGAAAATGACATTACACTCGTCGCACTACTCGTCGTAGTCGTCGGTATCATCGTAAGTATTATACTCGTTGGTTGGATCATGGATAACACCGTAGAGTTTGTAAGTCAAAAACTAGAAATATTCTACAATCCAGACAGTTAGGAGAATGGTGATGATTTTTGAAAATGGTGAACGTGTAATGACCTATCAAAGCAGTAAAACACTGACTGATAGCGAAAAAGAATTGATGCAGCAAAAATTTGAAACGTTAAAAACAGACGAAATATACGATATCGTATTTACGACATCAACAGTAAATATTTTGTACCATCCAACATTAATGATGGACCGTCTAAGCATGATCGATCCATCAGAAGTTGTACATGAAGTGATTGAAGAAGTGGTAGGTGTTTTAAAATGAGTATTATTATTCAAGATAAAGGACTACTGTCTACAGTAGTTTCATCATCTGAAGCACTCGACAACTTATCTCCACAAATCGCAAATAAACTCGTCGGTAACCCTGTCGATGAAAAGACAATCGAAATGGTCATTCGACCAGCTAAAATTGCATTTACAGAACCGACAGTAATCGCGTTTTCTGGTGCACTATTTAACGTTACAGTTGGCGATAAAAAACTATCTGCTAACCGTATGTACATACTTGACCGTGGAGACGTAATAACATTCCACGATTCTGACCGTGGAGGACGCGTCTACCTTGCGATCGCGGGCGGAATTAAAACGAACGGTTCTAACGTATTAGAGTCCGGAGACGAAATTACGATGCGACGCGATTATACTGAATTACATGACGAAATCTTTAGCATGATGCGAAATCGTTCGACAGTGTCATGGGGAATTGGATCGTATTCACTTGCTGAAGTATATTTATCGGATAATTTCCATATCGTAAAACGTAAAGGTGTCGACGAATCTGTCTATAGAACGTTAGAAGACACGTATGCCGTCACGTTTGAAAAATACCGCTACGCACTTAATTTAGAAGGTGAAGCGGTCGATTATACAGATGATTCGGTCGATAACTACGGTGTATCGGGCGGTGTGTTTTTAAAAGATGGCCAGCCGTTTATCGCATTAAATGACTTTGAAGACTCCACAGAATACACACATATCGGAACGATACCGAGCTATCATATGCATAAGCTCGCGCAAAAAACAAAAGACTCGAAACTTAAATTTACTGAAATTGATGTCGAGCACGCATACGTAAACTTATATAACTACGAAATGTGGAAGAAAAGCTTATTCAAAGCGATCGATTATAAAATCAGTAAAGAACTCGTAAAAGAAAAAATGTAATAACAATTTTTTACCCGACAACATTAATTTGTTGTCGGGTTTTATTATAATTGCGTATTTTAAACAGTAGTAGACGTATAACTCATAAAAAGTTCAGTTCTCTTTAATATTTGAATCATTTAATGTATAATAAGTTAGCTTAAAAGTTGGACGATTGGGTGAGTTGTATGGAATCTGTGTTAAAAAAGTCATTTGGTTTAGAGACGTTTCGACCAAAGCAAAAAGAAATTATACAGTCAGTTTTAAACGGTCAAAATACGTTAGGTGTATTACCAACAGGATCTGGGAAATCGTTATGTTACCAAGTTCCTGCATTAATGTTTGACGGTACGACGATTGTCATTTCACCGTTAATTTCTCTTATGCAAGACCAAGTGACAGCGCTTGTCGATAAAGGAATTAAAGCAGCGTATATCAACTCAAACATGACAAAAAAAGATCAAGCGCGAATCGAGCGACGATTATTAAATGGGGATATTGAGTTATTATATGTCGCGCCGGAGCGCTTTAAAAATGAAAAGTTTTTAGAAATTATCTCGAGAATTAATATCCCGCTTGTTGCATTCGATGAAGCCCACTGTATCTCTAAATGGGGACACGATTTTAGACCAAGTTATCAAGACGTTATTTCGGTCATCAATGAATATATTGGAGACGCGGTAAAAGTCGCGTTAACTGCGACTGCAACTGAAGACGTTGAGAAAAATATTATAGAGCTTTTAGAAATCGATGAGACGGATGTCTATAAAACGTCAGTAAAACGCGACAATTTAGAGTTAATTGTCAATGACACGTTCCAGCGCGAGCGTTTTATCGTTGACTATTTAAACGAACATAGAGGCAAAAGTGGCATTATATACGCGGCGACTCGTAAAGAAACTGAAAAGATCAGTGGCTTTTTATCAGATAATAATATTGATAACAGAATTTACCACGCAGGACTTACGAAGTCTGAGCGTGAAGAAAATCAAAATGCGTTTATAAAGGATGACGTCAAAGTCATCGTTGCAACGAACGCCTTTGGTATGGGAATCGATAAGGAGAATATCAGGTTCATTATCCACTACAATTTACCTGGAGACCTGGAAAGTTACTACCAAGAAATTGGGCGAGCGGGTCGTGACGGTAAAATGAGCCAATGTATTCTTTTATCGAACCCGAGAGACATTGCGCTCCAACAGTTTTTCATCGACCGATCACAAGCGAGTGACGATGTAAAAGAAAGTATGCGTGAAAAACTCGACCGAATGATTCAATATAACGAAACGTCAAAATGTTTGTCGTCGTTTATCGTAAAATATTTTGATAAAAATGAATACGTGACTGAGTGCGGGGAGTGTTCAAACTGTAAAAGTGACGCGCGTACAGTTGATATGACTGAGGAAGCGAAACTTATTATGACACTCGTTAAACTAGTGTCGCTGTCACCTGAAAAAGTGATTCAAGTGCTGCGCGGTGAAGTGAACGATAATATTATTGATTCTGGCCTGACTGAAGTCAGCCAATTCGGGCAATTATCGAACTACTTAACGAGCGAAATTCACCACATAATCGAAGAACTCGTATTTAGAGGATATATACATTTAGAAAACGATACGTTATACGTCGTGAAGAAGAGTGAAGCGGTACTTAACGGTATAGAAATGATTTACACGGTACCATATCGCACACAGTTTAAAGAAAAAGTAAGCGTATCGACGGAATCTAGTTTTAACGAGGCTCTTTATCAGCAACTAAAAGATAAGCGTGAAGAACTTGCTGTGGCGCGAAATATAGATGCTGCGCAGATTTTTACAGATGCGTCGTTAAAAGAAATCGCAAAAAAGATGCCAGAAACAAAAGGCGACATGATCAAACTGCTTGGCATCGGAAACTATAAACTCAAACATTACAGCCCACACTTCTTAAAAGTCGTCGAAGAGTATAGTAAGAAATAGGGGAGGAGTCTTTTCATCTTTAGAGGATGAAAAGACTTTTTTATTGTAGTTCGGGGAGGTCTAGCGCGATTGAGGCTTGGTGGGGGAGCTCGGGTCTCTCGGGTCTCTCGGGTCGCTTATTTATAAAAAATGTCTGAATTTGTTAGATATATCCGGATAATTAACAAAAATAGAGATTTCGGCCAGGATTTTGTTAGATAAAACAGGATAATTAACAAAAATTGAGTCGTGGCCTCTAAATATGTTAAATATATCCGGATATCTAACAAAAACGGGGATTTTATGTTAAATAAAATCGAGAGAAATTGAGTTTTTAATCTTTTAGGATAAAAAGAAACTATCACTCCTCGCTTATTTACAAAAAACAATTGAATTTGTTAGATATATCGAGATAATTAACAAAAACTCC
>NZ_KV793634.1:7920-26780 GCF_001808485.1 Nosocomiicoccus sp. HMSC09A07
AATATGATGAAAGATCCGACTAAAGTAAGAGAATATTTAATTTATGTAAAGAATTTATCCGACAAGACGAGAGAAATAATGCCGTTTATGTATGGTGAATAAGGGACAATTTGTTGGACATAACTCAGAGGGGAATTATAAGAAAAAAGATGGTAGAAGATACGGTTTTATTTCATTTAAGATAAATCCTAACAAAAATAATAAAAATATTTGTAGTAATTTAGAGTTTACTAAGGACTCCCTTACTTTTTAGAGTAAGAGAGTCTTTAGTATTTAAGATATTAAATCTAATTTAGTCGACTATTAAAACATATCTTTCATAATATAATTTAAAATAATTAATTGTGATTAATTTTAATTTCTTTATTACAAAATTCTTTAACTGATAAATCATGAGAAATGATAAATACTATTTTATTTTTCATGTTATTAAGTACTGTATTTAAGATAATATTTTGTGATTTTTTATCGATATTACTAGTCACTTCATCTAATATCACAACATCATAATCTTCTATTAACAATCTAGCCAGCATTACTCTTTGTTTCTCTCCACCAGATAAATTATTACCTTGATCTAATAATTTATCGTCTAAGTCGTGATTATTCAGAATAGATTTCATTAATTCAGAATCCTTTAAATTATTCCAATTATAATTATCATTCTCATATCCATAACGAATGTTATCTTTTAAAGTAAACGGTAAAATAGCATTTTCTTGAAATAAATAGAACATATGACTTCTTAAAGATAGAGTGTTTATATCTTCTAAGTTATAGTCGTTGATACATATACCTGTAGAATCTCTGAACTTTAATAAAGCTTTCATTAAACTACTTTTTCCTGACCCTGAAGGACCATCTACATAGATGATGTCCCCAGGAGAAAAAGTTGTATTTATTTTATGAGAAATCTTTTTATTAGCAATATCGAATTCAACTTTACCAAAATATATAGATTTAATACTTTTTATGTTAAAATCCTTTTGTTCTTCTTGTTCATTAATAATACATTCATTTACAAATTCTTTTGATACTATTAAATCTCTATATTCTAAGTTTACATTTGTGAATCCTTGAAGTGCAGTAAAAAATATTGGAACCACGACACTTGCAACGACTAAATCTCCTATTTGTGTTTTTCCTGTAAATATTAAGTAAGCTAAGACAAGAAACATTAGATTCTGAACAAAACTATTGATTAATTTGATAATTAAACTTCTACTCTGACCAAACTTATTTACGTTTGCCATTGAGTCGTATATTCTATAAATTGACGGAGAGATTAAATTTTCTATTCTTTTATAATCACTTTCTTGTTTAACCATATCAATATTTTTAAAAACAGCTATTAAATCTTTGTAGCCTGAAGATGTTTCTTCTTGCATAATTTTACTTTTTTCATGGAGTTTTTTATTAATAAATTTATAGCCTAAATAATTGATAGGAACTAGAGATAATAGCATTAGAAAAAGGTAGATATTTATAAAACCAATAAGTGTAAGAGAAACAATGAGTATTATTATATTGCTTATAATACCTACCAGACTATTGATTAAAAATAGATATAAGTTATTAACAACTTGAGCAATACGATCAATTAAATAGGATGAACCTTGATTTAATATTGAATCGTATTTCATATTAAATAGCTTTGAATATAACTCCTTAGAATAATCAACATTAAATTTTAATGCAAAATTCTCTCGTATAATTACCATTAAAATTTGAATTGCATATGTAGCAAACATAAATACAATAAGCAGTGTAAAATTATAAGTATTAATCTTATAATCATTATTAAAAATATTAGATAATACAATAGGAACAGAAACAGTCAATATAGATGTAAATAGAGTAAGAATAAAAGTAATAATGACAAATTTTTTATTTTTTAAAAGTATATCTTTCATATTCATTTTTCCTTTTTAGTTTATAATCCGGTCTACTATTATATGAGGAGAATTATCTACTTCATCTTTAAAATAATATATGAATTGAGGTACCTTAATATAATATGATTTATATCTAAATATATTTGTAATTATATTCTTTCCTCCTGAAGTACAACCATATATTTTTGCGTTACATTTTACTTTCAATGCTTTTGCAATTAGTTCAGCAGAACTTAGTGTACGACGATCTATTAAAATTATAATGTTTTTTGCTATTATTGTTTCTTTTTTCAAACACGTTATTTTATATTTGTTATAACGACTTTTAAAATATACAATATTTTCTTTGTATTGAATGAAGTACTCTAAAAAATCTATAGACTTTTTAACAGAACCACCAGTATTTCCAGTTAAGTCTATAATAAAATTTTCAACAGGTGATTTTATTTCATTTAAAAAATTTAAGTCGTTATTTAAATTTTGAAATTTTATAAATATATTATTATTATTTATTACTAAATGATTTTTAATTTCATTTTTATTATAAATTATGAGAGATTTAATTGTTACTGAATAATTTTTATTATTAAATTTTAATATAAGTTTATAACAATCACGTTTTTCTATTAACTCTTTGAAAGGGTCATTATTATTAATTAAACACACTTGAGAATGGTTATATATTTTTAATGATGAAGGTGCTTTTTTAATGTATAATTTATCTTTAAAAACATGGTAATCAATCTCTAGTATATCAAAAATATTCCAAAAAGAATTTTTATATTTGCTTACTTTTAAATATTTATCATTATGAGAAAGGATATATTTTTCAATATTATTACCATTCATAGGTAGTGAACTATTTAAATAATAATTATCAAGTAAACCCATTATCTCCTTAACCATAATTTTTAAGTATGTTCCTTAACTTATTTTCTGCAATTCTTTTTTGTAAATCACACATAACTTTATTGCTTACACCAATATCTCCAAATAAATTATATGATATTGCACTACATCCACCACCACATAAATGACGAATAGAACATGTGTCACATCCTTTGATATTGTATACAGCACGATTTTGAAATTTATTTGTAATCGAGGACTCTTTAAGCTCATTAAACCAATTTTCTTCTTTTACATTCGTAATTTTATATTCTTCTTGTATCATTGTTTGACATGGATATACTGAACCATCTGAATCAATTGCTATTATTTTAAAAGATGCTCCACATATTGCTCCACTTGTAGAACAATCTTGTTTATTTATTGGAAAGCATTTTAGATCAGGAATATGTTTTAAATCCTCACCAATATTATTTGGAATGAAAGGAACCACTATGTAATCCATTCCTAATTTTTCTTTAACAAACACTTCAACTTCTTTCCAATCTTCATTATCACCTACTGCAACGGAACGTATTAGAAATTTATGTCTATATTCATTTGGAACTCATTCTAGATTCTTAATAAGTTTTCTGATATTTAGACCTAATCTTAAATTGTTTTCATCTCTTAAGGTATCTAGACTAATTACAAAATGATTCACATAATTTAAAAGTTCTAACCTTTTGTTAAGAAGCATACCATTAGAGAGAATATCACATGTCATATTTAGAGAATTTGTAAATTTACATAATTCAATAATATCTTTTCTTAACAATATCTCTCCACCCGTAAAATTAATATGTTTAGTACCTATTTTTGAAAGTTTATATAGTATATTTTTACATTCTTCAGTTGTTAATTGGTCTGGCTTATTTAAATTTTCCATATTATAACAGTATGTACATCTAAGATTACATCTTTGAGTCGCATGAAAATAAACTGTATCAATTGTTACACTTGTATCTCTATTTTTAAGAATTTTATCGAAAATGCCTTGATTATATACTTCAATATTCTCATATAAAATACCATTCCTAATAAGCTTTTCTAAGTCATCTTTTTCTATTGAATTTACATCAATAAGATTAGTCTTATTATTTATACATTCGTACAGTTCTTCATCAACTATAACTGCTTTATTATAATCTGGACAATATAATAAATAATTTTCATTTTCTTTTATATGTATTAAATTTTTAACTAATTTCAAATAAAAACCTCCTTAATATAAATAAGGGCAAAATGCCCTTATTTAATAACCCGAACCACTACCAATTTTTTCTCCACAAGCACAAGCGCAAGCTTCTAAGTTTTCTAATACTTCTTTAGGTAGTTCTTTTACTTTTGACACGTAATCACCTCTCTTTAATTTAGGAACCATCACCTTTTCCAGTTATAGAACCACAAGAACATGCACAGGCTTCTAAATTTTCTAAGATTTCTTTAGGTAGTTCTTTTACTTTTGACATTAAACCACCTCCTTAATATTTATTATATAGTTAATAATTTAAAATTCTGTGATATTAGTCACTATTATCAGACAAAATTAAATAATTTTACTATTAATATTGAAAGTATAACTTCTTGAATATTAAGGAGATATTTTATATTTTTTAAATTTAAAGTTTAAGATTTAAAAGTATCTTATAATAAGATATATTTTAATGTGTAAAATTATTTAACTATTTTGTATATAATATAATAAATTTTTCTATATTTATTATTTCATTATTAAATATTTTCCATAGAGTTTAACTAACGAACGATTTCTGATTTCTCAAATAATGCGATTTACGCTTGTGATTGTTCCGTAATCACCATGTATACACATAGAGAAGCTGTAGATTAGTTGATAAATTCCTATTACACATGGTTGATTTTAGAGATGTTTATAACACAGACTATGATGTAATGAGTACTATTCCTGTGATGTTCAGCTAAAACAGATGAAATGACACTTAAAGATAGTTCAAATGATTATGATTCATATGATTTTGAATACATTATTCGCTCTATGGGGCGTGTTAGGTTTTGGGATAAATTTGTTATGTCAGAAGATGATTAATACGATTAACAAGAAATTGAACAATATGAAACACTAGCAGATGAGGTTATAACTCATTATCAGTCAATTTTTGACGAGGAAATATAGTGATTTTATTAGATAGAACACAATAAAAAGATTACGATCATTCACGTCAAAAACCACTCACAAACGAACAAATTAAACTGGCTAAATTAGGATATTCAACAGATAGAGTACCAGGCGATTTACATTCACAAATCTTAGTATTACGCACATTATATGCAGGTGAAAAGTTTTAAAATGATGATGTCATCAGTACTGGAATCAATACTATTTATTATTGAAGTTTTAAATGAAGGAGATAAGAGGGATTTTGATAGATAATTTGAACAAAATGTAGAGGATAAAGTTGAAGTATTGAAAAGACAGAATAAATAAACTTATTAATATCAAGTCTATTTTCTTCAAGCAAAACAACAAAAACATCATTTTTATCAAAGTCAATGTTTTCTGCTGTTATGTACTCTACTTGATATCCTAGTTCATCTACACTTGCCTCAGCTTTTTGTACTTATAAATTAATTTATTATAATGAATTATATCATTTAAAATGAAAAGAGGAATAAATATGCTAACTTATAATGTTTTTTCACTTATATATTTTATCATAATACTAAATTCAGTGGGGACTATAACTTATTTGTGTACAAATAAAAAGAATGATGGATCTATAATTATTCTTATAGGCACATTAACATTAACTATAATATGTATATTATTAAATTTTACATCTGGAGAATTAATGGATGAATATATATTTGAAGACAATACATTGCATTTTTATGTTTCTGTCATAGTTTATTTTCTACAATTAATAGTTTTAATATTATATTTTAAAAAATTTAGTTACAGTGATTAAGAAACTACCGTAGAAGTAAATTATATTTTATAAAAAAGGCTGTAAACGTCATCTCATTTGAGACTTTGTCTACAGCCTGAGATAAACATTGAAAACAATGTTTATCTTAATAAAAATTATAACTCTCTATATAGACCAATTACTTTACCAAGTACTGTGACTGAATCTAAAATAATTGGATCCATCGTACTGTTTTCGGGTTGGAGTCTATAGTAGCCTTTTTCTTTATAGAAACGTTTTACTGTCGCTTCGTTTTCATCGTTCATCGCAACGATAATTTCCCCGTTATGTGCGATGTTTTGCTTTCTAACGATGACTTTATCTCCGTCGTGAATTCCTGCTTCGATCATACTATCTCCGACTACTGTAAGTAGGAATACCTCACTATTATGTCCAGCAGTTAAATGTTCTGGGAGTGGGAAGTATTCTTCGACGTTTTCAACAGCAGTGATCGGTAACCCCGCAGTAACTTTACCGAGTACTGGTGCATGAATGACAGCTACTTTTTCTTCAAACTCATTACCAACAATTTCAATTGCACGAGGTTTTGTTGGATTTCGTTTTATGTAGCCTTTTTCTTCTAATTTACTTAAATGCCCATGGACAGTAGAGCTCGATTGTAAACCAATCGCATTTCCAATTTCACGGACACTCGGTGGGTACCCTTGTTCGTTTACACATTGCTTAATATATTGAAGTACTTCTTTTTGACGAGCGGTTAATTGTTCCATAATATTTCCTCCGATATTGAGTTAACTTAATTTTAGCATATGTATATGCTGAGTACAAACATTTGTTCGTAATCTCTTGACAACGAACACGTGTTCTATTAATATGATAGTACAAACAAATGTTCGGGAGAGATGAAACATGGTTAAACAAGAACAAATTACAATACTTGCGATTACAGCTTTACTTATCACGTTAAGCATTTACTTTTTAATAGATTTTTATATACATGCACCACTTTATGACCTCGATCATGTATTCGGGTCATCACAAGCAGCATTTTTTGTACAAGATCAAATAGCGAACAGTGATACGAACGATACACTTGAATTCGCAAGTAAAACATTAAACAGATAATATATGATATTTGCGCATCGGCAATATAGCCGAATGCGTTTTTTTATGGTAAATTTAAGTAGAAAGGATGAGTCATCATGTTAGATGATAAAAAATTAAAACGACTGAACCATTTAGCGAAGTTAAAGCGTGAAGAAAAGATTACTAAAGATGATCTTGAAGAACTGAATGCACTAAGAAAAGAGTATTTAGAAAACTTTAGAAGTAGCTTTAGATCGCAAATTGAAAATGCGACAGTGATTGATCCAGAGGGTAACGATGTTACACCTCAAAAAGTAAAAGACATTCAAAAAAGAAGAAGAAATAATTAAGGAGATTTAAATGACTATGACTTTTGATCAAACAGACCAATTAGTTGTCAATTCAATCCGTGCATTGTCTATCGATGCAATTGAGAAAGCAAATTCAGGACACCCAGGACTTCCGATGGGGGCTGCACCGATGGCGTATGCGTTATGGAAAGACCACTTAAACTTTAATAGTAAATCTGTAAACTGGTTTAACAGAGACCGCTTCATCTTAAGTGCGGGACATGGAAGCATGCTGTTATACAGCTTACTTCATTTTTCTGGTGTCATCTCTATGGACGACATTAAAGAATTCCGTCAATACGAATCAAAAACACCAGGACACCCAGAGTTTAAGCATACTGACGGAGTAGAAATTACAACAGGTCCTCTTGGCCAAGGTTTCGCAATGAGTGTTGGTATGGCGATGGCTGAAGCTCATTTAGCAGCTAAGTTTAATACGAAAGAACATAACGTTATCGATCACTATACGTACGTACTAGCGAGTGACGGTGACTTAATGGAAGGTATTTCACATGAGGCTGCATCACTTGCCGGGCATTTAGCGCTTGATAAGTTAATCGTATTATATGACTCTAACGATATTTCACTCGACGGTGATTTAGATATGAGCTTCTCTGAGAATATTGAAGGTCGTTTTAAAGCATATAACTGGGATTATCATATCGTAAAAGACGGTAACGACTTAGAAGCAATCAGTCAAGCGATTGAAAACGCGAAATCTTCAGATAAGCCGTCATTAATTGAAGTAAAAACAATTATTGGATATGGTTCACCAAACAAACAAGGTAAAAGTGATTCACACGGTGCGCCAATCGGTGAAGATGAAAGAAAGAGTGCGTTTGATCATTATGGTTTAGATCACACAAAGTCATTCCACGTTGATGATAGCGTATATGAGCGCTTTAACGAAACGTTAAACAAACGTGGTGAAGAATTAGAAAACGAATGGAACGCTTTAATGGAAGAGTATAAAGCGAGTAATGAAGATTTATACAATACGTTAGTAGATGCAATTAACGGTAAATTGCCAGTGGATTACGACATGAACCTACCAACATACGAAGTAGGCTCTAAAAAAGCGACACGTGGCAGTTCAAGTGACGTCATTCAAAAACTATCAGAAAACATACCAACGTTATTCGGTGGAGCAGCTGACTTAGCATCATCAAACAAAACGCTAGTCAATGCTGAAGAAGCATTTTTACCAGGTAATTATAGCGGACGTAACATTTGGTTTGGTGTAAGAGAGTTTGCGATGGCAGCTGCAGCGAACGGTATGGCAGCACACGGTGCAATTTTACCGTACGTCGGTACATTCTTTGTATTTAGTGACTACTTAAAACCAGCTGTACGTTTAAGTGCGTTAATGCAGTTACCAGTCACATACGTGTTTACACATGACTCAATTGCTGTCGGTGAAGATGGTCCAACACACGAACCGATTGAACAACTGGCTGGACTTCGCGCAATTCCAAACTTAAACGTTATTCGTCCTGCTGACGGTAACGAAACACGTGAAGCTTGGAAACGTGCAGTTGAATCTAAAAATACTCCGACAGCACTCGTATTAACGCGTCAAGACGTCGAAGCGTTAGATATCGACAAAGGTACGCTTGCTGAAGGTGTAAAACGTGGTGGGTACGTTGCGTATGATAATGGAGACGACGCAATTGTGTTTGCGACAGGTAGTGAAGTGTCACTTGCGATTGAAGCGGCAAAAGTTTTAAAAGAAAAAGACGTCAACATTAAAGTCGTATCATTACCAGATACTGAAACATTCTTTAAACAAGATAAAGCGTATATCGACAGCGTATTAAATAAACATATCGAAAATAGAACAGCTGTAGAAATGGCAGCGAGTATCGGATGGGCAAGATTTGTCGGTCTTGACGGTAAGTACTTAACGATCGACACATTCGGTGCAAGTGCGCCTGGTGATTACGTAATGGAAAAATACGGCTACACAGTCGACAACTTAGTAAATATTATTTTAGAAGACTAAAAACAAACATCCTGTACACTGTACAGGATGTTTTAAATGCATTGAACGTAATTTTAAATTCATGTACAATTATAATGTTGAAAATTGGAAAGAGGTGAGTCGTTTGGCAACTTGGATTTGGATTTTAATCGTTATCGTCGCACTAATTGCTGGTACAGCACTTGGTTTTTATATGGCACGAAAATATATGATGGATTACTTAGAGAAAAACCCACCAATTAACGAAGACGTGTTAAGAATGATGATGATGCAGATGGGTCAAAAACCTTCACAAAAGAAAATTAATCAAATGATGTCGATGATGAATAAAAACATGAAAGACGTTAAAAAATAACTGATATGAAGCATGTCTCTTGAATCATTTAAGAGGCGTGCTTTTTATTTTGATAATTTGTCATATATATATTACTGTTAATAGAGCAGTTCATTCGTTTAGATGATACACTTAATATATATGAAATGGAGGCAGTAAATTGGGTAGTGAAGTCACTTTTTTCTTAGCATTTGGAGCAGGCGTGCTAAGTTTTGTATCCCCATGTGTATTACCGGTATTCCCGGCATTTATCTCATACATTACTGGGATGAGTTTTGACGAAGTTCAAAATCGTAATTTTAACTTACGCGCAATTTTACATACACTATTCTTCCTCGTTGGGTTTAGTATCATTTATATCGCAATTGGATTTGGTGCGTCATTTTTTGGTGGTATACTCATCGAATATTCGAAACTAATCCAACAAATAGGTGCAATACTAATTATCGTATTTGGTTTAATTATTACGGGTATTTTAAACTTCGATTTCTTAAATAAAAATAGAAAAATCGAATTTAAAAATAGACCGAGTGGCTTTGTAGGATCTGTGTTAATCGGTATGGCGTTCGCTGCAGGGTGGACTCCATGTAACGGACCAATTATCGGTGCAATTTTTGCGATGAGCGCAACAGAGCCAGAAAATGCATTAATGTTAATGGTCATTTATTGTTTAGGATTCTCAGTACCGTTCTTCATATTAAGTTTCTTCGTCTCTCGTACACGTTGGATTGTTAAATATTCTGGCATTCTAATGAAAGTCGGCGGCGTAATTATGATTTTAATGGGTATTTTATTATACTTTGACGGTCTGACTAAGATTATTATTTGGTTATCACCGTACTTTGGAGAGTTTAGAGGGTTTTAAATGAATGAATTATTCGCTTTACTAAAAGAATATGAGGATACGCTATTTATAATCGCATCGATCGGTGCGATTATAATGGGGTTACTCGTCATTCTTTGGAGAAATAATGAAACAAAAACACCGCTACATTTAAAGAAAATTATTATCCCACCGATTATGATGTCAACGGGTGCGTTGATGTTCTTGTTCCCATATTTTCGTTTAGATAATCATTTGATACTTGAAGCGGTAGTCGTCGGTATCGTATTTTCATTTGCACTATTACTTACGACGAAGTATGAAGTAAAAGATGACGAATTATACGTTAAAGCATCCAAACTATTTCCAGTTATACTCGTCGGGCTTTTAATTATCCGTACATTTATGAAGACGATTCTATCTCAAGAAATTACACCTGGTGAAATCGGTGGGATGTTTTTCCTACTCGCATTTACGATGATCGTTATATGGCGTACATCGATGGTCTTACATTATTTACAATTTAAAAAGAAACAAGGTTGAGTAATGATAAATTACTCAACCTTTTTTAATGCTTCTGTTTGTTCAAATATAGAAAATTTTTGTTTTTCATCGTCTGCGAGTTCAAAGAGCTTTTCGTATGGTTTATAGTCGATGTTTAGCTCGTCCAGTTTTTTCTTCATAAAACCGTGATCTCTTTTTGGAGTTGCGATAATATAACCTTTCATGATTTGGTCTAAATGAATTGTATCTACTTTCTCATCTAACGCGATTTTTGAAATGCGTCCGGCGATTCTTTGTTTCGCTACGTCTCTAAATAATTGTGGTACAGGTGACACAAGTTCGTCTAACAGTTCTCGTGCTTCATCGTTCCATAATGGTAATGCTTGTTCTATATAATACTCTTGCCAATCGAGTTCTGACCATCCATCTTCTCTTGGCAATGCTTTTAAAAATTTTCTAAACATAAAATATCCACCAATCGCAAGGAGTCCAATCATTAAGAATCCCCATAAAGCGATCATCCACATGACAAAATCACTATACACGTCCTTCACCTCTTAACTAGATTATAGAAAATAAAAATATTTATGTCCATTTTTCTAAATAGAACGATATATAGGGTGTAAGGAGGTGAAACACATGATTAAATCACTAGCAGCAAAGTTTGTGTACGAAAGCGAGGACATGTCTGGTAAAGAGGTTTTAAAGACACGTACGTTAAATCGTCTTTCAGTACACACAGGAAATGATGCTTTACTGAGATTAAGTGAAGCATACGGTAACTTAAAAGGAGAAAAATACGTCAACGTATTTAAAGTCATTACGGAAGAAGTAAACTAATTAAGGAGGAAACAAAATGTCTAGAAAACTTATATTACAATTTGAAACAGAATATGAAGGAGTATTTAACTTCACGATTAATGAACCAAAAGATGGACTCTCTCAAGAGGAAGTCGAGTTAGAAGCTCAAAAAATCATCGACTCAAAAGCGTTAATTTCAAAAGACGGTGCACCAGTACGTCTAAAGAGTGCAAAAATTGTCACTCAAGACGTTGAAACGCTCGTGTAAATGGATATTACACAACTCGTTAGTGACGTTGGATTTCCTATCGTCATCACGTTCTTCCTCATGCACCGTATGGAACGAAAGCTCGACCAAGTAGTGATGGCACTTCAAAATCTATCGAACTAACAAAAAGCCCTTCGGGGCTTTTTTTGTTTTTAAAACATTTCTAACTCGTATAGAATGATGAATAAAGAGGTGCTACTATGAAAATTTTACATACAGCAGATTGGCATATCGGCAAACGTTTAAACCGCCAATCTTTAATTGATGATCAGCGCTATGTGCTCGAACAGTTATTAACATATATAGACAATAACGATGTGGACGCAGTTGTGATTGCAGGAGATTTATACGATAAAAAACAACCGTCTCAAGAAGCGATGAACGTCGTGAACTATTATTTAAAAGAAATTAATTTAGTACGTAAAAAACCAATATTGTTAATTAGTGGAAATCACGATAGTAAACCATATATCGACGCACGTAGCGAGTGGTTTCAAGCGAATCATTTTTACGTAAATACTGAACTTGAAAACTGTTTTATTCCGGTCACGTTTAACGACGTTGATTTTTATTTATTACCGTATATTGAAATACCTGAAGTGAGACATTACTTTAATGACGACACGATCGATACGTTCGAAAAAGCATACCGACGTGTGATAGATGAGATTACAAACAATTTTAAACGAGAAAATAATATACTCGTCGGTCATTTGTTTGTATCGGGAAGTAAAGAATCAGAATCCGAAGAAAAAATTACGATCGGTTTAACTGAAGAAGTGTCCCATAAACTTTTTGAACCGTTCGATTTTACGTTGCTCGGTCATTTACATCGACATAACGCATTTAATAGTGAAAGAACATTTTATAGTGGTGCGATTATGAAATATAGTTTCGATGAAGCGAACGATAAAAAAGGTTTTAAAGTGATTGATACTGATAAGAACACAGTTGAATTTATCGAATTTGAATTACTTCACGACCTCATCCATTTTAAAGGCAGTTTTAAAGATATTATTACCGGTGAAGTAGAGATTGAAGATAAAGACGCATACATCAAATTTGAGTTAACCGATATGGAGGGGTTTACGGAACCGATGACAGCATTAAAACAACTGTATAAAAACACGCTCGTATTATCTCGCAAAGTTGAACGCTATGAAAACGATGATATCGAGATAGACACGAATAACACGAGTGACGATCAAATTTTTAAGTTGTTTTATGAAAAATTTACAGGTCGTGAACCGACAGAGTTTGAATTTGAAACGTTTAATAAACATTTAAGAGGGATTACAGATGAAACCAATTAAATTACAGATGGAGTTTATCGGTCCATATAAAAACGAAACGATTGATTTCACACGCTTAAACGACTCATTATTTTTAATATCAGGGCGTACGGGTTCTGGGAAATCTATGATTTTTGATGCGATTACGTATGCATTATTTGCGACAGCTTCTACAGAGAGTAGAGGTGGTGAGTCTTTAAGAAGCCAGTTTGCAAGTGACGACGAATTGTCAAAAGTTAATTTAGATTTTTATCATCGTGGTAAAAAGTACCGAATTGAGCGTATATTAACATACAAAAAAAGAACGAACAAAAATCCAACGACAGGTCAAGCAGCAATTTATAATGACTTCGGAGAGCTTATCGTATCTGGGTTACAGGAAGTGTCTAAATATGTCGAAGAACTCCTTCATATGTCAGCGCGACAATTTAGACAAATTGCACTATTACCGCAAGGTGAGTTTAAAAAGTTACTCACTGCAAATACAAAAGATAAAGAAGAAATTTTAAAAACATTATTTGGCACGGAGCGTTTTAACGACGTATACAAAAGTATTTATAAAGAATATAAAGATAAAGACAATAAAAGACAATTACTTTATAAAGAAATTGAAACGCAGTTATTATCTGTTTCAGATGAACCAGTTTTAGAATTTAACACGTCATTAAGATCTTTTAAAGAAAGAATTGATCAAGACAGACGTGTGCTAAATAAAAAGAAAAAAGAAATAGAGCCCGTTGAATTAGGCATAGAAAAGTTATTAAAAGAGATACAAAAAGATCACCAGCACAATGAACGGTTAACAGAATTTAATAAAACAAACGTAGCGTTAACTGAATTACGCGATCGATCTGATGAAATAAAAGAAACAGAACGTACATTACAATTAGTAAATGAACTGTCTAAAATTAAAGAAGTATTTCATCTTGAAAAAAATGTAGCGGTTAAGCTACGTCAATCAACAAAACAAGAAGAGACTTTAACGAATGATTTAAATAGTGAAGAGGCAAAGAATGAGTTAGTTACGAATGAGATAAAAGCACTAAAAGAAAAAGAAACAGTGATCGAACGTCAAAAAGAGCATCTTTCACTTTTAAATAAGTATGATACGGCGCAATATAAAAATCTTGATGCGTCTATTTTAAACACTGAGGAAGAAATAAAAGAGTCTGAAGACACACTTAAAACAGTAAATAGTGACATCTCATTAAAAGAAAAAGAATTAGAAACGAACGACGCGAGTATTGATGTACTGAACACTTTAAAAGAAGAAAAACATTCTATTCAAATCGCGATGAACGATATCAAACGAGATATTGAAATGCAGAAAGCGGAAGAGAAGAAAATAAAGCAGCTAGAGTCTTTTATTCAACAAAAAGAAAAGCTGTCTGAAGACTTAGCTATAGTCATTAAAGATAAAGAAAGTATAGTTAAACAATTTAATGATATTTCACTCGAAACAAACGAAGCGATCAATCATTTACTGTCTCATTTAGAAATTGGTCAGCCGTGTCCAGTCTGTCAAACAGTTGTCGAAACGTATCCAGAACATAAAGAAGTGATGGATGCTGAAACAAAAGACAGGTTAACTGAATTAATGAATCGAGAAAATGAGTGCACTAAAGATATTGATCGGTTGACGATTCATATAGAAGCGACAGAGTCAAATATTAGTGACGTTAAATATGATGGTGATCAGTTAAGAGAAGACTTTTCTAAGTTAGAATTCAAACTTCAAA
Source organism: Nosocomiicoccus sp. HMSC09A07 (assembly GCF_001808485.1). NCBI lineage: Bacteria > Bacillati > Bacillota > Bacilli > Caryophanales > Staphylococcaceae > Nosocomiicoccus > Nosocomiicoccus sp. HMSC09A07. Next base: position 22,791 of record NZ_KV793634.1, read on the forward strand.
ATATTGATGAACAGCTTAAAAATGTGAGTGAACAGTTAGAACGTAAAGAGAAGTTAATGAGTGATATTAACGAGCTTAAAGATTCACGATTAAAAACAAGTGAGGCACTCACATATAAAAATGAATCGTTAAAAAATCTTACACAAACGAAAGAATCATTTATTGCGGAGACTGGACTAAATGATTATACAGCGTTAGAAGAGAAAATCACTCTACTAACGGATTCTGTTAATCTTCATGAGCGTTCGTTAAAAGAAGCAGAGTCTAAACGACAAAACATCGAATTAAACATCGCCAAATTACATGCAGAGTTATCATCAGTCAAAGATAATATTGAATCGTTTCACCGTGATTTAAATGAATATACACCAAAAGTTGAATCATTTTTAAACACTTATGACACAGTAGACCGAACAAATATTGAAGCGTATTTTAAAATCGATGACGAAGCGTTACAGCAAACAGTCGATACGTTTTACAGTAAAGTGCGCGAGCTAGAAATAAAATTAAACACGTTAAAAGAATCCCTCACAACTTTTGAAGCAATCGATGTCACTTTAAAAGAAAAAAAGTTAAAAGAGTTAGAAGAGCAAAAGAGAGAGCTACAACGCGTTATTACAGAGACTGAATATCAATTAAATAGTGACGAGGCATTAATAGAAAAATTAACGGATTCTATCAACACATATAACGAAGACGAGAAACGCGTTCGCGAGCTCGAAGTCTTAGCAAAAATTATAAACGGTAATAGTGAAGGTAGAAATTCAACCCATCCAACATTGTCACGATTCGTCCTCATTCATTATTTAGAATTGATTTTAGTTTATGCTAATAAGCGACTCACAGAAATGACGAATGGCCGTTATGAATTGCGACGAAAAGATACGTTTAATGCGGCAGACGCGCTCATCATCGACGTATTTGATCACTTTAACAACGAAACGAGAAATATCGCGACACTTTCAGGTGGAGAAACGTTCCAAGCGAGTCTTGCCCTTAGTTTATCGCTCTCTGAAGTCATTCAACATGAAGCGGGTAGCATTAACATGGATATGCTCTTAATCGACGAGGGGTTCGGAACGTTAGATGAAGAAACACTTAACACTGCGATTAACACGTTAGTCGACCTTCAAACGAAAGGAAAGATGGTCGGAATTATATCACACGTTGAGGCATTAAAAACACGACTTCAAAACATTATATATGTAGAAACAGAAAACGAAAGAAGTATGACAAATATTGTAACTTATTTGTCATAAAGGCAATTTGATATAAAAAGGTTATGTGAGATAATCAAGTTATATAGAACATATTGAGGAGGATAATCGTGAAGCGACTACTATTACTCGTTTTACTATCAAGTATTGTTTTATCTGCATGCTCTAAAGGTGGAGAAGTAGACGTAAGCAGTCGATACGGCAATACGCTTGATGACTTTGAAGTCGTTGACCAAAACGATGAAACATTCAAAAAAGCGGACATGGATGGAAAAGTATACTTAGTAGACTTTATTTTTACAAACTGTACGACAGTATGTCCACCGATGACACATAACATGACGTCTGTCGTAGAAGACCTTGAAAAAGACGGCGTTGAAAACTATGCAATTTTAAGTTTTTCAGTAGATCCAAAAAGAGATACACCAGAAGTGTTAAGAGAATATATTGATATGTATCATATCAATGATTTAAATGCAGATTGGACATTCGTTACAGGGTATGACTATGAATTTATACGTAAATTCTCAGAGAAAAACTTTAAAACAATCGTCGCACCACCACCAGAAGGTAGTGACCAAATTACACACGGAACATCGTTTTATCTCGTCGATGAAAACGGCAAAATTATTAAAGACTACTCAGGTGTAGATAGTGGAGACAAGCGTTTCCCTAAAGAAGAAATCGTGAGTGACGTTAAGAAGTTAACAAAAAATCTATAGACCCTAAACCACTAAGAGTAATCTTAGTGGTTTTTTATCTTCTAAAATTAGAAAATTTATGTTACGATATATGAATGACAATCAGTCATTTTTAGGAGGTGTGTCACTTGAACAAAGAGGAAAGAATTATCGAGTCCGCAATCGAGGTATTTTTAGAAAAAGGAATTGAGAAAGCAACGGTATCTGAAATCGTAAAGAAAGCAGAGATCGCACAGGGTACGTTTTACTTATATTTCGATTCAAAACTATCTGTCATGCCTAAAATTGCTGAAGTGATGGTTGAGAAAATGTTAGAAGAACTCTCACAAAATGTCGATGGAGAAACAATTGAAGAAGAAATAAAATCGGTGATCGACACGATTTTTAATATAACAAAAGAATACAAATCACTGACAACACTCATCTACTCAGGACTTACACAAACACAGTACGTCGGTGACTGGGAAAAGATATACGCACCACTCTATGATTTTATAGAACAATTACTAATTCCACGTAAAAATAACGGTGAAATTAGAGAAACGGTAAATACAGCATTTATATCAAAAATTTTAATCGGCTCGATCGAATCATTGGCTGAACAGATGTATTTATATGATGAAGCAAGTGAAGAAAATGTAATTGAATATAAAGAAGAGTTATTTACGTTTATTTTAAAAGGATTAAAATAGAATTTAATTTTATTTTATAATGACTGATAGTCATTCATTTTATTTAGAAAGGGAATTTTATGAATAAAGCATGGATATATGTCTTTTTAACGAGTTTTCTCGAACTCGTTTGGATATACGGATTTAACGTTGCGACCACGTGGTGGCACTGGTTAATACTATTACCAATTATCATCTTAGATTTTTTAATTTTATCAAAAGCTTGTGAATCATTACCAACAGGAACTGTGTACGCAATATTTGCTGCAGCAGGGACCGTCGGAACAGCATTAATGGACATCTATTTCTTCGATGAACATCTAACACTCGCGAAAATATTCTTCATCGGAATATTGGTACTCGGAGTCATCGCTCTTAATCTAACAGACGATACGAACAAAAAGGAGGTCACTGAATAATGGGTTGGATATACGTATTTTTAGCAGCAATACTAGAACTCGTTGGAGTCATCGGTTTAAATGGGTTTAGTAAACAAAAATCAGTAAGAAACTTCCTCCTATTCTTCGGTGGATTCGGAGGGTCATTCGCAACACTATACCAAGCGTTTAACTATCTCCCAGTCAGTATCGCATATGCAGTCTGGATTGGAATCGGAACAGCCGCAGCGGTGATTGTAAACATGATATTTTACGGAGAATCAAAGAGCTTTGGAAGAGTCTTTAGTTTAGTAATCATAATAATCGGAGTCGTTGGGTTGAAGGCTGCGAGTTAACGGGGTGTTGTGCGAAATCTCCGCGCTTTTTGTGTACTTTATCACTTAAAACGACTTAAAACGATTTCTTCTGATTTTATTTAACAAAAATATCGAGATTCTGTTAGATATATGGATATATTTAACAGATTTTATTGTTTTGGACCTGTTTTTGTTAGATAAAAAATTATATTGAACATATTTTATGATTTTAGATCCGTTTTTGTTAAATAAATGATTATATCTAACAAAAATTCGTTCCAAGGAGCAACATATGTAAATAAGAAGAATAAAAATCTTTAAAAATCAAAGAAAAAGAAGAGTTTTAAGTGCAGTAATGATAATTGTTGGAATAGTTGGATGAAAAGCGCCGAATTAGTCGGAGTGTTGCAGGAATGCCCTCTGTATTTCGTGTTCTTTATCATTTAAAGTGTGTTATGACAACTTCTTGTGAATTTAATTAACATAAATATCGCGATTCTGTTAGATATATGGATATATTTAACAGATTTCACAATTTTGGAGTTGTTTTTGTTAGATAAAACAATATATTTAACATATTTCATGATTTTAGATCCGTTTTTGTTAAATAAAAGTTACGTCCATATAATTGTGTAAAATAAAAAAAGAGCCATCGTATTCTCTGTTATAATTCAGTTACCAACAAAAATTAACAGGGAGAGAATACA
>NZ_KV793634.1:27780-28079 GCF_001808485.1 Nosocomiicoccus sp. HMSC09A07
ATATCTAACAAAATCGCAAAATTTTTGTTAAATATAATTTGATGAAACAGTGTTTTTATACTTTTGGGATAAAAAGGCACAACAAAGCCCGGCAAGACAAAATCGCAACCAGGTTTTTCTTCTTTTTATTTACAAAAAATGTCTGAATGTGTTAGATATATCGAGATAATTAACAAAAACTCCGGATCTGGTCTCGTTTTTGTTAGATAAAAAAATATAATTAACAAAAATTGGGTCGTGGTCTCGAAATGTGTTAAATAAATCCGGATATCTAACAAAATCGCAAAATTTTTGTTAAA
>NZ_KV793634.1:28099-87779 GCF_001808485.1 Nosocomiicoccus sp. HMSC09A07
AAAATATAATTAACAAAAATTGGGTCGTGGTCTCTAAATATGTTAAATATATCCGGATAACTAACAAAATCGCAAAATTTTTGTTAAATAAAACACGTTCAAATAACATTTTTATTCTTTTAGAGTAAAAACACCCGAACAAACACACCAAAAAGCGAGGCCCGGAATCAGCATGGTCTCGCTCCTTTTCAACAGAAATATTACGTTCGTTTTTGTGGTAAGTTTTTCATGTACATATAGAAACTTGCTACGAAGATGATAATGTACCCGATAATCGATAGAATATCTGGGTATTCTCCAAAGAATATGATACTGAACATCGCAGTAAATATAATCGTCGTGTAGAAGAATATCGAGATCTCTTTCGCTGGTGCATAACTGTATGCAATCGTTAGGCCGAATTGTCCTACTGATGCTGCGACTCCTGCAAGTAATAGGAACATGAGTTGTTCACCGGTCATCGGTTCATAGTTATAGATGAAAAACGGCAGTAACGCGACTGTTGAAAATCCTGAGAAATAAAATACGACGGTGTAAAATTTCTCGCGATCTCCGAGGACTCTTAACACAGTGTACGCTCCTGCAGCTGCGAGAGCACCGAGCACCCCGACTAAGGCATCAAATGATGTACTTTCAAACGACGGTTTGATAATAAATATCGCACCAATGAATGCGATAATAATCGAAGTCATTTGGAATCGTCTAATATATTCCTTTAAAAATATTGCGGATAAAATAATCGTGAAAAACGGACTGAGCTTGTTTAAAATATCTGCGTCACTTAAGACGAGTTTATCGAGTGTGTAAAAGTTAAGGATAACCCCAATTAACCCGAGCGTTGAACGCAGTAATAGCAATCCTTGGTTTTCTTTTTTACCAAACAGTGGTTCTTTATAGCGAATGACGAGTACGAGCGCAATCAACATCGCGACGAAGTTTCTAAAAAACGCTTTTTGTACTGTTGGTAAGTCGCCAGAGTATTTTACAAAGAGCGACATTAAACTAAAACCAAGAGATGAAATAATTAAAGCGATAATCCCTTTCGTTATATTGTTCAACTGTATACCTTCTTTATTATTAAAATTACTATCTTAGTGTAACACATAGATTGGTATATATCTTTGTCAAAATCTATACATAATTAAGCGATAAAGAACAAGAAAATGTATGATATTCTAAATTTATATCATACATATTGGAGGCAACATATCAATGAAAAAATTATTAGGTGCAGCAGTATTATCAAGCGTTTTAGTACTTGGAGCATGTGGAAATGACGAAAACAAAGACGACATGGAAGGACACGAGCATCACGATCACGACGAAGTTGCTGGTTTAGATGTTGAGTTAACGACTCCTGAAACTGCAACAGCTGGTGAAGAAGTTGAATTCGTTGCACACGTTACTTCAAACGATGAAGACGTAAACGATGCAGATAAAGTATTATTTGAAGTGTTAAAAGACGATGAAAGCCTCGATAAAATCGAAGGGGAATTTACTGAAAATGGACTTTACAAATTGAACTACACATTTAAAGAAGCAGGAACATACGAAGTGATCTCACACGTTGACGCGAACGGCTTACACACAATGCCTAAAAATGAGGTTGTCGTAGAGTAATTACATTTCTAGACGAAAAAAATAGAATGGCGTAAAATAAGTATCTAAGAATGGTGAACATTCTAATGGAGGTACTTAGATGAAAAAGACGTACATTATTACAGATGCTTTAACAGCAATTGGGCAACGTTTGGCGCATGAACTTGCAAAGCGTGGTCACAATTTAATATTATCTGGAAATGACTACAACGAACTCGAAGCGTTACACGATGAATTAAAATCATATAGTGATGCGCATCACGAAGTATTTTTACTCGAACAAGCAAAAGAAATCGACTGGCTAAATATGGTCGATAAAATAGATTCAACATACGACGGTTTAAATGGTGTGATTTTTATACACTCCATTGAGACTGAAGATAACGATGTATACAATGTTTCATACGATGAATTTACTGAAGTTATGAACGAACACGTGTGGGGAACGTACCTTGGAGTACGCACGTTACGCAATCAATTGATCGAAACGAAAGAGACGAAAATCATCAATTTAGTAGAACCTGTACGTGAAGAAACATTCGAACACAATTTATATTATGCAGTTACCGGTGCGATAGAAGGACTCACGCATGCGATACAAAGCGAGCTTCGTAAAGAAGATCTTAACGTTTATACGCTAAGCTATCGTCCGACTGAACGAGATGCTTCGTTCAATCCAAACGACGACAGCGCAGTTGGGACTATTTTTAAAATTCTAGATGATGAGATTTCAAATGATAATAACGAAACGATCATCATTCATTAAAAAACCACTCATTTTCGAGTGGTTTTTATCTATTATGCTTGTAAATAGAGAATCGTGTAGTATAATGATAAATAGAAATTCAGTGAGAATGATTATCAATTAGGCGGTTTCACATGATGAAGAAATTATTTAGGCTAGATGTACTAATCATTGTGCTCATATTAGTATCGATACTTTCTCTATTTGTTGGAGTAAGTAGTTTGCCTTTATCAGATATATTTAATTTAAATGAGCAACAAAAGACAGTTTTATTACATAGTAGAATACCGCGTACTGTATCAATTATCATTGCAGGTGCTGCTCTTGCGACATCTGGTTTAATTATGCAACAGCTCACGCGTAACAAGTTCGTATCCCCTACGACAGCAGGGACGATGGAATGGGCGCAACTCGGTATTTTAATCGGAATGATATTTTTCCCGGCAGCGAATATGTTAATGAAATTATCATTTGCAACGATGCTGTCATTAATTGGTACGTTAATCTTCATGCAGATTATTACACGTATTAAATTTAAAGATATCATTTTCGTTCCACTGATCGGTATTATGCTCGGTGGGGTCGTTTCGAGTGTAGGTACATTTTTAGCACTTAGAACGAATAACCTACAATCCATCGGTGCGTGGATGCACGGCAGTTTCTCTACGCTGGTCACTGGGCGATACGAGATTTTATATATTAGTATTCCGTTATTGCTATTAGCAATTTTTTATGCACATCAGTTTACAGTTGCTGGTATGGGAGAAGATTTCTCTAAAAACTTAGGTCTGAATTATAAGCGTGTCGTAAATATCGGACTATTTATTACCGCTGCGATTACAGCGATTGTCGTTGTAACAGTTGGTATGCTACCGTTTTTAGGGTTAATCGTTCCGAACATCGTCTCTATTTTTAGAGGGGATCATTTACGCAGTACGATTTTCTTAACAGCAACACTCGGTGGGATATTCGTTATGATCTGTGACATCATTGGCCGAGTTATTATATTCCCGTACGAAGTGTCTGTTGGTCTCGTCATCGCTGTATTTGGCAGTGCAATCTTCCTATTTATGATTTATAGGAGGGTAAAGCATGCATAGTAATAAGAAAAATATAACGCTTTTAATCGTTTTATCAGTCGTTGCACTTGGACTTATAGCATTTTACATGTTGTATGGTATAAATTTTAAGATTTTACATTATCAACTACCGTCAAGAATGCTCCGTACGTTCGCAATTATTATCGTTGCTACCGCAATCGCAGTATCAACGGTAGTGTTCCAGACGATTGTTAAAAATAGAATCATTACTCCGTCGATTATGGGGTTAGATTCGGTCTATGTATTTATACAAACAACGATCGTATTTATTGCAGGAGTTAGTTCGCCATTACTATTTAATGACGCGTATAACTATTTCTTAAGTTTAATAATACTCGTCATATTTACAGTTTTTGTATTTAAATTCTTATTTAAATTGACGAAAAACAACGTCTTCATACTATTACTTATCGGTATTATACTTGGAACGTTTTTTGGAAATTTAGCAACATTTATGCAAGTGCTAATCTCTCCAGAAGATTTCATGATATTACAAGGACAGTTATTCGGATCGTTTACGAAGATAAATGAAACGTTACTTTATATCACACTCGGTATCGTCATCGTGTTACTTATCATCGTGCTACTCGATTTTTCATCGCTCGATGTGATGGCGCTCGGTAGAGATCACGCGATTAACCTCGGAGTAAACTACGACTTAAAAGTTTCGAAACTACTCATTATCGTCGCGATATTCGTATCCGCATCGACAGCACTTGTTGGACCGATTATGTTTTTAGGGCTACTCGTCGTAAACTTAGCCCATGAAGTGTTTAAAACGTATAAACATTTATATCTTATTATAGGAACCACATTAATCAGCATTATCGCGTTATTAATTGGTCAGATGGTTGTACAGTTCGTATTTAAGAATAACATCGAACTAAGTGTTATCATTAACTTAGTAGGTGGAGTGTACTTCATCTATCTCATGCTAAGGAGGAGTAAGGCTTGATACAAATTAAAGGTCTTTCTAAAGCGTATGGTAACAAAAAAGTTGTCGACAACGTGTCACTCGATATAGAAAAAGGGAAACTGATGTCTTTAATCGGGCCAAACGGTGCCGGTAAAAGTACAGTAATCTCGATGGTCACTCGTTTAATGGATAAAAACAGCGGAGAAGTGTTGCTAGAAGGTGAAAATTTATTTACAAAACCGGACAATGAGCTCGCTAAAAAAATATCGATTTTAAAACAGAGTAACCATTTAAATTTAAACATTACAGTACGAGAGCTTATCGCATTCGGTCGATATCCGTATTGTAAAGGGCGTTTAAAACAAGAAGATAACGAAAAAATCGACGAAGCAATTAAATATATGGGACTTCAAGATTTACAACATCGTATGATTGATGAGTTATCTGGTGGTCAGCGTCAACGCGCATTTATCGCTATGACAATTGCGCAAGATACTGAATATATATTTTTAGATGAACCACTCAACAACTTAGATATGAAACACTCAGTTCAAATTATGCAAATCTTACGTCGATTATGTCGCGATAAAAATAAGACGATAATTATCGTCATTCACGATATTAACTTTGCGTCGTGTTACTCAGATAATATCGCAGCATTAAAAGATGGCAAATTAAAAATATCTGGCACTAAAGATGAAGTCATCCAAGAAGATATTTTGAGAGATATATACGACATGGACTTACAAATACAAAACGTCTGTGGTCACCGTATTTGTATTTACTTTGATGGTGAAGCAGTTGAATCACGTCAAGTATTTGGAGCGGTCTAGTCGCTTACACTTTTAAGGAGGTGATGGGTGCGCTACAGCTTGAAATTTAGTGGGGGCTAAATTTAGAAGGAGAAGTTTAAATGAACATTAAAAAATTATCTGCATTACTTTTATTATTTTTAGGAGTGATTGTACTTGCTGCATGTAGTAACGGTGGCGGTACAGATCAGTCAGAGACAAAAGACGAACCAGCTAAAGATGATGAGGAAACTGTAGAAACAACAGTTCCATACACAAATAACTTTGATATGAGTCTTACAACAGAACGTGATAGCGATACTGAAGCTGTTGACGAAACAATTGACGTAATTAAAAATTCTAACAAAGTAGTTTTATTAGACTTAGGGGTTGCATCAACGTTTGAAGCACTAGGTTTACAAGATAACGTTATCGCGTTACCTAAAGGTGAGAACGACTCTATTCTTGGACCTGAGCTAGAAACTTATAAAGATGAGAAGTATGTAAACCTCGGTGGGTTAAAAGATCCAGACTTCGAGAAAATTGCAGAGTTAGATCCAGAAATCATCATGATTGGTGGACGTCAAGCAAACAAACCATCAATCGAAGAATTTAAAAAGGCAGCACCTAACGCATCAATTATTTATGTAAGTGCTCAATCTGACAACTACTTTGAAGACATTAAAGAAATGACGACATTTATCGGAGAATTATACGATAAACAATCAGACGCAGAAGCGTTAAACAAAGAATTAGATGAAAAAATCGAAGAAACTAAAAACTTAGTTTCCGAAAAAGATAAAACGATGATGTTCATCCAAACAAATGGTGGCGACCTATCACTACACGGCCCAGGCGGACGTTATGATTTCTTATACAATCCAATCGGATTCAAATCTTCCGAAGGTGACTCAGAAGACAAAACTGCGTCACATGGTAACCAAATTTCATTTGAGTACATCTCTAAAGCAAACCCAAGTATGATTTTAGTGATGGACCGTGGTGCAGCGATTAGTAACGGTGAGGATGCTACAAAAGTAGACGTACTTAAAACTGATGTTACTAACAACGTAGATGCTGTAAAAGATGATAACATCTTTGAATTAAATTCAGTAAGATGGTACTTAAACTCTGGTGGTCACGCGTCAGCGATTGGCCAACTAGAAGAATTACAAGGGTTTTTAAATGAAGTAAAATAATTAAAAAACGATCCAAGATTTAATCTTGGATCGTTTTTTCTGTATGTTCACCGATAATTCTAACTTCGCGCTGTAACAGCACGTCATACTTTTCTTTAACGACTTGTTGTACGTGGTGAATTAACTCTTCGTAATCACTACCTGTACCGTTGTCGATGTTTACCATAAACCCGGCATGCTTTTTAGAAACTTCCACGCCACCCACTCTATGTCCTTGTAGACCACTATCTTGAATCAGTTTTCCCGCAAAGTGTCCCGGGGGTCTTTGGAATACCGAACCACAAGACGGTAAATCAAGCGGTTGTTTTGATTCACGTAAAAACGTCAGCTCATCCATTTTCGCATTTATTTCAGATGAACTACCTTCTTCTAATTTAAATGTCGCTTCGACGACTAAATATCCATTCTCTTGAACGATACTTTGTCTATATCCGAGGTGTAATTCCTCATTTGTTAAAGTTAATAATTCTCCATCTGGCGTAATTACTGATGCTTCTACGAGGCAGTCTTTTAATTCGCCACCGTACGCTCCAGCGTTCATATATACAGCGCCTCCGACGCTGCCTGGAATGCCACACGCAAATTCTAATCCAGTTAGTGAATGGTCGCGCGCAAAACGTGATACGTCAATAATTCGACTACCACTGCCTGACGTAATATAATCGCCATCACGTTTAATTTCTTTTAACTCTAACGTGTTTAACACAATCCCTCTAATGCCACCGTCTCTAATAATTAAATTCGAACCATTTCCAAGATACGTAATTGGTATTGAATACTCTTTTGCAAAACGGATTGTTTCCATTGCATCGTGAATATTATATACTGATATATAGTAATCTGCATTACCACCAGTATGTGAATACGTATAGCGTTGTAATGGTTCATCTGTTTTAATGACAGAATTTGTTAGACGCTCGCGTAAGGATTTTTCAATGTTCATAACAAAAGTCCTTTCTCATACGAATCAATTACTATTATAAACGGGAATACAAAAAAAGACTAGAATAACCATGCAAGAGGAAGGGTGAGATTCTAGCATGTTTCGATATTTAAAGTTAACGATATTAATCGGCACAGTCTTCATTATATCTGCGTGCCAGTCATCGTTAGAAAGTGACATCCAGCAATATGAAGAAAATATGGAAGATATTTATGAACTCGACCGACAATTTCTTGAGGCACTCGACGAACTCGACTTAAAGCAACTAGAGACAGTCTATGCAACAGAGGCAGATGTTTCAAAAGATGACATCGCTGAAATTAAAAAAGTAGTCGATGAATCTCTCGTCCCATTGTCGACTAAAATGAATGAAAAAATAGAAACGGTAGAAGTTTCAAACGAAGAGTTAAAAGAAGTGCATGAAGATTATGTAGAGAGTTTAGAGTTAAAAGAAACGTTCGCGAAAGAGCTCGGACGTGGGATCGATTTATATTTATCGTATAAAGAGTCGACAAATCAACTCATTAAAGACGGTGAAGCCGTCAGTGCGGCAAAAAAAGAACGTCAGTCTATTATCCAAGGCAACCACTCTAAAGTAGCTGCAGCAGAAATCGACCAAGTGATAGACATCGTCAATGAGCGTAGTGGTGAGCTTGAAGAAAATGTCGGTTTATTACAAAGCGATAACGATGTAGCTGAGAAACAACGCATTGTGGATGAAGTACTAATGCCAATTTTAGATACACAAATCGACAAATTAAATCAATTATCACTTGAAACTGACGAAGCAAAATCTGTACGAAGTATCAGTTTAGAAATGTTTTATACATTCAAATCATATTACAAAGAACGTATTAACATCATCCAAGTATACGAAGAAGAACAAAATCTTCAAATTCAAAACATCGTTCCAAAAACAGAATCGTTTAATAAACTTGATATGACGTACTCAGAAAAACTGAATCAATTAAAAGAATCTACAAAATAATAACTGCACATCATATTGATGTGCAGTTTTCCATTTCATTATTTCTTTGTCGGATCTTCCATTTTACCGTCACGTATTCTAGAGATGATAATGTTTCTAGAAATGACTGTAACCATCCAAAATGCGAATACAATCACAAAAATCCAAGATACGAGTGCGTTATTTTGGAAATCCAGTACGTATAAAAACACAACGATTAAAAGTGTCGCGTTAATCGTGTCTAAAATCGTCCAACGTTTTAACTCTCTTTGCATATTTTTCACCCTTTCAAATTGTACTAAATTGATTTTAATTTGATTTTAATATAAAACCGTGATAAATTAATTAAAGCTATTAAGGAGTTGTTCAAGATGTTAACAAAGATAACATCAATCGAGTCATTTGACCGATTGCTCGAAGAAAAGCCATATTTTTACTTTATGAAACATAGTAACACATGTCCAATCTCTGCGACAGCGTTTGAGGAGTTTCAAAAGTTTCACTATGAACGTGATATCGATGGCTATTATTTAATCGTTCGAGATCACAGAGAACTTTCAAACTACATTGCTGAAAAATTTAACATTAAACACGAATCACCACAAGCGTTTTACTTTGAAAATGGTGAAGTGAAGTGGCACGATTCACATAGTAAAATAACAGTTCAAGCACTTGCACGTGTTGAAGATTAAAACAGGAAACTGAAATGTTTCCTGTTTTTTTATCCAACTGGAGCAAACATAATTCTATTTTGTCCTTGTTTTTTCGCTGCAAAAAGCATGTTGTCTGCTTGGCGAATGACGTCTTTTTTAAGCATCGTCTGAGTCGACTTATAACCGATGCCAATAGATACAGTCATGTTAACGACGTGCGTATCGTCAATATGGAATTTTGTATGTTCAACAGTGTAACGAATCGCTTCACCAAGACGGACTGTCTGGTCAAACGATAAATTTGGAATGACCATCGAGAACTCTTCTCCTGTACTTCTAAACATCTCCCCACCTGTAGGTAGATGGTTTTTTAACAGGCGAGCGATTTGTTTAATGAGCTCGTCCCCAGAATCATATCCGTTGATATCATTAAAAAACTTAAAGTTATCGATGTCTATTAATAATATGCTGACGTTTTCTTCTTCTTTAAACAATTTGTCGATGAAGCGGTCAAACATTTTAACGTTACCAAGTTTTGTAAGACGGTCGTAATATTTATATTTTTCTTTATCTATAAAAAAGTTAAATGTTCGGTTAATGTCTTCGTATACTAACAAAATAAAAATAGTTGCACATAAAGACGATAAGAAAAATGCTATTAACGTCTTATCGTTAATTGGAGTTACAAAAATATACAACAGAATTAAGTATACGACAGTGAAAAGTCCACTCGACAATATGATAATACTCGTCTTTGGTGTTTTAATGAACGGTACAATTAGTTGGTAAAGCACCATGAGCACTAAAAATATCACAAACTGGATGAGGTCGTATTGAAATAAGAAATGATAAAACAAAAATACGATTACAATCGATAATATTTTATACGGTATTTTATTGTGTAAAAACAATAGAATTATCGGTATGTAATATAGCGATAACGTGACGTCCCCTATATGTAAAGGAACCATAAGTGATAATACAGCTAGGACGGTCATCATTAAACTTTGGAATAGAAGTGGGTTTTTAACGCCTTTTCTAAAATGATACTGCAAGCGATAAAACACATAGATTCCACTAATAATGAGCGCGATATTTAATATAAATTTTATAATCATTTGCATACCGCCTTTTTAAGCAAATTCATATCATATTATACAGTGTTTTAAATTTAATTGAAATTAAGTGGTAGGAGTATTTAATAGCGAATTATGATATAGTTAATAAGAATAATTAGCAGGTGAGGATATGTATACATTATTTCTATTAATATTATCTGCAATCATATCATTCATCGTTGCACCGATATTTATAAAGTTAAGTTATAAGTTTGGATTTGTCGATTATCCAAACCATAGAAAACAACATGCGAAACCGATGCCGTTTTCCGGCGGAATATCGATTTTTGTATCGTTTGTGATTACATTAATTATCGCTCGACCGATCGAACCAGAATACATACCGATTATTCTCGGTGGAGGGTTAATTGTATTAATTGGTATTATCGACGATAAATATGATCTAAAACCGAGTATTAAATTCATTGGACAACTCGTTGTTATTACGATACCCGTGATGTTTGGGGTTGTCATTGATACGATTACGCCGTTTGGGATAACTGTAGATTTCGGTATATTTGCGATTCCATTTACGTATTTATGGATTGCAGTGATCATTAACGCAGTTAACTTAATTGATGGATTAGACGGATTAGCATCTGGTGTAACAGTTATAGCTTTAGCAAGTATTGCAGTAATTGCGATTTTACAAAATAATATATTTGTCATGATGATAAGTGTCATACTCATCGGGTCAACGCTTGGAGTATTATATTATAATTTCTATCCAGCGAAGCTCTTTTTAGGGGATAATGGGTCGATGTTTTTAGGGTATGTACTCGGAGTATTATCGATATTAGGATTTAAAAACGTGACGTTTTTCTCGATTCTATTCCCAATTATCATTCTTGGCGTACCGTTTATAGACATTACGTTTGCTGCCATTAGACGGTATAGAGAAGGGGTCTCACTGACTCGTGCCGATAGAGGGCATTTACACCATAAGTTACAATACTTAGGGTTTACGCACCGTCAAAGTGTGATTTTACTTTACTTGATGGCAACGCTATTTGCATTCGCGTCAGTAATTTTATATTTATCGACAGTGACAGGTGCAGTACTCATTTGTTTACTGCTTATCTTATCAGTTGCCATTATAGTAGAGGCGACGGATTTGATCGGTTCAAACCGCCGCCCAATTTTAAGGTTTGTTAAACGAATGTTTATATATATGAATCGTTAGACGAGTGTACGTTCTGCCATTTCTACTTCTGAAGTAGTCATCGTAAACGTATCACTCGTTATTTTTTGGAGTTCACTTTTAACATCTTCTACTTTTTCTTCAGATACGATCAGTTCGTACGTTACTTTATCCGTATATTTTTGGTCTCTAATTTCAATTTGTTCTTGTTCTAAAAAGTATTCAAAACGATTTGTGAACGTATAATCTAATACGATCATGGTCGGCAACATCGGAACGAGATATACTTTACCACTCGCTTTTACCGCTTCAGCAGCTCCACTTGAATATGCGCGGATTAGCCCACCGGCTCCGAGCTTAATGCCACCGAAGTAACGCGTAACGACGATCGTCGTATTGTACAACTCTTCACGCTTTAATACTTCTAAAATTGGAATGCCTGCTGTTCCTTGAGGTTCACCGTCATCATCAGCACGCTGAATAAGTGCATTCTCTCCGATAATATAGGCGCTACAATTATGTGTTGCGTCTTTATGTGTTTGCTTAATTTCATTTATAAATTGTTTTGCTTCATCTTCAGTTTCAGTACGTGCGATATACGATATAAACGTTGAACGTTTAATATCGATTTCAGCAGACGTATTTAATTTGTTCATGTAAATTTGTTCCATCGTGTACACCTCTTTAAAACAGTTTAACATAGAGCGGTTTTAGTGTAATATAGAAACGAGTGCTAATATGTGAGGGATATTTATGAAAATAGCAATTGTAGTAGATTCAACAGCATACTTATCAGATGAAATTAAAGAAAAAAATGACATTTATACAATACCTTTAAACACGATTTTTGGCGATGACACGTACCGAGAAGATATCGATATTACGCCTGAAGAATTTTATGACAAAATGCGCGCACAAGAAGACCTTCCTATGACGTCTCAACCGTCTATTGGAGACTATATTCTTCTATTAGAAGAACTTTATAAAAAAGGGTATACAGATGTGATTAGTTTCCACTTATCGAGTTCAATTAGTGGAACATTACAAAACGCAGTCGCAGCGGGACAAAGTGTAGAAGGAATTACACTACATGCAGTCGATTCAAAAATCGCGTGTACGCCACTCGGTTTACTTGCAGTCTATGCCGCGCAACATAAAGATGATACGCCACTAGAAGAGTTGTTAGAAACACTCAACCGTTTTACCAATAAAGACTATTTAGACGCATACTTTGTCGTCGATGATCTAACGAATTTAAAAAAGGGTGGTAGACTTTCAAACGCACAAGCGTTCGTCGGTCAATTGCTAAAAATCAAACCGATTTTACAATTTGAAGAAGGTAAAATCGTTGCGATTCAAAAAATCCGTACGAAGAAAAAAGCGTTAAGTAAAGTAGAAGACCTCGTTCAAGAAGCCATCGACAAACAAGCAGGCGACAATATCGTGTTAACGGTCATTCACGCTAATATTGAAGATGAAGCAAAAGAATTCCAAGCAAAACTTGCAAGTAAATTTAAAGATGCAACAGTACTTATCAGTCACTTTGGACCAGTTATCGGTACACATTTAGGTGAACATGCAATCGGAGTCTCGATTACATCGTTTGATGTCGATGTCACAGGATTTTAATCAATCATAAATATTATATATAAACACGCAGCGTATTTCGTTGCGTGTTTTTTTATTGGAGTGTATATGAAATTTACAAGAACGAAATCAAACACGACGATTTACTCTAAAGTCGGTGTTAAAAAAGAAAATGGTGCGTACAAATGCATAAGATGTGGCAATCAAAATCAGAATCTATTTTATTCGTATTCAGATTTCTTCGGTGACGTCACGTATTGTATGCACTGCGTGACACTTGGTAGAAGCGATAGCCGTAAACCGTTACGTGTTATCTCACCGATACGCTACCGTAAGTTTATGCCGTATGTTTTAAACTTTGAGTTAAACTCCGAGCAGTTAAAAGCGCAAACACGTATTGTAGATGCGATTCAACATAATCACGATCTAATGATTTATGCAGTAACTGGAGCAGGGAAAACAGAAATTACATTTCGCGGTATTCAATATGCGAGAAGTTTAGGTATGAATGTATTATTCGTTTCGCCGAGAATCGACGTTATACGAGAAATATATTTACGGTTAACAGATGCGTTTAAAGACGCACGGATCGACTTATTATACGGAGAAGAAAAAATTGAAGCGGATTTTGTCTTTACAGTGTCGACAGTCCATCAATTGTTTAATTTTAGAAATCATTATGACGTTATTATTATCGACGAAGTAGATGCCTTTCCACTAGTTGGAGATGAAGTACTAGAGTCACAAATAGAGCAAGCAAAATCAACGAACGGAGTCATCATTTACTTAACTGCGACGCCGACTAAAACTTTAATTAAAGAAGTTAAAAAAGAACATATCGTTTCAATCACACGCAGGTACCATGGAGAACCTCTCGTCATGCCAAAAGTGTTTTTTACAAATGTGAAACAACATTTAAAGAAAAAGAAATTGCCGAATAGTTTATGGTGTTTATTAAGAACAGCGATGTCAAAAGAAAGAAAGGTGTTCATCTTCGTACCGAACATCGACTTATTAGAGCCGATTAAAAATGTCATTATGAAAGAATTTAAAACGGTCGAAACGATTTTTAGTGGAGACCTTAAGCGTAAAGAGAAGATGGACGAGATGAGAAGTGGTCACATCGATATTATGATTACGACAACAATTTTAGAGCGCGGTGTCACATTTAAATGTCTAGACGTCTTCGTCATTCACGGTGAATATTTTGATGACACGTCACTCATACAAATCGCAGGACGCGCTGGACGTAAACTCGAAGATACGAAAGGCAACGTTTATATTTTTGCAAAGCACAATACGCTCGGCATCATAAAAGCATTAGAAAAAACGTATCGGTTTAATAAAGGAGATGTAAAACTATGAACTGCGTGTATTGTCATAATGAGATAGAAAGGGACTATAATCTAATTAATATATTTCTACAACCGTCTTGTTTATGTGACGGTTGTTTATCCGAATTAATGGAATTAAAAATCGATGAATCGTTTCAGTTTCATGATATGAATGTCGTAACGTTGTATGAGTATGACCGAATTGTAAAGCGGATGATACGGCGATATAAGTTTTTAGGAGATGTCGCGCTAGAAAAGGTGTTTTCGATGTTTGTAAAAGAAAAAATCCGGCTATATGATAAAGTAATCCCGGTCCCAATATCAAAGCTTCGTTTAAAAGAACGAGGGTTTAATCAAGTGACGCGCATATTAGATGATGCGGGCGTTAAATACGACGATATTTTGACGTCACATCGAACGATGCGTCAATCACAACTTTCTAAATATGAAAGAGAGACAGAGGTTAATCCATTTTCAATGCGAGAGGATATTGATTTAAAAAATCAGTCGATTATAATCGTCGACGACATATTTACGACCGGAGAAACTGTGCGCCAAGTGAGTGAAATATTAAAGGCGCATAATCCAAAGCGTATCGATGTGTTAACGTTTTCTATATCTAGAAAACTTTGATATAATTAAGGTACAAGATAACATTAGGAGGTATCATCATGATTAGAGTCGAAATTAGAGGAGAAAACATCGAAGTCACTGATGCAATTCGTTCATTTATCGAAGATAAGGTAAATAAATTAGATCGTTATTTTAACGATCAGCAGGACGTATTTGCACACGCAAACATCAAAACGTACCACAACAAAATGGGCAAAGTAGAAATTACAGTCCCAATGAAAGGCTTAACATTACGCGCGGAAGAAAGACATGACGACTTATACACTGCAGTAGACGCAGTCGTTGAAAAATTAGAACGTCAAATTAGAAAACATAAAACTAAAATTAACCGTAAATTCCGTGAAAAAGATGCAAGCCACGTAGATTTATTCCAAGTGTTAAGTGAGCAACCAGAAGAATCTCAAGATGACGATGATATTAAAATTGTAAAATCTAAAGAGTTTACGTTAAAACCGATGGATGCTGAAGAAGCAATTCTACAAATGGATATGCTTGGTCACGATTTCTTCGTGTTTAACGACCGTTATAGAGAAGCGACAAGTATCGTTTACAAACGTAAAGATGGTAAATACGGTTTAATTGAAACAAATTAATTGAACATCTAAGCCTCTAGCAAAAAAGCTAGAGGCTTTTAATGTGTAAGCTTTTATTTTCAGCAAAAAATTTGGTAAAATGTAATGATAATGATTTTATAAGGAGAAATTTCGATGAGTATGTTGCGTAAATTATTCGACGGCAATAAACGCGAACTTAAATCTCTTGAAAAAGAAATGAAAAAAGTACTCGCGCTTGAAGAACGCTATAGCACATATAGCGATTCTGAACTACAGCAAGAAACTGAAAAGTTTAAAGCGAAATTAGCTGAACATAGTGACGATAGAAAAAAACAAGATAAAATTTTAGACCAAATTTTACCAGAAGCATTCGCTGTTGTACGTGAGGCATCTCAGCGTACGTTAGAAATGAAACCATTCCCTGTTCAAATTATGGGTGGTATTGCCCTTCATAAAGGGGACATCGCTGAGATGAAAACCGGTGAAGGAAAAACGTTAACGGCGACGATGCCGGTATATTTAAATGCCTTAACAGGACGCGGTGTACACGTAATTACTGTTAACGAATATTTATCTTCAGTACAAAGTGAAGAGATGGCAAAGTTATATAACTTCCTAGGGTTAACAGTTGGACTCAACTTAAACCAAAAAAATAGTGAAGAAAAACGTGAAGCGTATAACTGTGATATTACGTATACGACAAACAACGAGCTCGGATTTGACTACTTACGAGACAACATGGTCGCATATAAAGAAGATCGTGTGCAGCGTCCGTTAAATTACTGTGTCGTGGACGAGGTCGACTCGATTTTAATCGACGAAGCGCGTACACCGTTAATTATTTCAGGTCAAGCAGATGAGCGCGTGACGGAATACCAACAAGCACAATTATTTGTATCAACGTTAAAGAAAGAACAAGACTATACGTATGACGTGCGTAAAAATACGATTCTTTTAACTGAAGATGGTATGACAAAAGCGGAGAAATGGTATAAGTTAGATAACCTTTACGACGTTAAAAATGTTTCGACGCTTCACCATATTAACCAAGCGTTAAAAGCAAACTATACGATGGAGCGTAACGTCGATTATGTCGTGAATGACGGAGAAGTATTAATCGTCGACAAATTTACAGGTCGTACGATGCCAGGGCGTCGTTTCTCTGAAGGGTTACACCAAGCGTTAGAAGCAAAAGAAGCGGTTGAGATTCAGCGCGAATCTAAAACACTCGCATCTATTACGTTCCAAAACTTCTTTAGGCTATACAATAAGTTATCGGGTATGACAGGTACAGCTAAAACTGAAGAAGAAGAATTTTTAGATATTTACAATATGCGCGTTACGCAAATTCCGACGAACCGTCCGGTTCAACGTGAAGACTTAAACGATAGAATTTATTCGACAAAAGATAATAAATATAAGGCAGTCATCGAAGAAGTTGTCGAACGTTATAAACGTGGTCAACCGGTCTTAATCGGTACAGTCGCGGTAGAAACGTCAGAAATTATTTCTGATTTACTGCGTCGAGCGGGTGTACGCCATAACGTATTAAACGCTAAAAACCACGAACAAGAAGCTCAAATCGTTGAAGATGCGGGTCAACGTGGACAAGTTACAATCGCTACAAACATGGCCGGTCGTGGTACAGACATTAAGCTCGGTGAAGGAGTTAGAGAGCTCGGTGGACTTGCAGTTATCGGTACAGAGCGTCACGAATCACGTCGTATTGACGATCAGTTACGTGGGCGTTCAGGGCGTCAAGGTGACGTCGGAGTGAGTACGTTCTACTTATCCTTAGAAGACGACTTAATGAAACGTTTCGGATCTGAACGTATTCAATCGATGATGGAAAAACTCGGTATGGAAAATGAAATGTTAGAAAGTCGTTTTATTACACGTAATGTAGAATCTGCACAAAAGCGTGTGGAAGGAAATAACTTCGACGCACGTAAACGTGTATTAGAATATGACGAAGTGTTAAGAACACAACGTGAAATTATATACGGTGAACGTAACGAAATTATCGACAAAAAAGACGTGAGAGACTTACTTCACGGTATGATCGATAACTCTATTGAACGCACAATTCACTATTACAATGACCAAGACAGTTCAATGATCGACTATGAAACGTTTAAAGAGTTGCTCGAGCAGTATTACGTTCGTGAAGGTGAAATTGAAATGGATGATTTAGTCGGTCAATCGACGGAGTCAATTATCGAACTCATCAAAGAAAAAGCGTATAAAGAGTTAGAGCGTAAAGAAGAGATTTTAACACCTGAACGTATGCGTCAATTTGAGCGCATGATGATGTTACGTACGATCGACCAAAAATGGACAGAGCATATCGACTCGATGGACCAACTCCGTGCAGGTATTCACTTAAGATCTTATGGACAAATTAACCCGTTAAGAGAATATCAAAACGAAGGGCTAGAAATGTTTGAGCAGATGATGAATGCTATAGAAGATGATGTTTCTCGTATGACATTAAAAACTGAAGTTCAAATGGACGAAGAAATTAAACGTGAACAAGTCGTCGATAAAAATAAAATGCAAGCATCTGACGGTAAAAAGAAAATGAAAAAGCAACCGGTCGTTAAAAAACAAACAGTTGGTAGAAACGATCCATGTCCATGTGGGTCTGGTAAAAAGTATAAAAACTGCCACGGTGCTTAAGGAGAAAATTATGGAAGTAAGTGAAATTAAAAGCTTTATAGAAGAGATGCGTACGAAACTAGAAAAATTTAGGGGGTCTCTTTGACTTAGAAGAAAAAGAGACACAAATTCGTGAATACGAAGAATTAATGGTCGAACCTAACTTTTGGGACGACACAGATAAAGCAAACGAAATTATTGAAAAAAATAACCAGTTAAAACGCGTCGTCGATGGATTTAATACGCTAGAAGACGAAGTGAATGACATCGAGGTGTCTTTAGAATTATTGAAGGAAGAAAACGATCCGGATTTACAGGAAATGATGGAAGAGACGATTCAAAACGTCAAAAAAGAGTCCGATGAATTCGAGTTAAACATCCTTTTAAGTGAAGAGCACGATGAACAAGATGCGATTTTAGAACTTCATCCTGGAGCGGGTGGTACTGAAGCACAAGACTGGGCAGAGATGCTCCTGAGAATGTATCAGCGTTTTATTGAAAACCAAGGATTTAAAACAGAAGTTCTAAACTATCTCGCAGGAGATGAAGCGGGTGTGAAAAGTGTGACGCTCAGTGTTAAAGGTCCGTTTGCTTATGGATTATTAAAAGGTGAAAAAGGCGTCCATCGACTCGTTCGTATTTCACCATTTGACTCATCGGGTCGTAGACATACGTCATTTGTGTCGTGTGAAGTCACACCACAGTTTAAAGACTCTGAAATTAATATCGAAATTAATCAAGAAGATATTTCGATCGATACGTACCGAGCAAGTGGTGCTGGAGGGCAGCACGTGAACACGACAGATTCAGCGGTACGTATTACACACCATCCAACAGGAGTCGTAGTTACGTGTCAAAATGAACGTTCACAAATTAAAAACCGTGAAACAGCCATGAAGATGTTAAAGTCAAAACTTTATCAGTTAGAACTAGAACGTCAGCAAGAAGAGATCGCGGCGTTAAAAGGCGAGCAAAAAGAAATCGGATGGGGATCACAAATTCGTTCATACGTATTTCACCCATATTCGATGATAAAAGATCACCGTACGAATTACGAAGTCGGTAACGTCGACAAAGTAATGAACGGAGATTTAATGCCGTTTATCGACAGTTATTTAAGATGGCACTTAAATGTTTAAAACATTATTTATGACAAAATGTTTATATATGATAAAATATAGGTATGTAAAAGTATGAATAAGCTTTTAAAAATTTATTAGAGGTGACCATTATGAAAAAGTTCTTATCAACGTTTTTATTAGGTTCAACGTTAGTATTAGCAGCGTGCGGCGGGGGCGGCGACTCTGCAGACACTGGTGACGACTCAAGCACTGACGAAGCACATCCAGGAGAACAAGTTGCAAAACAAAACTGTTCATCTTGTCACGGGGCTGACTTCTCAGGAGCTACAGGTCCAGCATTAGCGGGCACTTCATTAAGTGAAGATGAATTTACAGATATCGTTAAAAACGGTAAAGGCGGAATGCCAGCGTTTGGTAGTTTATCAGACGAAGAAGTTAGCGACTTATACGACTTCTTCACGAAATAAAACTCGTAAGGCTTTGTCACTCGACAAAGCCTTTTTAATTAATGGAGACAAATATGAAACGATTTATATTTAGTTTAATAGCTGTTGTTATTTTGTCAGCGTGCACGTCTAACGAAAATACAACTGAAGAAAGCCGTGTGGCGTCAGAAATGCACCGCGGAGAAGTTGTATATAAACAGACATGCGTTGGATGTCACGGCGTCGATTTAAGAGGACGCGGCAGTAGTGCAAAAGATCTATCTCAAATCGGCAGCGAAAAATCACCAGAATATATCCGTTCGATTATCGAAAATGGTACGAGAAGTATGCCGAGCGATTTAGTAACGGATGAAGAAGACTTAGATGCACTCGTAGAATGGCTAATGGAACAGAAGTAAATGTTACGTAAATACTAGGCGCTGTAACAAACAGCGCCTTTTTATTATGGTGTTATATCTATTCTGTTACATTTATGTTACAACGCGAAAAACAGCAAAAATATGTGCTATAGTTTGATTTACATTCACTAATTTTATATTTAACAACTTTGAATTTTACTTTTATTATTTATATACGTTTATTTAATACATAGTATTCAGGAGGACATTAGAACTTATGAAGAAGACAGTATTTTCAGTAGCAACATTAACAGCATTAACAGGGACATCACTTACAGCAAACGCAGAAGAAGTTATCGTTAAAGAAGGAGATACACTTTGGGGTATCGCTAACGAAGTTGGCACAACAGTTGAGAAGTTAAAAGAATTAAACAACCTTAACAGTGATTTAATTCACCCAGAAGACGTTTTAACATATGAAGTTGAAGCAGTAGAAGAAAACAACGGTAATACATACACAGTAAAAGCAGGCGACACTTTATGGCAAATTGCTTTAGACCACGGTATGGATTTAGATGAGTTATTCGCAGTAAACAACCTTTCATCAGACTTAATTCACCCAGGACTTGTATTAACAGTTGGAACACAAGTAGAAGCGGTTGAAGAAGTAGCACAAGTTGAAGAAGTTGTTGAAACTGAAGCAGTAGAAGAAGTAGTAGAGCCTGTAGTAGAAGAAAATGAAGTAAGTGAAGTTGCTTCAGGTGTTTACCACATCCAAGCTGGAGACACTTTATACTCAATCTCACGTGCAACAGGACTTTCTGTTGACGAGTTAAAAGCATTAAACGGCTTAACAAGCGATCATATCGTTGCAGGTGACGTACTTGTATTAGAAGGTAACCCAGTTGTTACTGAAGAAGTACAAGAAGTACAAGAAGTACAAGAAGTACAAACTGAAGAAGTTGTTGAAGTTGAAGAAGTAGCAGAAGTTGAAAACAACGTTCAAGCAGAAGCTGAAAAAGCAGTACAAGAAGCTGCAGAAGCAGACAGAATTGCAGCTGAACAAAGAGCAGCGGCTCAAGCAGAAGCTGAAAGAGTAGCAGCTGAGCAAGTAGCAGCAGCTCAAAAAGCTGAAGAACAACGTATTGCAGCAGAGCGTGCAGAAGCACAACGTGTTGCTAAAGAAAAAGCGGCAGCTGAAAAGAGAGCTCAACAAGAAGCAGCTAAAAAAGTACAACAAGCACAACAGCAACAAGCTCAACAAAGCCAAGCGGCTTCAGCACCATCTGTAAATAGTTCACAGTTTGCTGGTTTATCTAACTACTATGACTGGGGATGGTGCACATGGCACGTATTTGAAAAACGTGCGGCACTCGGTAAACCTGTCAGCAACATGTGGGGCAACGCAAATAACTGGGTAAACGGAGCAAGTGCGAATGGATTTGCTGTTAACAACACACCATCAGTTGGAGCAGTTGCACAAAGTTATGCAGGTATAAACGGAGCAGGTGCAGCAGGTCACGTTGCAGTTGTCGAATCAATCAACGGCGACGGATCAATCACAATCTCTGAAATGGGTTGGAACGGTACTGTAGGTGTTGTAAGCTACCGTACAATTCCAGCATCACAAGTATCAACATTTAACTACATTCACTAAAATATAAAAATCAAGCACCCGAACGGGTGCTTTTTTTATTATAATAAGAGTAGTAGGATGACGGAGGTTAGTTCAGTGAGTAAACAGTTGAAAGTATTAGTTGGCATTGTTCTTTTTGCGCTGATTAGTTTTAGCATATACCAGGTTATTACGTCTTCGAATGAATTGTTGAAGGATGAAGCAGCAAATGATATAAAACAAAAGCCACCTAGTAATAATCATGCGGAAGGTCAGTTGATTACGGAATACTCGTTTAATGGTGTGACGACAGATGAATCGTTTGATAATATTATTAAAAACAATGAAGTAACTGTTGTGAATTTGTTTGCGTCTTGGTGTAATCCATGCCGAAATGAAACGCCAGATTTAAATGAATTTTATTTGAAAGATTTACCAGATGACGTAGAACTTGTCGGGTTAAATGTACAAGATAGTAGTAAAGCACGAGATGCGTTTATTGAAGAGTTTGGTGTTCAATATCCGATATACAATATGGACAATGATAAAGACTTTATGGAAGGTCTTCGTTTAACGATCATACCGACAACGTTGTTTATTAACAGTGATGGTGAGATTGTGAAGACATATGTCGGAGAGATTTCTAAAAAAACGTTAGACAGTTACATTCAATATGTAAAGGATGAATAATATGGAAGACGTTTTTTGGTATATGATGGCAATTACTGTACCAGCATTTACAGTGATTTTATTTACGACGATTACGAGAAATCGTTACGTCGCAATATTTTTAACGTTTATCGTATTTGCAATTTCGATGTACCGTGGATACTATAACTCGGATTGGATTATATATTTAGATGCGCTAAGCATTGTGATTGGCTATATATTCGTTGAAGTATACAATTTAGATAGTAAAGATGATATTTAAGAAATGACAAACATCCGTTCGGTCATTTCTTTTTTTAATTTCGAAGAAGTGGTGTAAGATAGATATAAGTTAAAAATTTGGAGGTACATTATGGCAGAATTTGAACTCGTTTCAAACTTTGAACCTGCCGGTGATCAACCGCAAGCGATTAAAGAAATAGTAGAACAAATACGTTCCGGACAAAAACACCAAACATTACTCGGTGCAACTGGAACAGGTAAAACATTTACGATGAGTCAAGTTATTAAAGAAATCGGTAAGCCGACGTTAATTATCGCCCATAACAAAACGTTAGCTGGACAGTTATATAGTGAATTTAAAGAGTTTTTCCCAAATAATAGAGTCGAATATTTCGTCAGTTATTATGATTTTTATCAACCTGAAGCGTACGTACCATCTACGGATACGTTTATAGAAAAAGATGCGTCTATTAACGATGAAATCGACCAACTGAGACACTCGGCGACGAGTGCATTATTTGAAGGCGATGACGTAATAATCATCGCCTCTGTGTCGTGTATTTACGGTTTAGGTAACCCAGAAGAATACCAAAACTTACGCTTAAATATACGTGTTGGAATGGAAATTGAACGAAACGAATTATTACGTCGTCTCGTCGACATACAGTATCAACGAAACGATATTGATTTTGGACGTGGTACGTTTAGAGTGCGCGGAGATATCGTTGAAATCTTCCCTGCAGCTCGAGATGATCAGTGTATTCGCGTTGAGTTTTTCGGTGATGAAATCGATAGAATACGTGAAATTGATTTTATTAGTGGTGAAGTGTTAAGTGAACGCGAGCACTTCGTTCTATTCCCAGCATCTCACTTCGTCACGCGCGATGAAAAGATGACTGTTGCGATCGACCGTATTGAAAAAGAATTAGAAGAACGACTAAATGAATTACGCGATGAAGACAAATTACTCGAAGCACAGCGACTTGAGCAGCGTACGAATTACGACTTAGAAATGATGAGAGAGATGGGCTTTACGTCAGGAATCGAGAACTATTCGGTTCACTTAACGTTACGTCCACTTGGAAGTACACCGTATACACTGCTCGATTATTTCAAAGACTTCGTTATTATGATCGATGAGTCGCACGTGACACTCCCTCAAATTAGAGGAATGTATAACGGAGACCAAGCGCGTAAACAAGTGCTCGTCGATCACGGGTTTAGATTACCGTCAGCGTTAGATAACCGCCCGTTAAAATTTGAAGAATTCCAAGATAAAGCACAGCAACTATTGTACGTGTCTGCAACTCCTGGACCGTATGAATTAGAACATACAGATAAGATGGTCGAGCAAATTATCCGACCGACAGGACTACTTGACCCGACAATTGACGTACGACCGACTGAACATCAAATTGACGATCTGCTTCATGAAATACAAACGCGTGTTGAAAAGAACGAACGCGTCTTAATTACGACGTTAACGAAGAAGATGTCAGAAGACTTAACGGCGTATTTAAAAGAAGCTGGCGTTAAAGTTCAATATTTACACAGCGAAGTAAAAACGTTAGAACGTATCGAAATCATTCGTGAATTACGACTCGGTACTTATGACGTTCTCGTCGGTATTAACTTACTGCGTGAAGGAATTGATATACCTGAAGTGTCACTTGTTGCGATATTAGATGCAGACAAAGAAGGATTTTTACGTTCCGAACGTTCATTAATACAAACAATCGGGCGTGCTGCACGTAACAGTGAAGGCCACGTTATTATGTATGCAGATAAAATTACAGACTCTATGAGAGTTGCGCTAGATGAGACAGAGCGACGTCGTAAAATTCAAATTGAATATAACGAAAAACACGGGATTACACCGACGACGATTAAAAAAGAAATTCGTGACCTCATCAGTGCTGAAGTTGAAATTAAAGATGATAAAACATATGAAAAAACGGGTACAGTAAAACTCACAAAGAAAGAGCGCGAAGATTTAAAATCAAAACTCGAACGCGATATGAAAGAAGCAGCGAAAAACTTAGATTTCGAAACAGCAACAGAACTTCGAGATGCGTTATTTGAGTTAGAAGCAGAAGGGTGATAATACGTGAGTGAAAAGATAAATAATAAATTCATTAAAATTAGTGGTGCAAGACAGCACAACTTAAAAAATATAAATATAGATATACCGAGAGACCAGCTCGTCGTAATGACGGGCTTATCAGGCTCTGGTAAGTCATCGCTCGCATTCGATACGATTTACGCAGAAGGACAACGCCGTTACGTTGAGAGTTTAAGCGCGTATGCGAGACAGTTTTTAGGTCAGATGGAAAAGCCAGACGTCGATACGATTGAAGGGTTATCACCAGCGATTTCAATCGATCAAAAAACGACGAGTAACAACCCGCGTTCAACGGTATCGACAATTACAGAAATATACGATTATTTACGATTATTATATGCACGTGCGGGGACGCCGTATTGTCCGCATCACGATATTGAAATTAAAAGCCAAACGATTGAAGAAATGGTCGACACGATTATGGAACTTGAAACACGTACGCGCCTTCAAATATTATCTCCAGTTGTACGTGGCAGAAAAGGACAACATAAAAAGATATTTGAAAGTCTTCGAAAAGAAGGATACGCAAGAGTCATCGTTGATGGTGAAATGTATGATATCGAAGACGTACCAGAATTAAATAAAAATAAAAAACACGATATCGATATCGTGATTGATAGAATCGGAGTTAAACCAGGTATTGAAGCGAGACTTTCTGATTCACTACAAATCGCATTAGAAAAAGGAGAAGGTAACGCGGTCGCTAACGTTATAGATGGAGAAGATATCCACTTCTCAGAAAACTTTTCTTGCCCTGAATGTGGATTTACAATTAGTGAATTAGAGCCGAGACTCTTTTCATTTAACAGTCCGTTTGGTGCGTGTCCAACGTGTGACGGATTAGGTAAAAAATGGTCGGTTGACGCGTCACTCGTTATTCCAGATGACACGTTATCGTTAAATGACGGTGCGATTTTACCGTGGAGACCGATTAGTTCAGATTATTATCCGAATCTTTTAAAACAAGTCGCTGAACATTTTAATATCGATATGGACCAACCGTTCAAGCATTTATCTAAAGAAGAACAAGACATTATTTTAAAAGGGTCTACAGATTATTTAGACGTTACGTTCACACAGCGTAACGGTGCAAAGCGTACTCGTACAATTCAATTTGAAGGTGTTTTAAATAATATCGAGAGAAGATATCAAGACAGTCCGTCAGAGTATACGCGTGAACAAATGGCGCAGTATATGCGTGAAACAGACTGTACGACGTGTCATGGATATCGTTTAAATATTGAGGCGCGCTCAGTTAAAATTAAGAAACGCCATATCGGTGAAGCGGTAGATCAATCGGTGAACGATGCGCTTCAATTCTTTAATGATTTACATTTAAGTGAAAAGAATCAAGCAATCGCACAGCCGATATTAAAAGAAATCAACGATCGACTTACGTTTTTAAGAAATGTTGGGCTTGGATATTTAACGCTCAACCGCCGAAGCGGTACGTTATCTGGTGGGGAAGCACAGCGTATTCGACTCGCGACACAAATCGGTTCGATGTTAAGCGGAGTGCTTTATATACTAGACGAGCCTTCAATTGGTCTTCATCAACGTGATAACGATAAGCTAATCCGAACGTTAAAAGAGATGCGCGATTTAGGGAATACGTTAATCGTCGTTGAGCACGATGAAGATACGATGATTGCGAGTGATTATTTAATCGATATCGGACCGGGTGCTGGAGAAAACGGTGGACAAATCGTCGCAGCTGGAACACCAAAAGAAGTCATGAATAACGACGCTTCAATTACAGGTCAATATTTAAGTGGTAAAAAAGAAATCCCGTTACCAGAAAATTATCGAAAACAAACGACTAAAAAGTTTAGAGTAAAAGGCGCAGTAGAAAACAACTTAAAAAATATCGATGTAGACTTCCCGCATGGTCTCTTAAACGTCGTAACAGGCGTCTCAGGATCTGGTAAGAGCACTTTAGTCAACGAAATTTTATATAAAGGACTCCATAAAGAGCTATATAAATCTAAACTCGTACCTGGAAAGTTTAAAAAAATAGAAGGTGCCGAGTATTTAGATAAGATTATCGACATCGACCAATCTCCAATCGGTCGTACACCGAGAAGTAACCCGGCGACGTATACAGGTGTCTTTGATGACATTCGTGACGTCTATGCTGAAACGAACGAAGCGAAAGTTCGAGGGTACAAAAAAGGGAGATTTAGTTTTAACGTAAAAGGTGGACGTTGTGAAGCGTGTAAAGGTGACGGTATTTTAAAAATTGAAATGCACTTTTTACCAGACGTCTTTGTACCGTGTGAAGTATGTCACGGTAAACGTTATAACAGAGAGACGTTAGAAGTGAAATATAAAGATAAAAACATCTCAGATGTCCTTGAAATGACGGTAGAAGAAGCAGCGAAATTCTTTGAGAACATTCCGAAAATCAGTCGTAAGCTAGAGACGCTATTAGATGTTGGACTCGGCTACGTAAAACTCGGGCAACCAGCAACGACGTTATCCGGGGGAGAAGCACAACGTGTGAAACTTGCGAGTGAACTTCAAAAACGTTCAAATGGTAAGACGCTCTATATACTCGATGAGCCAACGACAGGACTCCACTCAGAAGATATTAGAAAACTGATTAAAGTCATTCAGCGTCTCGTAGATAACGGTGACACCGTCGTCATTATCGAACATAATTTAGACGTTATAAAAGTTGCAGATCATATCATCGATCTTGGCCCTGAAGGTGGCGACGGTGGAGGAGAAGTTGTTGCGCATGGTACAATAGAAGATATTATGGAGACGAAAGAAAGCCATACAGGATACCACTTAAAAAAATGGCTCAATCGTAACCATCAGGAGGTTAAATAATGGATAGTAAAGCGCGAATTTTAAAAATGCTTGAAGATGGTTTAATCACGACAAAAGAAGCAATCGACCTTATGAATGCATTAAACGAAGACGATCAAGATAAGAAACACACGAACGATAAAAAAGAAGAAGACAACAGTATTTATAAGTTTTTTGAAAATATGACAGACGAAGTTGGAAAGATTTTAGATCCAGATACGATTCAAAAAAACGCAAAAGAAACGTTTAACGATGTCCGCCGTAAAGCAAAAGCAACGAAGAGTACGTCAGATATTTTAAAAACGTTAGAAGACGTATTCGACAAAGCTAAAACGGGAGACATCGATGCGATTTTCCAGCAAGGGTCTAAAAATAAACTCATCGAAACGATCGAAGAAGATTTTTCATCTGTTACGTTAGACGTAACGAATGGTAACGTCGAAGTTAAAAAGACAGATGGCGTCACAGCGGTACGTTTTGAAGTGACACCGTTCTATAGAAAACTCGATAAAAAACGCAATTACTTTGAAGATATTTTCTGCGAAGTAAAAAACGGGAACTTAGAAATTATGTCACCACTTCGTAGTGCGAAAGTAAACGTCGTATTAGAAATTAACGAACGTGCACTCGACTACTTACACATCTCAAGTTCAAACGGCAGCGTCGACGTTGAAGATTTACTGTTAAAAGATTTATCTATCGATATTTTAAATGGTGATATCGAAGTCGACGATATTTCAGCAAAACATGCGTTCGTTAGAACGTCACGTGGGTCATTAGAAATAAAAGAAAGTGCGTTTACGAATTTAGAACTCGTATCAATGCTTGGAACGATTTCAACGAAAGAATTAGATGTTGAAGAAATCGACATTAAAGCGAACGGCTCAGTGTCACTTTCATTAAATGAAGATACACGTGATGCTAAAATTCAAACGAACATGGGAAGCATCAACGTAGAAATTCCGTCAGGTCGTAAAGTCGAAGGACGTTTAAACACAGTGCTTGGACATATTAACTATCCTCCGGGGTTAAACATCCGAGATATGAAGCCATCCGATTTAGGATTAAAAGAAATTATGATCATTAATGACACAGATGAATCAGGTCTCGTTATAGAAGCGAGCACAAAAGTTGGTTCAGTCACACTCCATACAGTATAAAACGTATTTAAAGGACAAGTAGCTATCAGACTTGTCCTTTTTTGCTATAATAAGAAGTATCAATTTTGAGAGGTATATTATGTTAACAGTAAGTAACGTAATCGAACGATTCAAACTAGAAATCATCACTGGTGAAACAGGTATACATAAACCAATCACAAGTATCGACGTCTCACGACCAGGGCTTGAGATTGCGGGTTATTTTTCGCATTATTCAAACGAACGCGTTCAGTTATTTGGAATGACTGAAACGACGTATTTTAATACGAAATTAACAGATGAAGAACGCGCAACTCGCGCACAATTACTATGTACAAATGAGACACCATGTTTTATATTTACAGACGATTTAACACCGCCAAAAGAAATTATTGAAGCGTGTGAGAATGCAAATATTCCACTTTTAAAAACGTCGAATACGATTACGAATTTAATGTTTTACTTAACCGACTATTTAGAAATTTCGCTCGCACCTGAGACGAACGTTCACGGCGTTCTGTTAGACGTCTATGGAATCGGTGTATTAATTACAGGTGAAAGTGGTATCGGTAAAAGCGAAATTGCGTTAGAGCTCGTTAAAAATGGGCATCGACTCGTTGCAGACGATAACGTCGAAATCAAAGAAATCGGTAAAAACGTACTCATCGGTAAATCTCCAGAGCTCATCGAAAATTTACTTGAAATTAGAGGGCTCGGCATTATCAACGTAATGACACTATTCGGTGCAAGTGTCGTGCTAAGTGAAAAGCGTATTATGTTAAACGTTCATTTAGAGTTTTGGCAACAAGATAAAGAATACGACCGCCTCGGATTAGATAAACGAACAAAAAATATATTAAATTCTGAAATACCGAGTAAGTTAATCCCTGTACGACCAGGGCGAAACGTATCGAATATTATTGAAGTGGCAGCGATGGACTTTAGACTTCAAAATATGGGAGTCAGTGCCGCGAGAGAATTTAACGAGCGCTTAATTGCGCATATTAGGAGTAAAGATAACGGAGGGAAATAATGATATATGCGATTGACCGCGTCGCAGTAAGTATCGGTGGATTCGATATTTACTGGTACGGGATTTTAATATTTACAGGAATGATCTGTGCATACTTTTTAGCAAATCATGAAATGGTTAAAAAAGGATTTAGCGACGAAACACTCACGGAGATGATGGTATATATCATCGTCTTCTCACTCGTAGGTGCGAGACTTTACTTCGTGTTATTCAACTTAGATTATTATTTACTCCACCCACTCGATATTATAAAAGTATGGGAAGGTGGAATGGCGATCCACGGTGGGCTCATCGGTGGGGTCCTTGCAGGATATTACTACACGCGTAAAAACAATTATAGTTTTTTCCAGTTTGGGGATATGTTAATGCCGAGTGTACTACTCGGCCAAGCGATCGGACGTTGGGGGAACTTTATTAACCAAGAAGCACACGGTGGCCCTGTGTCTCGAGCGTTTTTAGAGACGTTACGTCTACCTGAATTTATCATTAACCAAATGTATATCGACGGTGTGTATTATCATCCGACCTTTTTATATGAATCGATTTGGAACGTCGTCGGTATTTTTATACTGATGCGTTTACGTCCGAAATTAAAAATTGGTCAGACGTTTTTACTCTATTTAATCTACTATTCTATCGGGCGCTTCTTTATCGAAGGAATGCGTACAGATAGTTTAATGATTCTAGACCTTCTCCGTACAGCACAAGTGATGAGTCTATCACTTATCATCTTAGCGATTATTGTATGGATATATAGAAATAAAAAGTACGACTTACCGGTATATGGTAACGTACACGGAAATTTTAACACGTTTAACAAAAAACAGCGTGCGACAGTTAAACAAAACACGAAAAAGAAAAAGAGGAAATAATTATGCGTAAGCTCGAACGTTTTCCTTCAAAAAAAGAAAATCCGCTTTGGCGAATGTACCGTACGATTTCGTTTTTTAGAGTCGTTAAAAACTTCATCATTGTTGAAGCGGGAAGGTATTCCCCATCCACGAGAATGAAACATACACTGTATAAAACTGGACTCAATATGAAACTCGGTGACAAAGTAAGTTTTGCATATAAAGCGATGCCGGACTTATTTTATCCTGAAAATATTACAGTTGGTGAGAACTCGATTATCGGTTATAACGCGACGTTACTCACGCACGAATATTTAGTCGATGAGTACCGTATCGGTTCTATTACAATCGGTAAAAATACGATGATCGGCGCGAACGTTACGGTGTTACCTGGTGTGACGATTGGTGACAACGTATTAGTCGGTGCTGGAAGTGTCGTCTCTAAAGATATTCCAGATAATAGTATCGCGTACGGTAATCCGTTAGTTATAAAGGAGAGAAGCGATATTGAAAAGTAAAATTATCTCGCTTCGTAACGACGGGAGGGTATACTACCGTCAAGCGATGAAGAAAAAGCATCACGGATCATATCGTGATGCTTTAAATCTTATGGAGCGAGCGTTAAATGAAAGTAAAGAACGCGAATATATGACGGAGTATGCGTATATACTCACGTTACTCGGTGAATACGATAGAGCAGAGCAGTTTATAATGACAGAGTTTGCAGCGTCTAATTTTGATACGACGTATTACTATGAATTATCTGAGATGAATGTGTTAATCGAAGATGCAAATAAAGGACTGTTATTTGGTATATTGTATGCGGAACTGCATAAGGATGATGATTATTACGACGATTTAATGGAAATGTTTACCGTTGAAGACTATAGCAACGATGAACTTCTAAAGGAAGCGAAAGAATTCGTCGGTCAATATATATTCCAGTCGTACTTTATGAGTGGTCAAATTGAAACATCACTCGATTATTTAGATGATATTGACTTTGACTTATCAAATAAAAGAGAATTTAGAAATTTACGTGGGATGGCGTTACTCTTTTTAAATCGATTCGAAGAAGCAGAAGCGATATTAACAGAGCTATTAAAAGAAGACCAAACAGATATGCATGCGTTAAGTCATTTAACGTTGCTTTATTTTTATACGAATCGTCACGACTTATATGTAAAGTTTTTACGTCATTTAGAAGTCGTCGAACCACTCGACGAAGACGACCGTTTAAAAGTCGGGCTCGTTTTAAACTTTTTGAAAAAGCATAAAGAAGCGTATCAATTACTTTATCCATTATATAAAAAGAAGTATATGGTCAATTTCCAGTTATTACACGCACTCAGTCAAGCTGCGTACAAAATTGGCGAAGTTGAAGAAGCAGAAATGTTTTGGAAAGAGATGCAGCTCTATCACCCACTCGATGAAATTCACAGTCCGTGGCAAAAAGAACAAGCGGCTGAAACGTTAAATAAAATCATCGATGAGTATTTACAAAGTGATGATCCACATAAGCGCATACTCGGTTTATTCCGTACGAGTATTATTCGGCCGGAAGATGTCATATTAGGGTCGCCTGTATGGGATTTAATTGAACAATTTGGAAACTTTGAAAAGATGTACACGGCGTATATATTTAATAATTTTAAATTTCAAAAGTTTGATATATTACATGAAGGACTTGAAGTGTTATCGATTGATTATCTCGATAGAGATGACATTTTACTCGGCTGGATTGACGCGATTACACATATCGACATTAGCGAGTTAAAAGAATCCGGGAAAACATATGCGTTAGCCTTTTTATATGTGTATTATAACGATGGCTTTACAGTAGAAACATTGTCAGAAAAGTATCAAGTTTATCCGCATAAATTAAAAAAAGCAATTGAAGATATTAAGCAGAATGAGTGACACACCCGGCTCATTTTAGATATAATATGAAAAGTATGTTACGAGTAAAGGAGAGTCATTATGTCAGAAGTAAAAGAGTATGATGTCGCGATTTTAGGGGCAGGTCCTGCGGGGATGACTGCTGCAGTATACGCTTCACGTGCAGAGTTAAAAACAGTAATGATCGAACGAGGTATGCCTGGTGGGCAAGTAGCAAGTACTGAAGACGTTGAAAACTTCCCAGGATTTTCTTTAATAACAGGCCCTGAATTATCATCAAAAATGTTTGAGCACTCAACGAAGTTTGGTGCAGAATATAAATATGGTGATGTTAAATCAGTTACATTAGACGGTAATTATAAATTAATCGACCTCGGTAGTGAGACGATCAAAGCAAAAGCAGTGATTATCGCAACAGGTACAGAACATAAAAAAATCGGTGTACCTGGTGAAGAAGCGTTAGCAGGTAAAGGTGTCAGTTACTGTGCGGTATGTGACGGTGCGTTCTTTAAAGAGCGTCATTTAGTCGTTATCGGTGGTGGAGACTCAGCAGTAGAAGAAGGTATTTTCTTAACGAAATACGCAAGTAAAGTAACAGTCGTTCACCGTCGTGATACGTTACGTGCACAAAAAATTATTCAAGACCGTGCATTTAACAACGACAAAATGGAGTTCATATGGGACACTGAAATTCAGTCTATTAATGGAGACGGCGTCGTACAATCAGTGACGCTACTCGACAAAAATACAGGCGAAACGTACGACTATGAAGCAGACGGGGTATTTATTTACATCGGACTGCTCCCGTTAACTGAACCGTTTAAAGACCTCGGTATTTTAGACGAAGAAACAGGATATGTCACTTCGAACGAAGAAATGGAAACGAGTATTCCAGGAATCTTCGCAGCAGGAGACGTACGTGAAAAAACGTTACGTCAAATTGTCACTGCAACTGGAGACGGCAGTATCGCGGCACAAAATGCAAGCGAATATATCGAAACATTTACAGAATAGAATTTAAAAGATGGGACGCTCGTTCCATCTTTTTAAACGTAGATGGGAGGAATTCGAGTGAAAAACTTAATTATATTAACTGGGATGAGTGGTGCAGGTAAATCTATCGCATTAGAATCTCTTGAAGACATGGGTTATTTTGCGATCGATAATTTACCCGTACCGTTATTACCGAAAATTGTAGAAATGATGCAGTCGACAAACGAAGATATGCATGACGTTGCGCTAAGTATCGACTTAAGAGATCGTATGTTTTTTAGTCAGTTTATTCCAGCGATCAACGATCTTATTTCAGTAAAAGGGATTCGCACACAAATTGTCTTTTTAGATGCGACAGATGATAAATTAATTAGTAGATACAAAGAGACAAGAAGAAGTCACCCGTTAAATGATAATGTATCACTGTCTGAAGCAATTAAAAACGAGCGTTCTTTACTAGAAGACGTAAAAAAAGCGTCTACGATTATTATCGACACGACAGAAACATCTGCTAAAGAATTAAAAGAAAAGATTTATGACTACTTAAAATATGACCGCGATGAAAAGTTTACTATTAACGTGATGAGCTTTGGGTTTAAACATGAAATCCCTCAAGATGCCGATATCATGTATGACGTTAGATTTTTACCAAATCCGTATTATATCGAGTCACTTCGTCCGAAAACGGGACTCGACCAAGACGTCTATGATTACGTTATGAAGTTTAAAGATACAGAAATATTTTACGAGAAGTTAATCGATATCATTAATTTTTCACTCCCGTTATACGTAAAAGAAGGAAAATCTCAATTAAATATCGCAATTGGTTGTACGGGTGGACAGCACCGTTCAGTTGCGATCGCAGAACGTATATCTAATGATTTAAAGACAAAGCATATGTATAAAATTAATACAATCCACAAAGAAACACATAGGCACCGCCATGAATCATAAGACAATTAACGTCGTTTTAATCGGCGGTGGAACTGGGTTAAGTGTACTCGCACGTGGGTTAAAAAAATATCCAGTCGATATATCTGCAGTCGTTACAGTTGCAGATGACGGTGGTTCGACAGGAAAAATACGTTCTGAAATAGATATGCCAGCACCAGGAGATATTCGAAACGTTCTCGCTGCACTAAGTGAATCTGAAGCATTAATTAAAGATTTATTTACATATCGCTTTAACCGTGAAAGGATCAGCGGGCATAGTCTCGGGAATTTAATGCTCGCTGCGATGTATGATATGCAAGGAGATTTTTCAGTCGCGGTTGAAAAGTTTTCGGAGATATTAAACGTAAAAGGTAAAGTGATTCCAAGTACAAACCGCTCCCCAAAACTCGTTGCGATAATGACAGACGGGACGAAATACGAGGGAGAAAGTTATATTCCGAAAGTTAAAAAGAAAATCGATCATATATATTTAAGCCCTGAAGATATTGAAGGAGCGAATACGGCAATCGAAGCGATTCAAAATGCGGACTTTATTATATATGGTCCGGGAAGTTTATATACGAGTATTATTCCAAACGTCTTACCGACGAGTATCAATAAGGCACTCCAAGAATCAACTGCAGATCAGATTTATATAAGTAATATCGTAGAGCAACCAGGTGAAACAAAAACGATGACAGCAGCGGACTGTGTCGATGCGATTCATAAACATATTGGAAAAGACGTCATCACACATGTTATAGCCAGTGACGAAGATACAAAGCAACTCGTCTCACAGCGCTACAAAGAAGAAGGTGTGAGTGCTGTAATCGTGAATAAAGACGAGTTAGAAAAAAGAGGAATCAACGTATATATATATGATAATATCGTCCAAAAAACAGAGGAAGGTATATTAAGACACGACTCGATACAACTAGCTAAAAATATATATGAACTCATACTCGAATTATTTGAAGCTATTGAATATTGAAAGAGAGGTGAGTCAATATGTCGTTTGCCTCAGAAATGAAAGGTGAACTATGCCGAATAGAAGCGGATGAAAAGTGTAGTAAAGAAGAATTGTCCGCAATTATAAAAATGAACGGATCGATCGCAATATCAGAAGGAAAATGGATCATCAACATCCAAACCGAAAACGCAGCGATCGCAAGACGTATATTTAGACTTATTAAAGAATTATATAAAATCGAACCAGAATTAGCAGTTCGAAGAAAAATGCAGTTAAAGAAAAATAACGTCTATATATGTAGAGTGAAAGAAAATACGAAAGAAATATTAAGTGACCTAAATGTCATGCGTGACGGAGAAATTATACATGACGTTGAACTATCGTCACTCACAGATGATGAATGTGTAAGAAGCTATTTAAGAGGTGCATTTTTAGCAGCAGGATCAGTCAACAACCCAGAAACATCATCCTATCATTTAGAAATCGCGTCACTCTATGAAGAACATGCCTACTCACTCATGAAACTAATGAACGAATACGAACTTAACGCAAAAGTCATCGATAGAAAACGTGGGTACATTACGTACTTAAAAGAAGCGGAGAAAATCTCAGACTTCTTAGGACTCGTCGGCGGACATCAAGCGATGCTAAAATTTGAAGACGTTAGAATACTAAGAGATATGAGAAACTCCGTCAACCGACTCGTCAACTGTGAAACAGCAAACTTAAACAAGACAATTAGCGCAGCGATGCGCCAAGTAGAAAACATCAAATACATCGACCAAGAAATCGGATTAGAAAAACTACCAGACCGATTACGAGAAATTGCGTACTTAAGAAGAGACAACCATGATATGAGTTTAAAAGAACTCGGAGAAAGCATCTCAACAGGACCGATATCAAAATCCGGCGTCAACCATCGACTACGTAAAATCGATGAGATCGCAGATAAATTGAGAAGCGGTCAAGATGTGAAGTTGTAGGGGATAATGCGATGATTTCTACGTGTTATTTACAAAAATGAGACTAGAATCTAAAAATATGTTAGATAAATCAATATATCTAACAAAATCAAAAGAAAAGTGTTAAATAAACACGCCGAGTAAAGTCATCTAATAATAATTACAAACAAAATAAAATAAAAGAAGGGATTCAACGAAAGTTGAATCCCTTTTATCTTATACTTATTTAACTTTTTCTGGTTGTAACACATCATCGATTAAACCATACTCTTTAGCTTCTTCAGCTGTTAAGTAGTTGTCACGATCTGTGTCTTTTTCAATTCGTTCAAGTGGTTGACCTGTACGTTCTGCTAAAATTTTATTTAACTTTTCACGTGTGTTTAAAATGTGACGTGCAGCAATCTCAATTTCAGTCGCTTGACCTTGAGCACCACCTAAAGGTTGGTGAATCATAACTTCAGCATTCGGTAACGCAAAACGTTTACCTTTAGTACCAGCAGCAAGTAAGAAAGACCCCATAGACGCTGCCATACCCATACAAATTGTCTGTACGTCTGGTTTAATATGTTGAATCGTGTCGTAAATTGCCATACCAGCAGTTACGCTACCACCTGGTGAGTTAATATATAAGTAAATATCCTTCTCAGCATCTTGTGCTTGTAAGAATAGTAACTGACTCACAACAGAGTTCGCGACATTATCATCAATCGCACTACCGATCATAATAATTCTATCCTTTAATAAACGAGAGTAAATATCATACGCACGTTCACCGCGGTTAGTTGATTCAATTACTGTAGGTATTAAGTTCATAAAAAATCCTCCTATATATATCGTAATTTTATTAAAACATATTAGTCAAACAAGGTCAAAAGATATACTTGTCTATGTTATAATACAATTATTGCCCTCGTGGTGTAATGGATAACACATGAGATTCCGGTTCTCATACTGGGGGTTCGATTCCTCTCGGGGGCGTTTTTTTAATTGAATATTTTTGATGTGTGGATCACTTTTAGCAGTTTTATGTTTTGTTCTTCGAACTTTACATAAGATTTACGATATCTTTACCTTTGATTGCTAGAATTAGGGGATAACAGCTAGAGGTGATTTTTTTGTATTTAATTATTGGGTTAACTATTATTTTTTTAGTACTCGGTATGTTAGATAAATATATACATAATAGACGTTTAAAAAGAGTACCTCTTAGAATTAATATTAATGGTGTGAGAGGGAAGTCTACGATAACGCGTTTGACATATAGTATTTTAAGAGAAGCAGGATATAAGGTCGTTGGTAAAACGACAGGTACAGATGCACGGTTGTTATATTGGTATCAAAATGAAGAGGTTCCGATTGTACGTAAACCGCAAGGTGCGAATATTGGGGAACAAAGAGAGATTATTAGTAAAACTGTGAAGTCTGGTGCAAAAGCGATTGTGAATGAGTGCATGGCAGTGAATCCAGATTATCAGAAAGTATTTCAGCAAGACTTGTTAAAAGCCAATGTCGGTGCGATTGTGAACGTTATGGAGGACCATATGGATGTATTAGGACCGACGTTAGATGAGGTCGCAGAGTCATTTGTTGCAACGATTCCAAACAACGGTCATTTAGTCGTGCTGAAGGGTCATTATGAGGAATTGTTTACAAAAGAAGCAGAAAAAAGAAATACTGAAGTGATTATTACTGATCCGTCAGAAGTATCTGAGGAATATTTAAAGTCATTTCCATATTTAATATTCGCTGAAAACGTTGCGATTGCACTTGGTATTTCTAGAGTAATCGGAATTGATGACGATATCGCTTATAGAGGGATGTTAAAAGCACCCCCAGACTCTGGAGCAGTTGATATTGTGTCTTACGTGTCAAATGGTACGAATAATATATTTGTAAATGCATTCGCAGCGAATGAGCCGACATCGTCGATGGCGATATTAAAGAAAATTGAAGCA
Source organism: Nosocomiicoccus sp. HMSC09A07 (assembly GCF_001808485.1). Taxonomy (NCBI): domain Bacteria; kingdom Bacillati; phylum Bacillota; class Bacilli; order Caryophanales; family Staphylococcaceae; genus Nosocomiicoccus; species Nosocomiicoccus sp. HMSC09A07. The sequence continues at coordinate 66,081 of NZ_KV793634.1, forward strand.
TCCGGATATGAGTATGAGTCGAAAGTGTTATTACTGAATTGCAGATCGGACAGAGTGGACCGGACGAGACAATTCGTTGAAGACTTTTTATCGAATGTACAGTTTGATGCACTCATTTGTACAGGAAAATCCACACAGATGGTAACCGATTTTATGAAACATAGAAATGAAACATATATTAACTTAGAAAGTAAAAGCAATGAGGACGTATTAAACGAGATATTAAACATATCAAGAAACGTCCTACTATTTTGTGTCGGTAACATTCACGGACCAGGTAAAACCATTATTCAGTATATGGAGGATTTAAAAGAATGATTGGTACAGAACTTTATTTTTCACTGTTTACAGGGGTACTATTAAGTTTACTGTTTGCCGAAAGATTTGGTATAAGTCCAGCAGGGCTAGTCGTTCCAGGATACCTCGCACTAATATTTGACCAGCCAGTCATGTTATTTTCGATTCTTATTATTAGTTGTTTGACATATATCATTGTCGACAAAATACTCAGCAAGATCATTATTTTGTATGGTAGAAGAAAATTCTCAGCGATGATCTTAACAGCGATGGTCTTAAAATTTATATTTGATGCGTCGTTCCCGTATGCACCGATACCATATGACATGATTGAAATTACAGGGATAGGTATGGTCATCCCTGGTATTATCGCAAATACAATCCAAAGACAAGGTGTAGTCATTACGTTATCATCATCGCTATTCGTTACATTTTTAACGTATGCTCTCTTAAATGTGTATAACTACGTTGTATTACTATAGTTAGGTGATTTAATAATGAAAAAACTAACACTTCAAGAAAAAATATTAAAATATATCAAACATAATAAACGTTCTAACTTAATGATTGTACTAGTAATGCTAGTCATTAGCGTTATAAGTATAGATTTTGTGAATAGAACATATACACCGATCGAAGTAGAGAGTTTTGAAACAGAGAACAGTCCGACTATTTTCTACACGGGTAATTTAAATTTACAAGAATATAACGACATATTTGAGTCTGAGCACTTTTTAACAAGTTTACAGGGTCCCTTATTAGAAAATGAATTATCATTTACAAATGTCGTGTTAGACAAACGAGTAAAGAATAAGAATGAACAAATTAACGAGATACAAGACAACTACTTTACAGATTTAACATTTTTTAATAAAAATGTGCCGTACGTTGACCTCGTCGATGTCGAAAGAAATATAGGACTATCATTAGAAAATCCGAGTCTTGAAGACGTCGTTGAACATAATTTGGGAGAAAAGAAAATATCATTTTTATCGTTTGTAGATAAAAACTCAAAATTCATATCGAGTGAAATACCACAAATTAACCATGAATTAGAACCGAGTTTCTTTTTACCGAAAATTCAGCAGCTAGATAATGATAGTGATTTAATTATAGTGAGTGTTACTTGGGGGATACCGAACGAACGTGAAGTGACTACAAGACAAAGAGAACTCGCACACGCGTTATCTGACGCAGGCGTCGATATTATTATCGGTAATAATAGCGTCGTTCAAGAAATTGAGAAATATAACGATACAGTTATCTTTTATAGTTTAGGAAACTTAGTGTCAAACGATTATATTTCAAACTATAAAAAGAGTATCGTCGTTCAGCACGATATAGAAAGCAATCAATTTAAAATCACACCTGTACAATATAAACACGGCACATTAACTAAAAACAATTTAAATTTCTTTGAGCAAAAAACGTTGTTCCAACAAATGCCGACACACACTTCATATAAGGATGGGGAGTTTTATTTTGAACAGTAAAAAGGTACTCATTTGGATTTTACTTATCGTCGTTGTCTGTTCAATGTATATTGCGATGTTTGTTAAGCAAAATGATGAACAGATAAGTGAATCTGAACGAAAAATTATCGAATACTATACTAAATAAGTGGCGGTCATTATAATGAAAAAATATTTCCCTTTAATTGCATTAATATTATTGTTACTGACATCAGTCGCAATATATATGGTGAAAAATAATCGAGATTTGATTTCTTTAGAAAAAGACAGTTTTAAAAATGAAAAGAATGAATCGTACTCCGTAACGTCAAGTGACTACCGAGCAAGCGAAGTAGGGCAAAAGATTATCGCAGACGGTGGGAACGCTGCAGATGCTGCGATAGGTGTTGCGTTTGCCTTAGCTATCGTCGAGCCGTATGCTTCAGGACTTGGCGGTGGTGGAGCGTTATTATATTACGATGGTCAAATGGGCGCACCCGATGAAATCAAATATCAGAGTATATCGTCAAGCGTATATGAACAGGGTGATTTAATCGGGGTTCCTGGACTCGTTAGAGGAATGGATTACTTACAAAAAGAGTATGGCAGTATGAAAATGGAAGAAATTTTAGATTATGTCATACCTTTAGCAGAAGACGGAATTACAGTCGATGCAAGATTTGCACAAAACCTCGCGCTATACAAAGAATATAATGACTTAGACAGTCCGTTTTATAAAGACGGTGAACCAGTAGCTAGTGGTGAAAAAATCACTCAACCGGAACTTGCAGACACTTTAAAGTACATTCAAGCATATGGCGCTGATGCATTTTACGAAATGCTTGGTGAGAGTATGACTGAAGAGTTTGAGCGTTTTAATGTCGAAGATTTTACGAATTATACTGCGACTAAAGGTGACGTATTAAGTATGGACTACCAAGGATCTACAGTATACACGCCGAGTAGCCCGCTCGGTGGTGTGTTTACACTACAAGCATTAGCGATTGACGAAATACTACGTGAGGAAGACGGTGCGTCTTATAACTTTATACAATCCGTAAGTGATGCGAGAGATATTATGATGATTAACCGAGATATCGTGAGCGATATGGACGGTGATAGAATGCAGTATTTAGACAGATACTATATTAAGAATGAACTGTATCAATTAAATGATGTCGAGAGCGTCGAATATGAAGAAAATATTAATAACAACACCACACACTTTGTCGTCGTCGACAAAGAAGGACGTATGATTAGTGCAACGAATACGTTAAATAGATATTTTGGATCAGGTAAATATAGTAGTTTAGGATTTTACTTAAATAACTCTTTAGACAATTTTTCAAAAGATCCGATGAGTCCAAACTTCGGTGAACCAAACAAAACACCAAGATCATATACGAGTCCAACAATTATTGTGAATGACGATGGCTATATCGGTATCGGTACACCAGGTGGAAATATGATACCGACGGTCATATCACAAATTATCATTCAGTACTTTAATAACGATATGACATTAAAGTCAGCCATCAACCAAGGGAGATTATTTAAATCTAACGATCAAATTTATTACGAAGATTTTGCACAATTTGAATTGCTGGGTAATATTGATGAACTCGATTCGCCGATTAGAAAAATTAGTTCACCGAATGAGTTCGGTAATATTCAGTCCGTCATTTATGACCGTGAAACTAAAGAAAGTCACAGATATTATGACCGAAACAATCGATAAAGAAGGCGAAACGCCTTCTTTTTTGTGTATATTAGTTTTGTTACAATTATAAGTAAGACAAAAGAAATAAATAATAATTTTTTAGAAAGAGGAATGTGATGAAGAAGTATATCGTATTTTTATTAAGTGTTTTACTTAGTTTAACTATAAGTTTTAAAGCATATGCAAATGAAATTGATAATATCAACATTCATATTGATATTAAAAAAGACGGTTCAGTAGAAGTGACTGAAGAACGAAAACAAAATATGGATGATGGTACAGAAAATTATATCGTGTTTAATGAAGAAGATATGCAAGGTGCTAAATTAACACACTTTTCTGTAGATGGATTTGAAGAAGTAAAAGAATGGGATTCTGACTGGAAACGTGAGAAAAAAGCTGGTAAATATAGTGTTTTAAATACTGATGATGGTTTTGATTTAGTATGGGGAATTGGAGAGTATGGAGATAAGAATTATACCGTTCACTATACATTAACTAACATGGTAAAAAATTTAAAAGATGGCCAGTCTATTTACTGGGATTTTAATACATTTACAGAATTACCAACTGATGAAATGACGATGACTATTTCATCATACGAACCATTCACTAAAGATAACGTTCGATTTTACGGATTTGGTATTGTTGGAAATATGCATTTAAAAGATGGAAATATTGTTTGGAAATCTAGTGAAGCTATGGATGGTAGTAACTATGCAACGGTACTTTTACAATTTGATTCGAAATTATTTAATACAAATGTAAATAAAGACAAAACGTTAGAAGAAGAAAGAAGTATGGCATTACATAATTCAAACTATAGTGAGGATTATTTAAATAGTAATGAAACTCTTGGACCGAAGATGAGTCTTACAGGTAAAATTTTCTCAGGATTAGCGATTCTATTTGGAAGTATCGTTGGGCTATGGACGATTGCTGGATTATGGATCGCAAATCGTAAGAAAAAATCACGTGGCCATATTAAATCAGGGTATGCAATTAAAAATGACTTAAAAAATTCATCAACAAAAATACCACCGTCAAAAATGAACGATTATGCAGGGTACGCATACTTACTTAATCATTTAGACTATGCGTATTTTGAGCAGTTTATATCTGCATATTTAATAAAATGGCATCGAGATAATCGTATTGAAATTGAGTTTGAAGATGACTCTAAAAAATTAAATAAAAGAAATACCTCAATTATTGTAAAAGATTATGAGACTGTGAAAGAGGAATACGGTAAATATTTTGAAGAAGCGCTAAAGCAAATTAAAAACGAAACATATAATGGAGATTACGAGTTATTATTATGGATGATGTTTTTAAATGCGATGGATGATCACAAAGTAATTACGAAAAAGAATCTAGAAAAGTGGTTTAAAAAGAATGCAACAGACGTTTCTAAAGTTGCAGATTACCTCGAAGATTACTCAAAAGAATATTTAGAGGAAAATGGGTATATTAAAGTTGAGAAAGATTCAGCTGCGTTTGTACCTTTTGAAGTTATAATACCAACCACTAAGGGACATGACTTAATTGAACACTTCGTTAAGTATAGTAATTACTTACAAAATGAAGATGAGAATACATGGTTAGAACGTGTTAAAAATGATGAAATTCAAACAGAAGAACTCATTTATATTTATTTACTTGGGGTAACAGATGAAATTGAATCAAGATTTAAAAAATATCATTTAAATAAATCTGAGGAGAATTATTTTTACCCAAATTACTTCTATCTCTTTAATAATACGACAAACTCTATAAACCAAGGACTATCCAGCGGTGGATTTAGTAGTTCTCAAGCATCCAGTGGTTTGGGTGGAGCTACTGGAATGGGCGGTGGAGCTGGCGCCGGAGGCGGCGGAGGTGGTGGTGCAAGATAGCACCACTTTAGTATAAGAGCGTTAAAAATCATGCTATAATGGTGATGATTTTTATAGAAAGAGGCAACACTATGTCAGAATTTAGTAGAGTCGATCGTCTTAAAAACGAAGAGCGTGAGACTCCTATAGTTAAAGATAGTAAACCACAAAAACCTAAAAATAAACGTAAAACTTTAAAGCGTATCATCCTCATATTACTCACTTTAATTGTAATATTTTTAGTGTTTATTATATTTAAATTATTTAGTTTAAGCGATGATATACACGCACCTTTAAATCGTGAAACGTCATCGTATCGTAACAGTCCAGTCAGTCATTTGTCTGGCGATCCGATTTCTGTCGTCATTTTTGGTGTCGACTCAGACAGTGAACGCGGTCTAGCGGGCGGAGAACGCAGTGACGCGATTATGCTCCTTTCAATTAATCCGAAGAAAAAGACGACGATGATGGTCAGTATCCCAAGGGACACTCGAACAGAAATCGTCGGTTACGGAACGGTTGAAAAAATCAACCATGCGTATGCATACGGTGGTCCAGATATGGCTGTTGACACGGTTGAAAACTTTATGGGTGCACCAGTTGATCATTACGTCGCGATGAATATGGATAGCGTCAAATTGTTAATTGATAGTGTCGGCGGTGTTAAAGTGAAGAGCAACGGTACATTTACTGTAAAAGGTATCGAGTTTGTTGAAGGTGAGACGTATCATATGGACGGAGATACGGCACTTAAATTTATTCGAAGTAGATACGAAGAAGGATCTGGTGGGGATAATGGCCGTCAAGAACGTCAACAGCTAGTCTTAGAGTCACTCGCAACTAAAATGTTAAGTCCAAGCGGTCTACTTCACATGAACACAGTGTTTGATACGTTAGGAGATAACGTCAAAACAGATTTATCTTCTAGAGAAATTAGTTTAATGGCACTTCGTTATTACGGAGCGAAAAACAATATTGAAAAGTATCAACTAGAAGGCGAAGATGTCGTTTTAGAAGACGGGTTATGGTACTTTATCCCAAATACAGAAAGTTTTTATGACATACAATCTAAGTATTTAGAAAATCTAGAGTTACAATAAAGCGTGGAATCACGCTTTATTTTTATATAAAAGAGGTGACACGATGTTAGACGTATTAGAAGAAGTCGAACGCCCCGATAGTAGTCTCTGTTTAAGGTACGTGCGTGACGTGTTCTTTGTGACGTTAAATGCAGGGAAAATGTTACTTGAAAATGGTGCAGAGACGTACCGAGTCGAAGATACGATGGAGCGTATCGCAAAACATTACGGGGTTGAAAACGTTCAAGTATTCGTAGCAACGACTGTAATTATATTGTCGATGAACGACTACGGATTATCTCAACAAATCCGAATTTTAACACGTAACAACAATTTAGAAAAAGTCGTCAATATAAACGAATTATCACGACAAATAATTACAAATGGGATGACGATTCAAGAAGCTAAAAACGCACTAGATGATATTAGCGCTTCAAGAACGTTCCCATTATGGATGGTCGTATTATTTGGTGGAGTCGCTGCGTCGATGTTCTTATTTATGTTTAACGGATCGATTAAAGACTTACCGATAACGTTACTTGCAGGTGCTTTAGGTGTATTCGTCACTGAATGGATTCAGCGTTATACAAAAATTAAGTTTTTTACAGAAATACTTGCGGCGTTTTTAATCGCCTTATTTGCGCTTGTTTACGTGCGCTATAGTTTCGGAGTAAACATCGATACGATTATTATCGCTTCAGTGATGCCTCTTGTGCCTGGGGTGCCAATTACTAATGCACTTCGTGAATTAATACGCGGACACTTTTTAGCAGGGACGATGAAAGGCATTGAAGCGGGACTCACTGCGATTGCGATCGGTGCCGGTGTTGGAACGGTGTTTCTCATATTATAGGAGGTGAAATGAGTATGGTGTTTTTCGCACAATTTATTTTAAGTTTTTTTGCATCATTTAGTTTCGGAATCATATTTAACATACCGAGGCGTCACCTCGTTGCGAGTGGAGTCACAGGAGCACTCGGGTGGATCATGTATTACTTTTTAAGTCAGACGATTGGTATCGAACCACTCATTTCAAACTTCGTTGCCGCAATTACGATGACGAGTACAGCGATATTTTTTACGAAACGACTTCAAGCGCCACTCATCGTATTTGTAACGTGCGGACTTATACCGTTAGTTCCTGGAGGTAAAGCGTACGAATCCGTACGTGCCGTCGTAGAAAATGATAATTTAGCTGCATTAGATTCAGGATTTCAAGCGGCACTTATCGCATTATCAATTGCGATGGGAATCATCATAACTGAAATGATGTATGAACTATTTAATATTATAAAAAGAAAGGTCTCAAACCGATGAAACTCGTATTATATACTTCACCGAACTGTAAGTTATGTGAAGATGCGAAGCTCCAATTAAATATAGCGTTAGAATCATTTAAAGACGTTGAAGTGAGTGAAGTCGATATTACGTCAGACGACACGTTACATGAACAATTTTTAATTCGTGTACCAGTTGTGATGCACGAAGATGAGATCGTTCAAGAAGGTATTATCGACTTTTTTACGATTCATGAATATGTTGAAGGGGCGAAACAGTGATTCATCCCTTAACCGTTTAAAATAAATGTAAATAACGATATAATTAAGAGAGTGTATATTTTTATTTGGAGGATCTCAATGAAACAGACAATTAAGGATGTAGAATTTAAAGGAAAGACAGTACTCGTACGTGCGGATTTTAACGTACCGTTACAAGACGGTGAAATTACGAACGACAAGCGTATTAAAGCAGCACTACCGACGATACAATATATAATAGACGCAGGTGGTAAAGTCATCTTATTCTCACATTTAGGACGTGTAAAGACAGTAGAAGACTTAGAAGAGTTATCGCTATTACCAGTTGCGAAACGTTTAAGCGAACTGTTAGATAAAGACGTATTCTTTGTCAACGCGACGCGCGGTGAAGAATTAGAATCTTCGATTGAAGACTTAAACGAAGGAGACGTGTTACTCGTAGAGAACACGCGCTTTGAAGATATAGACGGTAAAAAAGAAAGTAAAAATGATGAAGCCCTCGGTAAATATTGGGCGTCACTCGGGGATGTGTTTGTTAACGACGCATTCGGAACAGCACATAGATCTCACGCATCAAACGTTGGGATTTCTGAACATTTACCTGCTGTGTCAGGATTTTTAATCGAAAAAGAAATCGACTTCTTAGGTGAAGCGGTATTAAATCCAAAACGTCCACTCGTTGCGATTTTAGGTGGCGCAAAAGTGTCAGATAAAATAACGGTAATCGAAAGCTTACTTGAAAAAGCTGATAAAATTCTAATCGGTGGCGGAATGGCGAACACGTTTTTACGTGCTCAAGGCTATGACACTGGAAAGTCACTCGTTGAAGAAGATAAACTCGATCTCGCAAAATCTCTTCTTGAAAAAGGGAAAGATAAGCTCGTATTACCGGTTGACGTCGTTGCAGCTAAAGAATTTAGTAACGACAGTGAGCACGCTGTAAGAGACGCTTCAGAGATTGAAGCAGATGAAATGGCATTAGACGTTGGTCCAAAAACAGTAGAATTGTTTGAAGAAGTTCTAAAGGACGCGAAAACAGTCGTATGGAACGGACCGATGGGTGTGTTTGAAATGTCTAATTTCGCACAAGGTACGATTAAAGTATGTGAATCACTTGCGAAGCTAGAAGACGCAATTACGATTATCGGTGGCGGTGATTCTGCAACAGCTGCAGAACAGCTTGGTTTCGAAGAAGATTTCACACACATTTCTACAGGTGGCGGTGCGTCACTAGAATTTTTAGAAGGTAAAGAATTACCTGGTATTAAAGCACTAAATGATAAGTAAGGAGATAATTATGCGTACACCATTTATTGCAGGAAATTGGAAGATGCACAAAACAGTTAATGAAGCAGAAGCGTTTTTAAAAGAATTACTCACTAAAGATTTACCGAGTGGAGTTGACGTGGCTATTTGTGCACCGTTTATTCATCTCGACAGACTCATCAAAGGAACAAATGAAAGAATTGGTATAGGTGCAGAAAATGGCCACTTTAAAGATCAAGGTGCATTTACTGGTGAAGTATCTATAGATAGCTTAAGTGATTTAGGTGTTGACTACGTCATTATCGGTCACTCAGAACGACGTGAAATGTTTAATGAAACAGATGAAAACGTCAATAAAAAAGTGTTAAAAGCATTAGAAAAAGATGTTATACCAATTGTTTGTTGTGGTGAAACGTTAGAAGAGCGTGAAAACGACATATATACTGAAAAAATTACGACTCAAATTGAAGCAGCTTTTAAAGGTGTCAGTGAATTAGATGCAAAAAAAGTTGTCGTTGCGTACGAACCGATTTGGGCGATTGGTACAGGTAAAAGTGCGACAAGTGAAGACGCAAATTTAATGTGTCAACTCGTTCGTGAAACAATCGAAAAATTATTTAATAAAGAAGTCAGTGAAGCGGTACGTATTCAATATGGTGGTTCTGTAAAACCAGAAAACGTTAAAGAATATATGAGTGAACCTCACATTGACGGTGCACTTGTCGGTGGTGCGTCACTAGAAGTGGAAAGTTTTGTGTCACTATTAGAAGGTGCTAAAAATGAGTAAGCCAGTAGGTTTAATAATATTAGACGGTTTTGCGTGCCGTGAAGAAACTTTTGGTAACGCAATAAAGCAAGCAAAAAAACCGAATTTTGATCGTTATATAAAAGAATATCCGAACAATAAATTAGTCGCTTGTGGAGAAGATGTTGGTCTACCAAAAGGTCAAATGGGTAACTCTGAAGTCGGGCATTTAAATATCGGTGCCGGACGTATCGTTTACCAAAGTCTAACGCGTATTAATAAATCGATAGAATCAAAAGAATTTTATAAAAATCAAACTTTAAACAACGCGATTGACCACGCGTTAACAAATGACAGTACGCTCCATATTATGGGACTATTGTCTGACGGTGGTGTGCATTCTCATTACAATCATATGTTTGAAATTATAAAACTCGCAAAAGAAAAAGGCGTGAAGCGCGTTTACGTACACGGATTTTTAGATGGCCGTGACGTCGATCAGCAATCTGCACTCACTTATATCGATGAAGCAGAAAGACAGTTTGAAGCGATCGGTCTCGGTGAATTTAAGACGATTTCTGGAAGATATTATGCGATGGATAGAGACCGTCGTTATGAGCGTACCAAAAAGACACACGACGCGATTCACTACGGTGCAGGGCCTTTATTTAAAACGGCACGTACCGGTGTAGAACGTGCGTATGAGGCTGAGATATACGACGAGTTTGTTTCGCCGTTTATCGTCGGACAAAAAGAAAGATTTTTAAAAGATAACGATTCGATGATCTTTTATAACTTTAGACCAGACCGTGCGGTTCAATTATCTAAAGTGTTTGCGGAAAAAGGTTTTGATGAGTTTTTAATCGAACCATTTGAAAACGTAAAATTTACGACGTTTACGAAATATGATGATAGCATCGACGCGAGTATCGTGTTTGAAAAAGAAGATTTAGTAAATACGATCGGTGAAGTCGTTTCAAATGCCGGAATGAGTCAGTTACGTATTGCAGAAACTGAAAAGTATCCACACGTCACGTACTTTATGTCAGGTGGCCGTCACGAAGAATTTAATAACGAAGAACGCATTCTCGTGAACTCGCCAAAAGTCGCAACGTATGACTTAAAACCTGAGATGAGTGCGTACGAAGTAAAGGACAAAGCGATTAATCGTCTTAAAAAAGGCAACTTAGACATGATGATTTTAAACTTCGCAAATCCAGATATGGTCGGACATAGCGGAATGTTAGAACCGACAATTAAAGCAGTGGAAACAGTTGACGAATGTCTTGGTGAAATTGTCGATGAGATTATCTCTCAAGGTGGTGTTGCAGTCATTACTGCAGACCACGGTAACGCTGACGAAGTCGTACAACTAAACGGGGAACCGATGACCGCACATACGACAAACGACGTTCCGGTCATCGTTACTAAAAAAGGTGTAAATGTAACGAGTGGTCGACTTGCAGATTTAGCACCGACAGTGTTAGATTTATTAGGTATAGACCAACCAAAAGAAATGACGGGTAAAACTTTATTACAATAAATAATTATAAAATAAAAGGAGATTAACCATGCCTAAAATTATTGATATTTATGCGCGTGAAGTATTAGATTCAAGAGGTAATCCAACAGTTGAAGTTGAAGTATTAACAGAAAGTGGTGCATTTGGACGTGCAATCGTTCCGTCTGGTGCATCAACAGGTGAACATGAAGCAGTTGAATTACGCGACGGTGATGATCGTTATTTAGGTAAAGGTGTACAACAAGCAGTAGAAAACGTAAATGATATTATCGCTCCAGAAATTATCGAAGGCGAATTTTCAGTACTTGAGCAAGTATCATTAGATAAAGTACTCATCGCATTAGATGGTACAAAAAATAAAGCAAAACTCGGTGCGAACGCAATATTAGGTGTGTCAATGGCAACAGCACACGCTGCAGCAAACTACTTAGGCCAACCACTATACAAATATCTAGGTGGATTTAACGCAACAGAACTTCCAGTACCGATGATGAACATCATCAACGGCGGAGAACATGCTGACAACAACGTCGATATTCAAGAGTTTATGATCATGCCAGTTGGTGCGAAAACATTTAAAAAAGCATTACAAATGGGTACGGAAGTATTCCACGAGTTAAAGAAAGTGTTACAAGATAAAGGTCTTCAAACAGCAGTTGGTGACGAAGGTGGATTTGCACCGAACTTAGACTCAAACGAAGAAGCACTTGAAACGTTAATCACTGCAATTAAAGGTGCAGGATTTACTCCAGGTGAAGATATCGTACTTGCGATGGACGTTGCATCGAGTGAGTTTTACAATGCAGAAACAAAAACTTACGAATTAAAAGGTGAAGGTAAATCATTCACAGCTTCAGAACTTGTGGATTGGTACGTTCAGTTATGCGATAAGTATCCGATCATTTCAATTGAAGACGGGTTAGATGAAAACGACTGGGACGGGCATAAAGAGTTAACAGAAAAACTCGGCTCTAAAGTTCAACTTGTCGGGGATGACCTATTCGTTACGAACACTGAAAAACTTGAAAAAGGTATCGAAGAAGGCGTCGGTAACTCTATTTTAATTAAAGTAAACCAAATCGGTACGTTAACTGAAACATTCGAAGCTATCGAAATGGCAGCACGTGCAGGATACACATCAGTGATTTCACACCGTTCAGGTGAAACAGAAGATACGACAATCGCTGACATCGCTGTAGCGGTAAACGCAGGTCAAATTAAAACTGGTGCACCGTCACGTACAGACCGCGTTGCGAAATACAATCAGTTACTAAGAATCGAAGACGAATTATATGAAACTGCGATTTACAAAGGTAAGAATGCGTTCTTTAACTTACGCTAATTATGTAGTTGATTACAATATCAATTACTGATATAATATGTAACGATATAGCAAGTAGGGGGAACACGCGATGTATACAGCTTTAATCGTATTACTGATCATTGTGTGCATTTCACTTATCGCGGTCGTTTTACTCCAGTCAGGTAAGAGTGCTGGACTATCAGGAGCAATAAGTGGTGGTGCAGAACAGCTCTTTGGTAAACAAAAAGCAAGAGGTATGGATTTAATATTACACAGAACGACAGTTGTTTTATCTGTCATGTTCTTTTTAATAATGATTCTATTAACATATGTCAGTTAATACTACACGCCGGGGTGTTTAATCACCTCGGCGTTTTATTGTTTTCGTCGTTCTTTATCTTCTAATATATATCTCGTACAATAGATGTAAGGAGTGGTACGAATGAAAGTAAGAATGCCTGGAAATTTTGCGTTTAGTGAAGGTACAAAAGACTATGCGGTACTTTTACTTCATGGATTTACAGGAAATACGTCAGACGTGCGACAACTCGGGAGATTTTTAGAAAAAAATGAAGTTCCGAGCTACGCATTTAATTATGAAGGGCATACTGAAAGTCCAGAAAATATATTAAAATCGTCTCCATATGTGTGGTATAAACAAGCAATTGATAAGTATGACGAGTTAAAAGAATCGTATGACAAAGTATTTGTCGTTGGTCTATCGATTGGTGGCGTGCTTGCGTTAAAGTTATCGATGGACCGAGACGTTGAAGCGGTAGCGACGATTTGTTCGCCGATGACGCTAAAAACGGAAAGTGAATTACTTAATAACTTTAAAATATACGCTGAGATGTTTAAAAAACGTTTTGAACATAAAGAAGACGGGCAAATTAAAAGAGAGTTAGAAAGTTACACCGATGCATCGATTTTTACAGATATTAAGAAGATTATAGGAAGTACGAGAGATCGACTCGGAGAAGTGACAGAACCAATATTTGTCGCTCAGGGTAAACTCGATGATGTGATCGATATAAATAGTGCTGAAATAATTATCGATGAAGTCGGCAGTGACGATAAAGAAGTAAAATACTATGAAAACTCTGGTCACGTTTTAACGATTGACAAAGACAAAGAAGAATTATTTGAAGATTATTACGCGTTTTTAAACCGTAATTTATAGGAGGACTTATTCATGAGAGATTTTAAAGACGAAGTGTTAGAAATAATTGATCGTGATACGTATACACCGATGACAACTGAAGCGTTTGAAAGTGAACTGGATATTCACGACGCAGAAGATTTTAAAGCACTCATTAAAGCTTTAGTCTCTCTTGAACAGTCGGACATTATACGTCGCACAAAGAAAAATAAGTACGTCAAAGTTGTGACGTCAAAAGTCGTTAAAGGTACGTTATCTATGCATAAGCGTGGATTCGCATTTTTACGCCCTGACGAAGAAGGAATAGATGATATATTTATTCCGCCAAATGAAATTAACGGCGCATTAGACGGAGACACTGTACTGTGTACGATAGAGGAGTCGATGCGTGGTGAGAGTCATGAAGGTCGCGTTGTAAAAATTATCGAGCATAACGTGACAAAACTCGTCGGTAAATATGAAGGGTCAAAAGGATTCGGATTCGTCGTACCGGATTCCCTTACGTATAATACGGATATTTTTATCCCAAGTGGGCAAAATTTAGGAGCAGTTTCCGGTCATAAAGTGCTCGTTGAAATTACGAAATTCCCTAAAAATAACACCGATAACCCGGAAGGTCATATCACAAAAATTCTCGGACATGAAAATGATCCGGGTGTCGATATTTTATCTATCGTATATAGTCACGGTATTGATATCGACTTTAGTGATGACGTACTTGAACAAGTCGAAAACATTCCAGACCACGTACTCGAAGAGGAAAAGAAAGGTCGCGTCGATTTAACGAAGCAAATGACGATTACAATCGACGGAGAAGACGCAAAAGATTTAGACGATGCGATTTCTGTCGAAAAGTTAAGTAACGGAAACTACGAGTTAACAGTAAGTATTGCGGACGCATCACATTACGTAAAAGAAGGGACACCACTCGATAAAGAAGCGTATAACCGAGCGACGAGTGTCTATTTAGTCGACCGAGTGATACCGATGTTGCCGCATAAATTATCAAATGGTATATGCTCGTTAAATGAAGGTGTCGAGCGACTTGCGATGACGTGTCAGATGGAAATTGATATGAATGGAACAGTCGTAAATCATCGTATTTTTGAAAGTGTCATTCAATCGGACAAACGTACGACATACACAGCAGTTAACAAAATATTAGAAGAAAACGATGAAGCGACAAAAATCTCACATGGTGAAATTACAGATATGATTATCCATGCGGGTGAACTCGCTAAAATATTACGCCGTAAACGCGATAAACGTGGAGCGTTAGACTTTGATTTTAACGAAGCACAAATTATCGTTCAACGCGACGGCACGCCTGAAGATATCGTTTTACGTAACCGCGGAAAAGGTGAGAAGTTAATCGAAGAATTCATGCTCGTATCGAACGAGACGATCGCTGAGAACTTCCACTGGCTCGATTTACCGTTTATTTACCGTATTCACGAAGATCCAAAAGAAGATAAACTTCGTCAATTCTTCGAAATACTAACGAGCTTTGGTATTTTCGTGAAAGGTAAAGGGAATAAAATTCACCCAAACGCGTTACAAGAAATTTTAGATGAGGTGAAAGATACCCCTGAAGATACAGTCATTTCGATGATGATGTTACGTTCGATGCAACAAGCGAAGTATTCATATCAATCACTCGGACATTTCGGGTTATCGACTGAATTCTATACGCACTACACAGCACCGATTCGTAGATATCCGGATTTAATGGTACACAGACTGATTCGTACGTATTTAATCGAAAAAGATACGAGCCCACAAACAATTCAAAAATTTAAAGAAAAATTACCAGAAATTGCGTCGCATTCATCTGAACGTGAACGCCGTGCAGTAGATGCTGAACGCGATACGAACGACCTCAAAAAAGCAGAATATATGCAGCAGCATATCGGAGAACGCTTTGAAGGGGTAATATCAGGGGTTATGAACTTCGGTATGTTCGTTGAACTACCAAATACAGTCGAAGGACTCGTTCATATGAACAACTTAGGCGATGACTATTATAATTATAACGAGCGTATGATGGCGCTAATCGGTGAACGTACAGGCAAAATATTTAGAATGGGCGATAAAGTAGAAATCGAAGTTGAAAACGTTAATATAGCAGAGCGTTTAATCGATTTTACAGTCGTCGGAATAACACCGCGTAAAAAAGTAAAAGAAGAACAAAAAGACAAGCAAAAACCGAAATATATCGATTCAAATGGTCGTAAAAAAGATAAAGTAAGAGACCAAACGAAAAAACCGAAAGGCAAAAAGCCGTTCTATAAAAGTGCACCGAAAAGAAGTAGAAAAAGGAAGTAAATGATATGAAGAAACATCACGGAAAAGTACTCGCTCAAAACAGAAAAGCAAGTCATGATTATATTATTGAGGATACGATTGAAGCGGGAATCGTATTAAAAGGGACTGAAATCAAATCGATTCGTAAGGGATCTGTTAGTTTACAAGACGCATTTTGCCGTGATTTTAAAGGTGAAATGTTCGTCTATAACATGCACGTCGCCCCTTACGAAGAAGGAAATAGATTTAACCACGACCCGTTAAGACAACGAAAGTTACTGCTCCATAAAGCACAGATCGACCGACTGATCGGTTACTTGCATAATCCAGGACATGCTTTAATACCACTTAGACTCTATATTAAAAACGGAGTATGTAAAGTACTGATTGGATACGCAAAAGGTAAAAAGAAATACGATAAGCGTCACGACTTAAAACAAAAGCAAATGAAACGTGACATCGACCGTGCGCTAAAAGAGAGAAACCAGTAAGTTGAAAAAAGAAAGCGAATAATGATATAATAATTATTACGCAAATAAACGGGGACGTTCTGGATTCGACAGGGGTTATTGAGCACTTTAAGCGTGTCGGAGGTTTCGACTTCGTCATCAACGATACTCAGTTATAATAACTGGCAAAAATAACAATCTCGTAGCTGCATAATTTCAGCTACATCGTCTCGTACGTTTTCTTGTGACCTACTGAGACGATTCAACTTTAGCAAGATATACTAGAAGTCTTCCGTCTGCAGACTTCTAGAAGAACTTAATCAGACTAGCATGAATTGTGGAACGTTCTCTTCCGGCGTTCATGCGAAACTTTAATTGAGAACTACACACGTAGAAAGAAGTGTAGCAAGATCCTTGGACGCGGGTTCGACTCCCGCCGTCTCCATATATTTTTACATCAATGAGATTACTTCACGAATAGTAGGTTAATCTCATTTTTTATTTTAAAAAAGATTGACGTTTAATTCGCATAAAAGTATAATTAGTAATATCAATTTTATAAATATATTATGATAAAGAAAGTAGGAATAAACTTGAAAAATAAATTATTAGTATCATTCCTAACACTCGCAGCAACTTCGATATTAATAGCGTCACCAATTATTGCGGCAGTACACCAAAGTGCTGAATCTGAGGCGAAAGTTACCTTTACTGCACCAGAAGATACTCCAGAAATTTTAGACCCTGAAACTTTAGAACCACAAACTCCTGAAGATGGTGATGTAACAAATAATAAAGGACCATTATCATTAGACTTTGTATCTAATATCGACTTTGGTTCTCATGAGATTCCGGTATCAGCCGAAACGTATGAAGCTGTTACAGAGAAACCATTCATTCAAGTTACAGACCGCCGTGGTACTGGACAAGGATGGAGTGTAAGTGCACAAGCTTCTAACTTTGAACAAAATGGTCAAAATACTTTAAATGATTCAACAATCACATTTTCAAATGGTGAAAGTGCATCTCCATTAGAAGGCTTAGAAGCACCAGTAGTTCAACAAAATATTGTATTAACAACAGGTGGAGATAGTGCTCCAGTTGTTGAAGCAGCAGGCCGTGGTGAAAATGAAAGTATTTCTAATGCTCAAGGTTTAGGTACATGGGTTATTAGATGGCTAAAAGGTGAAGGTAACGATACAAATGAAAAAGTTAAATTATCGGTACCACAAGGGCAAGCTTCAGCAGGGGAACATACTTCAACAATTACATGGACTCTATATGACGGACCAGGTAATAACTAATTTTAAACGTATATAATTTATAACCCTGAACATGCACGTTCAGGGTTTTTCTTTAGGAGAATAGTGTATGAAAAGAATTAAATTATTATTAATTTCTGTATTTGTTTTATTTAATTTAATCCCAACTACTGTATACGCAAATGAAGAAGTACCTTACTCATTACGAGCAATTCCTTCTGAAAATCAAGTCGATGAATTAAACACTTATTTTGATCTCGCTGTAGAAAAGAATAAAACAGAGAACTTACAAGTTGAAGTCTTTAATAACTCAGATAAAAAAATTATAGTTGAAGTAAGCGCGAACACTGGTGCTACTAATAGTAACGGATTATTAATTTATGACGGTTCTATCGACGAATTTGATGACTCTTTAAAACATAACTTTACAGATATGACAGATGTTTTAACACCTACTTTAGAAATAGAACCACATGATAGTAAAACGGCAGAAATTTCTGTTGCAATGCCAGACGAAGACTTTGAAGGAACTATTCTTGGTGGAATTCGATTTTTATTAAAGGATGATTCAGAAGAAAAAGGTGAAGGTGTTCAAATTAAAAACAACTATGCGTATGAAATTGCGGTAGTGTTAAATGATAAAAATAACGACAAAGATTTAAAAGAAAAAATTGAATTGAACGATGTACGTGCTGGATTAATTAGCGGTAGGACAGGTTTACATGTTAACTTTAGTAATAAATCTCCTATTTTAATGACGGGTACACAAATTAAAGGTGCTGTTTATAAAAAAGGTAACGACGAACCTTTATATGAAAGACAAGAAGACAACTTCTCAATCGCACCAAATGCATTATTTAATTATCCGATTTCTTTTGAAAATCAAAAATTACAAGTAGGCGACTATGTATTTAAAGGTACAATTAAAACGAAAGATAATGAATTTAAATTTGAAAAAGATTTTATAATCACAAAAGATGAAGCTGAAGAAGCAAATGAGGAAGCTGTAGAATTAGAGAAAACAGACTGGAAAATATTTGCACTAATTGGATCAGCCATTGTAATTTTAGGATTACTAATTGCACTAATATTTATGATGTTAAAACGTAAAAAATGATAGGAGGCGAATAATGGTGCAGAAATTTTTAAATATTATTATATGTATACTATTACTTGCCCCAACTTCCATCATAAATGCAGAAGAAACTGATGCAAATTCATGTAATGTGAACTATTCGTTAAACGTAAAAGAGAAAACTATCATTGAGGGTAACGGAAACGAAGGACAAGAAGTCGAACTGTATGTTAACGATAATTTAATAGGAAAAACAACAGTTGATAATAATAGTAAATATGAATTTCAATTAATTGACGAACTTATTGAACAAGACAATGTTAAAGTAGTCAGTGAAGACAATACAATTAATTTAACGTTTAAAGAAGATAGTGAAAATAAAAAATATTTTGAAGATACTTATCAGTGTAAAAAAGAAAAGGAAGGAGTACCTTTTGAAGCGGAAGAGTCGACTACTGAGGAATCAGAAGAAAAGGAATCATCAGAGGAGAAACCTGAAAAAGAAAACGATGAAAAAGAGGAAGCAACTAAAGAATCCTCAGATGAAGAAAAGAAAGAAAAATCTAAAGTATCAACAAGATCCATCCAAGATAAAAATGTTCCTTCTGAAGAATTATGTAAAGGTGTAAATGAATATAACCAACAAAATGGACGTTTAATAGGGAATGTAATCCCCAAAAAAGTGACAGGAAAAATCCAATGCGTTTCAAATTCTAATGAATTTGAAAATGCTGTTACAGATAGTAATGTTGAAGTCATTGTTTTAAAAAATGATATTAGTGGTGTTGGAAGTAGATATTTTAGTTCAAATTATGGCCAAAAAATTTTAGAAGGTAATGGCTATTCTTTAACTATGAGTAATAACGGTCGTTTATATAATAATAAAACTAATATTAATGATATCGTTGTAAAGAACTTTTCTAAACTATCTACGACTAACAGTCACCGAAATGAAGGGTTATTTAGAGCAAGTGAAATTAGTAACTTAAGATTAATGAATATTGAGTTTAGTGGGGGACATATTGGTGCAAGTTGGGAAAGTCTAATGCATATATATGGAAACGTAACATTAAATACTAATGCTGATTATGCAGCTTACTACAGATTTTATGAAATACATGATGGTGCTAATTTTACCGTAAACGCAGAGAATAACGGTCTTCATTCAAGAAATAACTCTAAAGGAAGTTTTGAATTAAATGGTATACGATTAGGAAACGATGCAGATGCCATTATTACTGCGTCTGGATCAGCATTATACTCTGGTGGTGATTATCAAAAATATGTAGAAGCTGGTTCGAATAGTACATTACAATTAACTTCACATAATAAGAATGCAGTTGAATTTATTGATTCAAAAGATTTTTTTATAACTGCTCATCAAGATGGAGAAATCATTTTAAAGAGTGCGGATAGTCCATTTAAATCAGCTGGAGTTGGGACTGTAACTATTGATGATTATGGGAAGTTAATTATGGAGAAGACTGGACAAAATAATGCGCCAGTTTTTGATACTAGAAATAGCATTACAATTAATATTTACTATCCAAACTCTGTAGATTTTATCAATCATAATGGTCCGATATTTTACTCTAATAATGCTAATAAGGACTTTAATATTAAGCACAGTAGTATAGAGGGCTATAGAAATAACATAGATAAACCCGACTATAAAACACCAGCACTTAACGGAGATTTCTCGATGAGAGGAAATATAACAAATGCCAGTTCTTCAATTACAAAAGTTGTCCCTGATTTTAATGAATCATTCAAGTCATCAAACATGAGAATGAGATTTTCAGGAAGTATTGAAGCACCACTTAAAGTAAACGAACCTGTGAATGATGAAAGTACAGAAATTACAGGTGATGGCCATCCAAATAGTAAAATTAAAATGCTTAATACACGAACGAAAAAAGTTTATGAGACGACAAGTGATAGTAATGGTAAATTTACGTTTAAAAATATACCTATTGGAGACCTTCAAGCTGATGGTAAGTTAGTGTTCTCAACGATTGTCGATAAGTATGAAGTTAAAGGTGCAGAAATAATTGTTCAAGGAACAATTATTGAATTGTTACCAGTAAAAAATCTATTATTTGAAAATACGATCATAGATAATACTGAAGAAAAGATTATTCATAGAACTGAACCTACACAGGAAGTTAATGTTCGTAGTACAAAAAAAGGTGGTTTCTCCGTGAATGTGTATAGTAAGTCTCCACTTACACATACCAATGGAAAAGATCAATTAGAAAATTCTCTATACTTTGTTAGGAATGGAGAGTTTAATCTAATCGAAGGTGAAAATAATCGTCAAATTATTGGTAATAAAGAAAATGCTGAAAAATCAGGAGACAATTATAAATTTACCTTTGGTAAAGATGAAGGCATTCTGATTCGAACGAATCCAGTTAAAGCAACGATTGGTGAATATAAAGCGACACTAGTCTGGACTTTAACAGATGGACCTTAAAGTATAGATTAAGAAGGAAAGGTATTAAAATGGTTATAAACTAAATAAACGATAAACGATATATTTAACGTTTGAAATAAAGAGGCATTCGGAGAATAATGTTAGGATTTATAGATTATTCTTTAAATAACAAGATAGCCTCCTAACACGTAGAAAGAAGTGTAGCAAGATCCTTGGAC
>NZ_KV793634.1:87799-111646 GCF_001808485.1 Nosocomiicoccus sp. HMSC09A07
TACAGCTCGTAAGAGTTGTAGGTTTTTTTGTGTTTAAAATTTTAGTATTTATTGCATAATCATTAAATTTATTTTATAATACTAACAAGTCAGACAAGTTAAAGCGTTTACATTAAGGGGGAGAATTATGAATAAGAGATTTACTTTTCTTGCGGTTATAGTGTCTCTGTTGCTCATTTTGAGCGGATGTAACTTTAAGAAAAAAGAAATTTACAACATAGCGACAGCATCAACGGGTGGTACGTATTATCCGATTGGTGTCGGTATGGGTCAACTTTGGACAGAACATTACCGCGATCAAAACATTAAATTTAACGGTCAATCTTCAGCAGGATCTGTTGAGAATATTGACTTACTTAAAAATGGTGAAGCAGATTTAGCAATTTTACAAAACTTAATTTCTACGCAAGCGACTGAAGGGACAGGGATTTATGAGGATAATGCTTATGAAGATTTACGTTCAATCGGTATGATTTGGCCAAACGTAGAACATTTTGTGCTAATGAATAGTAAAGTTGAAACCGGTAACATCTCAGACATCGAAGGAAATTCATTCTCTGTTGGACCGCAAGCGAGTGGTACTGAACAGTCTACGATTACGATGATGCAAGGTATCGGTCTTACAAAAGATAATATTAGACCTGAATACTTAGGATATGATGAAACAGTTTCAGCAATGCGTGATGGTAGACTTGACGGAGGTTCTTTACCAGCAGGGACACCTGTTTCTGCAGTGACTGACATGTATGCGAGTAACGTAAAAGCGTCTATTTTAGAAGTAACTGACGAACAATTAGAAGAAATTAACAAAGTAGTAAGTGCATGGTATTTATATACGATTGAAGCAGGAACGTATCCAAAACAAGATAAGGATATTCAAACGATTGCACAACCAAATATTTTAGTTACAACAACACATATGGATGAAGAACTCGTGTATAACCTTACGAAGATTTTATTTGAGAATAGAGAATTTATGATTGGTGTTCATAACTCTGCGAGAGAGATGAGTATCGAAACTGCATTAGACGGTTTATCAACACCGCTTCACGCAGGTGCTTACAAATATTTTAAAGAGCAAGGTATTGAGATCGACGAAAAACTAATACCAGAAGAAGCGAAGGAGTGATATAAATGAGTAAACATTTAAACATTCAAACAAATCAAACTGAATTGACTCCAGAAGAGGAGAGAATGGAGCGTTTAAAAGGCACACCGTTTATTATCGCATCTATTGTTGCGGTAATCATTTCACTTTTCGTATTAGTCGCTTCGAGCTTTTTAAACATTCAAGAGTTTTATAGAAACACGATTTTTATAATGCTCATTACGATCCTAGCGTTTTTCCTTTATCCGAATAATAAGAAGGATAAAACTGCAACATTCGGAGTAGTCGATGTATTTTGGATTATACTCACGATTGCATCTTTTGGTTACATACTTTTTGCATATACGGATTTACACGTCAACCGTATGTCACAAGCACATACGACGGACTACGTGTTCGCGATACTTTGTATCGTTGTATTATTTGAAATTACAAGACGTGCGATTGGATGGTTTATACCGCTACTCAGTATATTTGCAATGGTTTACGCTGTATACGGTGTATATTTCCCGATTGACTTTGCACACTCTGGATTTAGTTTAAAGCGACTGTTATTTAGAATATACATGACGTCTTCAGGCATTTTCGGTAACACGTTATCGATTGCATCAACGTACATTGTACTTTTCGTAATATTTGGAGCGTTCTTAAGTGCGAGTGGAGCGAGTAGATTATTTAACGACCTTGCGCTCGCAATTGCGGGTCAGCGTCGTGGTGGTCCTGCACAAGTTGCTGTATTAACGAGTGCATTAACAGGGACGTTGAACGGTAGTGCGGTTGCGAACGTTGCAACAACAGGTGCGTTTACAATTCCACTGATGAAAAGTATCGGTTTAAAACCAAGGTTTGCCGGTGGAGTTGAAGCGGCAGCATCTACTGGTGGAATGATCATGCCTCCGATTATGGGAGCCGCGGCATTCATCATGGCTGGATTTTTAGGAGTGCCTTATACTGTCGTCGTTATTGCAGGTATAATTCCAGCATTACTTTACTATATCGCGCTAATCTTTGCAGTGGATACTGAAGCAAAAAAGCAAGGGTTAAAAGGGATTAGTAAAGATAACATTCCTGATGTAAAAGCAGTGTTAATTGAACGTGGTGCATTACTCTTACCAATCATTGTCGTGTTTGCAGTGTTATTAATGGGGCGTACAGCGATATTTGCAGGGTTTGCTGGTATCATTACTTCAATTATCGTATCGTATTTAACGAAAGATAAATCAAATAGAATTACATTACCAAGATTATTTGTCGCATTACGTGAAGGGGCAATTGGTTCTATTCAAGTTGCGATTGCGTGTGCGGTTGTAGGTATTATTATCGCAGTTGTTTCAATGACAGGTGTCGGGTCGATGCTTGCGTATAACGTGATTGATCTTGCTGGAGGAAACCTGTTCTTAATCCTTGTGATGGTTATGATTACATGTATTATATTAAGTTTTGGTTTACCTTCTACAGCGTTATACATCGTCGTTGCAGTAACAGCTGCACCGGCATTAGTACAAGCAGGGGTGTCACCACTTGCAGCACACTTCTTTGTGTTCTACTTTGGAGCGATGTCAAACGTCACACCACCAGTAGCTCTTGCTGCATATACAGCAGCAGGTATTGCGAACGCCGACCCAGTAGAGACGTCTTGGACAGCGTTACGACTGGCATTACCAGGGTTTATTATCCCGTTCATTATCGCGTATGATCCGATTATATTATTAGACGCGGGAGATGAAGGGGTGAACTACGTCAGGCTCTTATTCGTGTTTCTAACTGCTTTAGTCGGAATTTATGCGCTAGCAGTAGGTTTAGGTGGATTCTTAAAAACAAGATTAAACATCGTAGAGAAAGTATTGTTTGTTGTAACTGCGTTATTACTCATTACGACTCATTCACTAACTGATGTAGTCGGAATTATATTATTCGCTCTTCTTGTAGCGTTCCATATTATAAAAAGTAAAAGAACAGCAGGAGTTGCATAGGTGAATGACTCAAGTAGACAAAGTGTATAATCACTTATTAGAACATATTGAAAGAGGAGCTTATCAATTAAATGATAAGCTTCCTTCTCAATATGCACTCAGTAAACAATATGATGTAAGTCGAGCGACGATACGTGAAGCATTAACACGGCTGGAGTCTCTGAATTATATCGTCACTCATCAAGGGCAAGGAAGCTTTGTAATTAACACGAGTATTGCACCTTTACTTAGTAAACATGCATATGAAGAATTCGATGAAAGACAGCTCTATGATTTATTAGAAATTAGAACGATCATTGAAGTTGAAGCAGCAGCGTTAAGTGCGAGAAGACGAACGACAGATGATTTAAAAAACATTAAAGATGCGTTAAATCATTTCGAAAATATTACGATTAATGACGAGGACGTAGGTGTTGAAGCGGATTATAAATTCCACGAAGCGATTATTATATCGACTAAAAACGAATATTTAATTCAAACGTTTCGAAATTTTAAAGAGATTCATGTTAAAGCATTGACATATTCTTTAAAAATGAACTTGAATCGTCCAAGAAAACGTCAAAGCGTTTATAACGAACACCGAGATATTTACAATTCGATATTCAATCAAGACGAAGAGAGAGCAAGTGCATATATGAAACAACACCTAGAGACGATGCGGTTAAAACTAGGTGACCCGAGAGTTGAGTGATGATATGAATGATTCAGTAATTAAAGAGTTAAAAAATATATTTAAGTCCCGACTACTATTAGAAGTCGATGACCGAGTGTCCTATAGCTATGATGCTTCTTTTGGACAGTATATGCCAGATGCAGTTGTTCAAGTATTATCGACAGAAGAAGTCGTTAAAGTTGTAAACATTGCAAAAGAGTATAACATTCCGCTATACCCTAGAGGTGCAAGTTCAAGTTTATCTGGAGGGCCACTTCCTGTCCATAAAGGAATCGTGTTAGATTTTTCTCAATGGGATGACACACTTGAAATTTACCCTGAGGACTTAATTGTAAAGGCGAGTCCAGGCGTTATCACAGACAGAATACACGAACTCGCAAATCAACATAACTTAATGTATGCTCCTGATCCTTCATCGTCTAGAATTTGTACAATTGGTGGAAATTTAGCGGAAAACGCTGGCGGTCCACGTGGTGTAAAATACGGAGTTACAAAAGACCATGTGCTAGGATTAGAAATAGTCACTGCAAATGGCGACGTTGTAAAAACAGGTGGTAACACAGTTAAAAACGTAACAGGTTATGATTTGACAAAGCTAATCGTAGGGTCTGAAGGTACGTTAGGAATTATTACTGAAGCAACGTTACGACTCATACCTAAACCAGAAGATACACTCACAGCAATGGTAATTTTTGAAGATATAGTAGTCGCTGGAGAGTCGATTTCAAAAATTTTATCATCTGGAATTCACCCATCGAAAATGGAGATTCTAGACAAGAACTCGATTAATAGAGTCGAAGACTTTAGACAATTAGGACTTCCAAGAGACGCAGATGCAATACTATTAATTGAAGTTGATGGTAACAAAAAAGTATTACACGATGAACTTAACGAAGTTAAAAAAGTACTCGCATCATTAAACGTGACAAACGTTAAAATCGCACAGACAAAAGATGAAGAAAAAGAGTTATGGGAAGTACGAAAACTCGTCTCTCCTGCAATTGTAAAAAGTGGGTACACGAAACTTTCTGAAGATGCGACCGTACCGCTGAGTAAAATTCCAGATATGTTCAATAAAGTGAATGAGCTAAAAGAGAAATATAATTTAAACTTAGTTATATTTGGTCATGCAGGAGATGGGAACCTACACCCGAATTTAATTATTAATATGCGTGACGATGATGAAGTAAAACGTGCGGAAAAAGCGATTGATGAGTTATTTAAATTCACGATTTCAATCGGCGGTACGCTATCTGGTGAACATGGTATCGGTACGATGAAACGCGCGTATATGAAAGAAGAGTTAAAAGAAGCGGGTCTTAATTTCCAAAAGCTTATAAAACAAGCACTCGATCCACAGAACATTCTAAATCCAGGGAAGATATTTCCAGAAAAAGACGAACAAAGGATTGTGTTAAAGAATGAGTGAACAGTTATTACAAAAACTTGATTACGATAAGACGTTTGACTGTGTTCAATGTGGATATTGTCTCCCAGCGTGCCCCACGTACTTAGCATTTGGAAAAGAAAAACACTCACCAAGAGGACGCATTAACTTAGTGAAGATGACCGCTGAAGGGAAAATCGGCATCGAAGATATGCGAGATAGTATTGAACTTTGTCTAGGGTGTCGTGCGTGTGAAACGGTATGTCCAACTAAAGTCCAGTACGGCGATATTTTAATGTCAGCAGTCGAAGTACTCAATATCAATAAAAAGAAAACAATCGTTGAAAGGGTCGTTAGAAAAACTGCATTTGATTATATTTTAAGGTCAAAACGTATGATTAAACTCGTGAATAGAGCCACTTTCTTATATGACAAGACAAAAGTAAAACGACTCGCATCTACAGTTACAAACAATAACTTTTTAAAGAAATATCATCTTCTAAATCAAGCACTACCAGAAGCAGAGCTAATGAAAAAACGAGATTTATATAATGCTAACGAACCACGCCTTAAAGTCGCATATTTTGAAGGGTGTATTATGGAGTCATTCTTTTCTAAAATTAATACACTTGCAATGGAGATACTAAAAGCTCACGGTGTTGAACTCGTAAAAGTGAAACAGACGTGTTGTGGGGCTCTACAGCATCATGCAGGTGAGAAGGATATCACGATTCAACTTGCAAAAGAAAATATTCAACAATTTAACGATGTTGAATGTGACTTTATCGTGAACTCCATTGGTGGATGTGGAGCTACATTAAAAGAATACGACAAATTATTTGAAGGTGATAGCGAGTGGGAGGAACCTGCGAAACAATTTAAAGAGAAAGTTCGAGATATTTCAGAATTGTTTGAGATGATCGATTTAAATTTAATCTACCCAATAGAAAAGAATGCAGTGTATCAACCATCTTGTCATTTAGAAAATGTCCAAAAGGTGTTTAATAGTCCGCTTGAAATTATTCGTCAAATACCGAGCTTAAATTATATCGATATGCCAGGGAAATCGCTATGCTGTGGTTCAGCAGGGATTTATAACGTTTTAAATTTTGATGCATCGATGCAAATACTCGATATGAAGATGAAAAACGTTAAAACAGTGAAACCAAATTTAATTATTACGTCTAATCCAGGCTGTCATATGCAGATGATCATCGGTGTAGAAAAAGAAGGTTTATCAGATAAAATAGAAGTAAAACATCTCGTTGAAGTTGTAGCAGAATCATGTGGAGTGATATAAATGAAAATTAATATATTAATCGTTGGAGCAGGAATCGTCGGTATGAGTACAGCGTATCACTTATCTGAAAAGTATCCAGATAAAAAAATCGTCGTGCTTGAAAAAGAAAACGAAGTCGCGAAACACCAAACAGGTCATAATAGCGGTGTTATCCATTCAGGAATTTACTATACACCAGGATCTTTTAAAGCGAAGTTCGCAAGAAACGGTTCAAATAGTATGTATGAATTTTGTGATATGCACAATATTAAGTACGATAGATGCGGAAAAGTCATCGTGGCAACTGACGAATCAGAACTTGTACGTATGAACAATTTATATCAAAGAGGATTAGAAAACGGGTTAGATATTAAATTGTTAACAAAAGAAGAAGTAAAAGAAATTGAGCCACACGTCAATGTAGTTGGAGGCATTCATGTACGAAATACAGGAATCGTAGATTATACAGATGTCACAAATAAACTTAAAGAACTGTTTATTAAGAACGGTGGAAAAGTCATATTTGACGCAGGTGTGCGCAAAGTGTTTAAAGATGATCAAGGGCTCTTCATCTACACAAAAAATCAAATGTTTAAAACGGAGTTTCTCATTAACTGTGCAGGACTATATAGTGACCACATCGCTAAATTAAGTGGTATCGATACGGATATAAAGATTATACCGTTTAGAGGGGAATATTTTGTCGTTGATCCTGAAAATGAGTATCTAGTCAATACACTCATTTACCCAGTACCGAATCCAGAGTTACCATTTTTAGGTGTACATTTTACAAATATGATTCACGGTGGGGTAGATGTTGGACCGAATGCAGTACTCGGATTTAAAAAAGAAGCATACGGTAAAATCGGTTTCGACTTAAGAGAAACGACTGAAATACTAACGTTTAGTGGTCTTTATAAAATGGGTGTCAAAAACATAAAAGAAGGTTTTAGAGAGTATTATCGATCATTTAATAAACGTGCTTTTGTAAAAAATGCACAAAAACTCATTCCAGAAATTACTGGAGACATGCTTACTCCAATGGAAGCGGGCGTACGAGCACAAGCCATGAAAAGTGATGGTACATTAATCGATGATTTTTATTTTGAATCGAATGACTATAGTCTTCACGTACTCAATGCACCGAGTCCAGCAGCAACATGTGCGATCGAGATAGGAAAAGAAATTACAAATAGATACGCACACGTTTCAAACTTAAATTAATCTGAGATTTTTGTTTTGAGCAAATTTTTAATAGAACGATGTTAAATGATGGTAGAATACGGTAATCATATTAAGAAGGTTAGGTATTAAAATGAATTTCCATAAGGATAATGCTCAGGTAACAAATATCACATTAAACATTCGAGATTTAAGTAAAATGAAAGATTTTTATATAAATATTTTAGGCATGAAATTAATTGAAGAAAGTGAATCGGGTTTCGTTGCAGGTTTTGAAGGTAGCACACACACATTCACTTTTGAAGTTTTAGAGAATGGTAGAGTGGCAGCTCAAAGTGAAGCGGGATTATTCCATATCGCAATTTTACTACCAACTCGAAGTGACCTGGGCCGTTTTATTAAACACATGTTTAATAGACAGATTCCTCTCTCAGGTGGGGATCACTTAGTGAGTGAAGCGACGTATCTCGTTGATCCTGAAGGAAATGGTATTGAAGTATATGTGGATAGAGATAGCGACACATGGTCTTGGTCCAATGGACAAGTGGTAATGGATACTCTAGCTTTAGATTTTGATGGTATTATTGAATCAAGTCGTAATACAGAGTGGTCAGGTATGCCAGAAGGTACAATTATTGGGCACTTGCACTTGAAAGGTGGCGTGGCGATTGACCTAGAATTCTATGGTAACTACGGATTTGAAATCGCGACTAAAGTCATGAGCGCATATTTCTTAGGTTCAAATAAATATCACCACCACATTGCAGTGAACAACTGGCATAGTAACAAAGCAAGAATCGATGCAATGAACACATACGGCTTAAAATCATTTAACATTTCAGTTCCAGACGCTCCGAGCGAAATAGTAGAAACACCAGAAGGTATTAAAATGGTCGTAAACTAAATAAACGATAAAGCGGCACTCTTAGAATAATCTTAGAATTTATAGATTATTCTTTAAATAACAAGATAGTCCCTATTTAGCAAGATATACTAGAAGTCTTCCGTCTGCAGACTTCTAGAAGAACTTAATCAGACTAGCATGAATTGTGGAACGTTCTCTTCCGGCGTTCATGCGAAACTTTAATTGAGAACTACACACGTAGAAAGAAGTGTAGCAAGATCCTTGGACGCGGGTTCGACTCCCGCCGTCTCCATATATCGCCTACAGCTCGTAAGAGTTGTAGGTTTTTTTGTGTTCAAAATTCCTTAAATTAAAGTGTTATATATTGAATTATCTCCACTAATAGAGATTTTTTATGTATTTAGTATAATGAATTAAAAAAGGAATTATATATATAATGAAACTATCGTTTAAATCTTTAATATTTTATATGAAATTTAGAGGTGTTGAATTCAAACACATTGACGAGTATGAAGCTATGAAAATATTAGAATATAAGAATTATTACTTTAAACTTAATAGTTATGTAGATAATTATCCGAAACAAACAGTTAGATATCAAAATGAATTAATAGAAAGATACCAGAAAGTTGACTTTAAAAACTTAGTTGATCTCGCGAGTTTGGATATGCAGTTGAGATATATAATTATAAAATTTTGTTTAGATATTGAACATTTCATAAAGTTAAACATAATTCGTACTATCACGAATAATCGAGATGAAGATGGTTATAATGTAGTACAGGAATTTTTTGCTTATAGAAAATTAGATAATCCATACGAAAAAATGCTAGGTTATTTAAAGTATGATCATTTTAGAAATTCCGATTTTGAAAAATATAAAAGCCAACCTCCGATATGGTTCTTAATTGAACATTTACAGTTTGGGGATTTGTGCTGGTTTGTTGAATTTTTATATAATAAATATGATTTCCCTGAATACAAAGATTTAAGTAAAACGGTGAGGTTTGTAAAAAATATCAGAAATAAAGCCGCACATAATACTCCAATATTAAATAATATAGTTATAAACAATCAAATTAGTGGTAATAATAAAAGTGTAATAATCACTAACTTTGGTAAGAGTTTAGGACTTAATGATAGACAGTTAAATAAGAGACTGAGAAATTTTAACATGCATGATTTATTAGCGATGTTCTATGTATATAAAAAAGTTGTTTTAAGCGAGAAGATGAAAGAACATAGAATAGAAGAGTTTGTGCAATTTATGAATAGAGCAAGAAGGAATCGTTCAATATACGATGAACGGTTTACCTCAGTATATAGATTCTTTGAGAAAGTGCTTGAAAATTATTAGTAAATA
The DNA here is from genome assembly GCF_001808485.1 of Nosocomiicoccus sp. HMSC09A07. Taxonomy (NCBI): domain Bacteria; kingdom Bacillati; phylum Bacillota; class Bacilli; order Caryophanales; family Staphylococcaceae; genus Nosocomiicoccus; species Nosocomiicoccus sp. HMSC09A07. Next base: position 97,630 of record NZ_KV793634.1, read on the forward strand.
ATCTAATATTATAAATAAGGAAATAAACTATAAGTTTGTAGGCTCTGCATCGAAAGATGTAGAGCTGAGTTTTTTATACTCAATACCATCCCCAAAATACTTCTTTACATTCGTACAGATGTTCTGTATAGTTAGGATATGGTAATAATTATTCAAATGAGATGTAGTGTTATTTAATAGATTCACTCGTAGAAGTTTGAATGTTTTACACATATTATTTTTATTACGGGGGTATTCTATTATGAATAACGGTACAGTTAAATGGTTTAACGCAGAAAAAGGTTTTGGATTCATCGAGAGAGAAGACGGAGACGACGTATTCGTACACTTCTCAGGTATTGTTGGTGAAGGTTACAAAACTTTAGAAGAAGGACAAAACGTTGAGTTCGAAATCGTTGAAGGCGATCGTGGACCACAAGCAACAAACGTTGTCGTTCAATAATTTAAAATTTATATAGTAATATATAATAAAAGTCAGCAATCTTTGGATTGCTGACTTTTTTGTTTATAAATCTAATTCAGGGTATGCGTTAAACTCTTCGAAATCTCCTGCAGTATTTAATAGTGGTGCAAATTTCGCAGTAACGACTTCTGGCGTTCCGTTAAACGCGTAATAGACTTTTCCGGTAATTTCTTCACCAGGTGCGATTTCTTGTAATATCGAGCTGTCTAAATCATAGTACGTCGCTTCTTTATCATTCACTTGTACTGAGACGTCACGTCCTGCTGGGAAGTTTTTGTCTGTATTGTTTTTATAATACACTTCAAGCTCTAATACATATTCAAACGATTCAAAATGATCTTCGATTCTTTCATCTGTTAATTGACTCGATTTCACAGTGAAGTCGATGCCGTCGATTGTGACGATTTTCCCGATATCGTTACGCGTATCATTTTCAATTTCCTTTTCAGGCGATACTTTCACTTCTTTTACTTCAGTTTTTTCTGTCGTATCGTCGTTTGACTCTTTTGTAACATCATTTTCGTTATCTGTACTACAACCTGCAATAAATACGATTAGAGTAGTGCTTAACAGTAATTTCTTCATAGTGTCTCCTATCGTTAAATGTTTAAAAATATGGTATCATTCTTTTAAATGAGAAACAAATGAGAGTGGTAGTATGACGGAAATTGTCGTCACGTTAAGTAGCCGTAATTTGATAGAACTACAACAAGAGTTAGAGGACTTACATCACGCACGAGACGATTTCGATATTTTGGAATTTCGTGGCGATTATTTTGAAGACGATGAAGAAATTATCGACGCACTATATGGTTTAAGAGAGTTAAATAAGCGTATTTTGTATACATATCGTACGGAAAGTGAAGGTGGATATGGTAGCGATGACGATTACGTGTCACATATGGAATACATTTCAGCGCATGCACCGTTTGATATTTTAGACATTCAGTACAATAGTTATAGAGAGGCTGCGTTTATTTCACACGTCAAATCTCGTAGTATCGATGTACTGTTTAGTCATCATGATTTTCTAAAAACGCCAAATAAAAAAACAATACAGTCGATTATCGATGGAATGTATGAATCATTTGCGGACTATTGTAAAGTCGCGTATATGCCAACAAATAATGAAGACGTCGAATTACTCTTTGAATTGTTAAAACAAAATAAAGAAAAGTACGGAAATATGATTATTATCATCGCGATGGGGGAAAGGGGTAAAATAACACGCGTCGCAAAAGCACCGTACAATTCAGCGTTCACTTACGGATGTTTAAAGACGCCACAAGCACCCGGCCAAGTGGAAATAAAAATGCTAAGAGAGGTATATCAATATAATGAATAAATATTACGAGTATAAAAAATGTTCAACATGTCGTAAAGGTAAAAAGTATATAGAAGATAAAGGAATCAATTTAGAAGTCATTGATATGGTAGAAGAACCACCGTCAGAATACGAACTAAAAGACATCGTTAGTAAAGCAGATAATTACGAAATTGATGACTTTTTTAATACGCGCGGTAAAGTATTCAAAGATCTCGGCTTAAAAGAAAAGTTAGATACGATGTCATTCGATGAAAAAATTGAATTACTGTCGAGTGATGGCATGCTTATCAAGCGTCCGATGCTCGTTACAGAGAGTGCTGTCGTTTTAGGATTTAAGGAAGAACAATATGACGCAGTTTTAAATGATTAACATTCTGATTTAATTTGTCTATATGTTAGTTATGTGAGATAATACAATTATTAATTATTCATTACTAGGGGGTTTTTGTTTTGGCAACACCAAACAACTTAAAGTATTCAGAAGATCATGAGTGGGTAAAAGTTGACGGAGATACAGTAACTATTGGTATTACTGAGTTCGCACAGTCAGAATTAGGAGACATCGTTTTCGTTGAGCTTCCTGAAGAAGGAGACGAAATCGCAAAAGGTGACGACTTCGGTTCAGTAGAATCTGTAAAAACAGTATCTGAATTATATGCGCCAGTTTCTGGTGAAGTACTTGAAGTAAACGAAGAGCTCGAAGACAGCCCTGAGTTAGTAAACGAATCACCATACGAAGAAGCTTGGATGTTAAAAGTTAAGCTTAGAGATGCATCAGAACTTGATGAGTTAATGGATGCAGCAGCTTACGAAGAAATGACAGGACAATAATTTATGTAAGAACTCTAGACGATGTCTAGAGTTTTTTCTTTCAAAGGATTTAAAAAATGAAACAAAAAATTACAGAAGAAGAACTAACATCTATCATAAAACGAAGCGGCGTTGAAGTGATCTACGGGTATACGCCGATGTGTGCGACGTGTAAACTCGCAGAGTCTTTTTTAAATATCGCAACAAAAGTCATAGACGTAAACGTCACAAAGATTGATTTAAACTATTACGAGGCTTTTATTCAGCAATATAAAATTCACAGCGTTCCGGCGCTGTTAATCTTTAAAGACGGTAAACTACAAGAAGAAGTGTACGCGTTTGAGTCGGTGACTAAAATTGTCGAAATATTTAAAAAGTACGTTGACAATGAAAATTCGTAGTGCTACAATAAATCAAACTTAATAATTCTTATCCAGAGTGGTGGAGGGAAGTGCCCAATGAAGCCACGGCAACCGTCTAAATAGACAAGGTGCTAATTCACTGAATGGTTATAATCATTCGAAGATGAGAAAGCGAACGTTATTTATGCTTACTCATTTTTGAGTAAGCATTTTTATTTTCTTAAAGTGAAAAAGAATTATTAAGCGGATATAACTGGAGGCAAAGCGATGATTGATATTAAAAATGTCACTAAAGTTTTTAAAGGGAAAAAGAAAACCGTCCATGCGGTAGATGATGTGTCGTTACATATCGAAAAAGGAGAAATTTTCGGTATTATCGGATACTCCGGGGCTGGAAAGTCTACGCTAATCCGAATGCTTAACGGTTTAGAAACACTTTCAAGTGGAGACGTTGTAATCGGTGGAGACACGATAAACACCCTTTCAAAAAAAGCATTACGTAAAAAGCGCCAAAAAGTGTCGATGATTTTCCAACATTTTAACTTGTTATGGTCCCGCACAGTCTATGAAAACATTCGCCTCCCCCTTGAAATCGCAGGTGTATCAAAGAGTGAAATGGACGCTCGTGTGACGGAGTTAATTCATCTTGTCGGTTTAGAAGGTAGAGAACATAACTATCCAAGTGAATTATCCGGCGGTCAAAAGCAGCGTGTCGGTATCGCAAGAGCACTTAGCAATCATCCGGAAGTGTTATTATGTGACGAAGCGACGAGTGCTTTAGACCCACAAACGACAGATGAAATACTCGATTTACTCTTAAAAATTCGCGAAGAGCTAGGGTTAACAATCGTCATGATCACACACGAGATGCAAGTGATTCGTAAAATTTGCGACCGTGCAGCCGTCATGGAAAATGGTAAAGTCATCGAAGTTGCACCGATTATCGAATTGTTCCAAAATCCAAAATCATCAGTTACAAAACGATTTGTACAAGATGATTTAGACGATGAAGACGTCGACGTTCAAATTAAAGCGATTAAAGAAAGTTTCCCAAATTCGACAGTATTAAAACTCGGATTTGTCGGTACGAAAGCAAATCGCCCAATCGTCTCTCAAGTGATTAAAACGTATGATTTAGACATGAACGTCTTATCAGGAAATATTAAACAAACAAACGACGAATCATACGGTCATCTATACGTTGCGACTGAAGTTCAAGGTGAGACGTTAACTAAAATTATTGAGCAGTTTGAACGTGAAGATGTGTCAGTGGAGGTCATCAAATGAACGATATAAAAGAAATGTTCCGATTTGAACACGTCAAAATCGATGCACTAATCGAAGCGACGATAGAAACGCTGACAATGACAGGAATCGCGACGCTATTTTCATTCGTCATAGGAATTATACTCGGTGTCATTTTATTTCAATCATCAAAAGGTAAGGCGATTGCCTCTAAACCAGTGTACGGTGCGACATCATTTGTCGTTAACCTATTTCGTGCCATTCCGTTTATCATTTTAATCATATTACTCATACCGTTCACAAAAGCAATTATGGGAACGATGATGGGAGTATGGGGAGCGATGCCCGCGTTAATAATCGGCTCGTCTCCGTTTTATGCGAGACTCGTTGAGATCGCGTTAAAAGAAGTCGACAAAGGCGTCATTGAAGCTGCTGAGTCGATGGGTGCAACGCAAACTGAAATTATTTGGAAAGTGTTACTCCCTGAATCACTTCCAGCACTCATTTCAGGGATTACAGTAACGGCGATTATGCTCGTCGGTTCAACTGCAGTGGCTGGTGTTATTGGAGCAGGAGGTCTTGGAAGTCTAGCATACATGGTCGGATTTACGAGAAATCAACCAGACGTGACACTCGTTGCGACAATCGTTGTTTTAATTATCGTTTTTATCATTCAAATTATAGGAGACACTGTATCAAAAGCAGTCGACAAAAGATAAGAGGAGACTTATTTATGAAAAGAATATTATTTGCATTTACATTATTACTAACAGTAGTACTCGCTGCATGTGGTGGCGGAAAAGAAGCAAACGAAAAATTAACAGTCGTTGCGACACCAGTACCACACGCTGAAATTTTAGAAGAAGCAAAACCATTATTAGAAGAAAAAGGAATCGATCTCGACATTAAAGTCGTGAACGACTACAACACACCAAACCAAATGTTAGACAGTGAAGATGCAGATGCAACATTCTTCGCACACATTCCATACTTTAATAACTTAATAAAAGAAGGATTCGACTTTGAAAACATTGGAGCCGTTCACTTAGAGCCTATCGGTGCATATTCTAACGATTATAAATCATTAGAAGAGTTACCAGACGGAGCAAAAATTATGCTTTCAAACAACGTGCCAGATGAAGGACGTATCCTTAAATTCTTCGTCGACCACGGTTTAATTACATTAAAAGACGGTGTTGACCCAATCGAAGCAACAATTGACGATATCGAAGACAACCCACATAACTTCGTATTCGACAACAAAACAGCACCAGAAATCATGGTCAAAGCATACGAAAATAACGAAGGTGATGTGTTCTTTATCAACGCAAACTACGCGATTGACTCAGGATTATCACCAAAAGAAGATGCAATCGAACTTGAAGCGGCAGACTCAGACTACGTAAACGTTGTAATTGTAAGAAGCGCAGACAAAGATAACGAAAACTTAAAAACACTTGTAGAAGTATTACAAAGTGAAGAAATCAAAAAATTCATCGATGGCAATTATGACGGTGCAGTAATTCCGGCAGAATAATGAGAAAAGACACGGCTTTTTAAGTCGTGTTTTTTTGTGTGGAAAGACGAATTTTTTATCTTTTTATTAAAGAGTAAGTTTATATTTGTTCGATAGCTGGGTATATTTACATATCAAGAATTTACTGGAGGTAATCTAAATGGATGAATTTGAACGTAATTCAGAATACACATATGAAACACGCCCTGTGTTTGACGGACAAATCGTCATGCTATCGTACTTATCATTATTTGTATCAGCATTCATTGCGCCGTTAATTATATGGGCAGTTAAGAAAGACGACGATCCAGAAACGGGTGCTGCACTAGCTGACGTACTAAACTTCTCGATTTCGTATTCAATCTATTCATTTGTTTCTTCGATATTAACTGTAGTTCTCATCGGCTTTATTACGACACCTATTATATTAGTCATGGTTGTAGTATTCACGATTATTGGAGCGATTAAATCATCAAACGGTGAAAGATATCTTCCACCACTAACAATTCGATTCATTAAATAAGGAAAACGCATGTGCCTAAGCACGTGTGTTTTTTTCGTGTGGAGTGTGAGTGAGCTGTGTCGGTGTCTACCGTATACGATAATTGATCTTTCGCCTGTTTTTCATCTTAATTAACAAAAAATTGTTGAATGTGTTAAATATATCCGGATAATTAACAAAAACATGGGATTCAGTGCTGTTTTTGTTAGATAAAAAAATATAATTAACAAAAGTGAGGGTGGCGAGACGAAATCTGTCAATTATATCCGAATATCTAACAGAATCGCGAAATTTTTGTTAAATATAATTTTAGGGAATGGTGTTATCGCTATTTTGGAATACAACAACACTTTCTGACTCCCCGAATTCAGATCTCACCGAGGTTTTTCATCTTAATTAACAAAAAATTGTTGAATATGTTAAATATATCCGGATAATTAACAAAAACCTGGGATTCAGTGCTGTTTTTGTTAGATAAAAAAATATAATTAACAAAAACCGAGGTGGCGTCTTGAAATTTGTTAATTATATCGAGATATCTAACAAAATCGCGAAATTTTTGTTAGATATAATTTTGAGAAGCAGCTTTATTACTCCTTTGGGATAAAACGACACTTTAAACCTTCCGAAATTCAAATCACCACGAGGTTCTTCATCTTAATTAACAAAAAACGTCTCAGCGACCTGAAATTTGATTATTATAATTCCGAGAAAAAACTAAGACTCTTCAGAAATAAAAACACATCAAAACTCCAACGAAAATCACCAAGTTACCTACCAGTTCTTCATCATTTACCTGATTTTTATTCTCAATTCTAAAATTCGATTATCACAATGTATAACACTACAAATATCCGTTGTTTTACGTTATACTAAAGTCATTATGGTCATGGGAAACTTTGACTATAGTTTAGAACTATTATAAACTATTATATGGAAAATAAATTCTATCTAATTGGAGGATTATCGGATGACTTCTGTTTTAGAAATTAAAGACTTACATGTCGAAATTGATGGCAAGAAAATACTTAAAGGTTTAAATCTTACACTTAAACAAGGTGAGATTCACGCTGTAATGGGACCTAACGGTACGGGTAAATCTACACTCGCTCAAGCGATTATGGGACACCCTGCATACGATGTAACGCAAGGTGAAGTTTTACTTGATGGTGAGAACGTACTGGAAATGGAAGTTGACGAGCGTGCGCACGCTGGTTTATTCCTAGCGATGCAGTATCCGTCAGAAATTTCGGGTGTAACAAACTCAGATTTCTTACGTTCAGCTATTAACTCAAGCCGTGAAGAGGGCGACGAGATTAACTTAATGCAATTTATTAAAAAACTAGATAAAAACATGGATTTCTTAGAAATGGATCCAGATATGGCAACGCGTTACTTAAACGAAGGGTTCTCTGGTGGGGAGAAAAAACGTAACGAAATTTTACAACTCATGATGTTAGAACCTAAATTCGCAATCTTAGACGAGATTGACTCTGGTCTAGATATCGACGCGTTACAAGTTGTTTCTAAAGGTATTAACGAACTGCGTGGACCTAGCTTCGGTTCATTAATTATCACGCACTATCAACGCTTATTAAACTACATCGAACCTGACTTCGTACACGTAATGATGCAAGGTAGAGTAGTAAAATCAGGCGGAAAAGAACTTGCAGAACGTCTTGAGAACGAAGGTTACGAGTGGATTAAACAAGAACTCGGAATTGAAGACGAAACAGTAGACGCAGTAGAATAATATCAGGAGGAACTGTAATGGCTAACGAATTCGTTTTAGATAAAGAAAAAGTCTTAAACGACGCAGAACAAAATGGTGTGACAGAGTTCTTTACAAATAAAAGAAAAGAAGCACTAGATTTAATCGATCGTTTAGACATGATAAAACCAGACAAAACACGTATTTATAACTGGGACTTTTTTACAGTTGAGCAACCATTTACGGAAAGTTCAACGTTTGATTCAATTTCTGATTTACCTGAAAAGGTAAAAGAAGTTGTAGAAGTAGAGAATGTAGAAAACTTATACGTGCAACACAATAACACGAAAGCATTTGTAGAATTATCTGAGTCATTAAAGTCTCAAGGTGTTATTGTTGAAGATATATTTACAGCATCAGAAAATCATAAAGACTTAGTTGAAAAGTACTTTATGACTGAAGGTGTAGCTGTCGATGAAAACAAACTGACAGCTTACCACCAAGCGATGTTAAACGGTGGGGTCTTCATCTACGTACCGAAAAACGTAAAAGTTGAAGCGCCAATTCAAGTCGTGTTTTACCACGATGATGAAAATGCATCGTTATATAACCACGTCTTACTCGTTGCAGATGAAGGTTCTGAAGTAACTTATGTAGAAAACTATGTCACGAACTTAGAATCAGCGAATGGACAGTTAAACGTTGTAAGTGAAGTGCTTGCAAAAGATAACGCAAAAATTAACTACGGTGCAGTAGACTTCTTAGCAAAAGATCTTACAGGATATGTCGTACGTCGCGGTGTAACAAGTCGTGATGCTGAAATCGACTGGGCACTCGGTCTAATGAGTGACTCAAACGTCATTTACGATAACACGACGTACTTAAACGGTGATAACTCAGAATCAGAAGTTAAAATCGTTACAATTGGTCGTGGACAACAAATCTTAAACTTCACGACAGAAGTTATTCACTACGGTAAAAATACGTACGGAAACATCTTAAAACACGGTGTAATGAAAGAGAACGCAAACAGCGTATTTAACGGGATTGGTCACATCAAAAAAGGTGCGACGAACTCAAACGCTCAACAAGAATCTCGCGTATTAATGCTTGACGGTAAAGCGCGTGGTGACGCGAACCCAATTCTATTAATCGACGAAGATGAAGTGGAAGCAGGACACGCAGCATCAGCTGGTCGTGTGGATGAACTACAACTCTTCTACTTAATGAGTAGAGGGCTTAAGCGTGAAGAAGCAGAACGCTTAGTTATCCACGGATTCTTAGCACCAGTTGTTGTAAGCTTACCGATTGAAAGTGTTAAAAACTTACTCGTAGAAGTGATTGAAGATAAAATTTTACACTAATAATACTAGGAGGCTTCCACATTGGACATTAACACAATAAGACAAGACTTTAAGGTCCTTGACGAAACAGTTAATGGGAATGCACTTACGTACTTAGACACGTCAGCTACAAGCTTAACGCCAAAAAGCGTCGTGGATAAGACGAATGACTATTACTTTAAATATAACGCAAACGTACACCGAGGGGTCCATACTCTCGGTTCGCTTGCGACTGATGCATATGAATCTGCGCGTATGAAAGTACGTAAATTCATAAATGCAAAACGATTTGAAGAAATCATTTATACACGTGGGACAACAGCAGCACTCAACTTAGTCGCACGTTCACTTGGTGATTTTGCTGTTGAAGCGGGCGACGAAATCGTCGTAACAGAAATGGAACACCATGCAAATATCGTACCTTGGCAACAACTTGCAAAACGTAAAGGTGCAAAATTGGTGTTTATTCCGCTTGAATCTGACGGAACGATTACGCTAGATAGCGTTAAAAGTGTCATGTCAGATAAAACAAAAATTGTTGCGATTACTCACGTTTCAAACGTACTCGGTACAGTAAACGATATTAAATCTATCGCAAAAATCGCACACGACCACGATGCATATATCGTTGTAGATGGTGCGCAAGCTGTACCTCATATGACAGTAGACGTCCAAGATTTAGACGTTGATTTCTATGCGTTTAGTGCACATAAAATGCTTGGTCCAACAGGTGTTGGTGTACTATATGGTAAAGCAGAAATCCTAGATCAATTAGAGCCGATAGAATACGGTGGAGATATGATCGATTACGTGTATAAAGAAGACGCAACATGGACGGATTTACCAGTGAAGTTTGAAGCGGGAACACCGATGATTGCTGAAGCAATTGGACTCGGTGCAGCAATCGACTATTTACTCGAAGTCGGTATGGATAACATCCACGACTACGAGCAAGAACTTGTAAATTATGCTTACGAAGAAATGCAGAAAATTGATGGTATTACCATTTATGGACCGAAAGAACGCGCAGGGTTAATTACATTTAATCTTGACGGAGTGCACCCACACGATTTAGCAACAGCGCTTGATCAAGAGGGTATCGCTGTTCGTGCAGGACATCACTGTGCACAACCATTAATGAAATGGTTAGACACAAATTCAACAGCACGTGCAAGTTTCTATATTTATAATACTAAAGATGAAATAGACACATTCATTCGAGGCTTAGAGCGTACGAAGGAGTTTTTCTCATATGAATTTTAGTAATTTAGAACAGCTATACCGTTCAGTCATTATGGACCACTATAAACATCCGCGTAATAAGGGAGAATTAGATAGTGGAACGATTACTATTGATATGAACAACCCAACATGTGGAGATGAAATTCGACTCATGTTAGAAGTAAAAGACAATATAATTGACGACGTTCGTTTCGAAGGACATGGTTGCTCGATTTCAATGGCAAGCGCATCGATGATGACAGAAGCTGTTAAAGGTAAAAATGTAGAGCGTGCGTTAGAAATGGCAGATGAGTTTAGTAAGATGATGCTCGGAGAAGAGTACACAATCACAGACGATATGGGCGACATTGAAGCATTATCCGGCGTCAGCCAATTCCCTGCAAGAATTAAATGTGCGACTCTATCTTGGAAAGCACTTGAAAAAGGTGTAAAAGAAGAAGAATAACCGCACGGAATATGATTAGGAGTGAATCGTTATGGCAATGAGAAAAGCGCCAGATATTGGTGAATATAAATATGGTTTCCGCGATGAAGACGTCTCGATTTTCCGTTCAGAACGCGGGTTAACTGAAGAAATTGTTAGAGAGATTTCAAAGATGAAAGAAGAGCCAGAGTGGATGTTAGACTTCCGTCTAAAATCACTTGAGCAGTTCTATAGTAAGCCGATGCCAACATGGGGTGGAGACTTATCAGAACTTAACTTCGACGAAATTCGTTATTACGTAAAACCTTCAGAGCGTTCAGAACGTTCTTGGGATGAAGTGCCTGAAGAAATCAAACGTACGTTTGATCGCTTAGGTATTCCTGAAGCAGAGCAGAAATACTTAGCAGGTGTATCTGCACAGTATGAATCAGAAGTTGTTTATCACAACATGGAAAAAGAACTTGAAGAAAAAGGTGTCGTATTTAAAGATACTGACGCAGCACTTATAGAAAACGAAGAACTATTTAAAGAATACTTCGCGACAGTTGTACCACCTTCAGACAACAAGTTCGCTGCATTAAACTCAGCAGTTTGGTCTGGTGGATCATTCATCTACGTACCACCTCACGTCAAATTAGATAGTCCGTTACAAGCATACTTCCGTATTAACTCAGAAAATATGGGACAGTTTGAGCGTACGTTAATTATTTGTGACGAAGGTTCATGGTTACACTACGTTGAAGGTTGTACTGCACCAGTTTACACAACAAACTCACTGCACGCAGCAGTTGTTGAAATTATCGTTAAACCAAACGCATACTGCCGTTACACGACGATTCAAAACTGGGCAAACAACGTGTACAACTTAGTTACAAAACGTACATTTGCTGAAGAAAATGCAACGATGGAATGGGTAGACGGTAACATCGGATCTAAGATTACGATGAAATACCCGGCGATTTACCTTAAAGGTGAAGGCGCAAGAGGTATGACAATGTCTATCGCACTTGCAGGTAAAGGACAACTACAAGATGCAGGGTCTAAGATGTTACACTTAGCACCGAACACTTCATCGTCTATCGTATCGAAATCGATCGCACAACACGGTGGTAAAGTAACATACCGTGGACTTGTACACTTCGGGCGTAGAGCGGACAACGCAAAATCTACAATCGAGTGTGACACGTTAATTATGGATAAGCAATCGACGTCAGATACAGTTCCATACAACGAAGTCTACAACAACAACATTTCTTTAGAGCACGAAGCGCGTGTATCTAAAGTATCAGAAGAACAATTATTCTACCTTATGAGTAGAGGTATCGGTGAAATCGAAGCGACAGAAATGATCGTCATGGGCTTCATCGAACCTTTCACAAAAGAATTACCAATGGAATACGCAGTAGAAATGAACCGCCTCATCAGTTACGAGATGGAAGGTTCAATCGGATAAATATTACATTGACCGTCGCATGAAAGTGTGGCGGTTTTTTTATCTTATTATATTTTGTGTTCTAATACTAAAGGATGATTTTTTCACATTAAATTGACGTCTATACAAAATTAATGATAATCTCAAATTATAAAAGAAATAGGGGGGATTTAAATGGGTCAAACATGGCTTAAACTTGCAGTACTTTACTTAGTTTTCGGAATTTCTGTCGGATTATTTATGTCTTACACGATTCAATTAAACTGGGCTGCAGGACACGCACACGTTAACGTCGTTGGATGGTTAACAACACTAGGTATTGGAGCAGTATTATGTATTTACCCGCACTTAGCAAAAAACGGACTTGGTAAAGCAACGTTCTGGTTATACCATATCGGAGTTCCACTGTTCCTATTCAGTACGTTTTACGTACAAATTGATGCAAAAACAGCACACATCTTCACATTTATCGGTGGACCGATGTTCTTACTTGCAATTATTCTTTTCGGAGTGAATCTTTTCCTTAACTTAAATGAAAATACGAGTGATCTGAAACACTAAGATAACCGTATAAATTTATTTTTGTTATATTATGATAGCGTTTTTATTGTAAAAAAGAGCTATAAAAATTTAATACAAACCCTGTTTTAATGATTTCAAATTTCCAAGAAATTCCATTACAATGTGAGATAACTATATTGTAGAGGTGAAGGACATGAAATTATTATTAACAGGGTTTGTTCCGTTTTTAAATCATAAAATTAACCCGACAGAAGAAATTGTGAAAGCATTGGACAGTGAAACGATTAATGGGTACACGATTGAAACGAGAGTGTTGCCTGTTGACTTTAACGAATCAGAAAAAGAGTTATTAAAAGAAATAAATGAACGAAAGCCTGACGCAGTTATAATGCTCGGTCTCGCAGCTGGACGTAGTAAAATTACTCCAGAGCGAATTGCGATTAACGTAAAAGACGGCGCAAAAGACAACTCAGGTTTTGCACCAGTTGACCAACCGATTGTCGAAGGCGGTCCGGATGGATTGTTTTCAACACTTCCGATCCGCAAAATGGTAGATACGTTAAATGAATCGTATTTACCTGCAAAAATCTCTAATACGGCAGGCACATATTTATGTAATAACATGATGTACGTCGCACTACACGAAGCAAGCCGTAAAAATGACTCATTTAAAGCCGGATTCATACATCTACCAGCATCGCACGAACTTGCAATCGAGAATCCTGCATTACCAAGCATGTCGCTAGACGACCTTAAACGCACGGTTAGAATTTGTATAGAGGCGTTGTAAGCGGTGGGGATTCGTGCCGGTTTTTCATCTTTATTAACAAAAAAACGTTGAAAGTGTTAAATATATTAGGATAATTAACAAAAACGCAGAATCTTGCACCGTTTTTGTTAGATAAAAAGATATAATTAACAAAAACCGGCTCGACGACCCGAAATTTGTTAAATATATCCGGATATCTAACAGAATCCCGAAATTTTTGTTAAATATAATTTTGAAAAGTGGTGTTTAAGCTTTTTTAGGATAAAAAGACACAATCAACCTGCGAAAACAAACTCAAAACCAGGTTTTTCTTCTTTTATTAACAAAAAAACGTTGAAAGTGTTAAATA